>JBIKVN010000303.1:0-3432 GCA_044356865.1 Phycisphaerales bacterium | reverse complement strand
GCGCGGCTCGAGCAGCAGCTGCTGTTCGCCGGCGAGATCCGCGACACGCTCGAGCGGCATCGCGTGCGCGGCGACGGCGGGGCGCCGATCGACCATGTCGCGATCTTCGGCAACCCGATCGGCGAGAACGCCGACAGCCGGAACTTCGTGCTCTGCCCGAACGGATCGTACGACCGCTCGCCGTGCGGGACGGGCACCAGCGCGAAACTCGCGTGCCTCGCCGCCGACGGGCGGCTCGCGCCCGGCGAGGTCTGGGTGCAGGAGTCGGTCATCGGAAGCCGCTTCGAGGCGCGGTACCGGCCCGGGCCCGAGGGGCAGGTGCTTCCGACGATCGCGGGCCGGGCGTGGATCACCGCCCGCACCGAGCTCGTCGTCGATCCGGGCGATCCCGCGACGGCCGCGGGCTGGAACGAGGGCCCCTGAGCGATTCGAGGTTCACCATGTCGATGCGACGCGAAGATTGGCACGGCGTGCTGCCCGCCCTCACCACCCCGTTCGACGACCGCGACCGCGTCGACCACCGCTCGCTCGCGGCGCTCGTTCGCCGCCTGCTCGAGGGCGGCTGCCGCGGCACGGTCACGCCCGGCTCGCTCGGCGAGGGCGCGACGCTGTCGTCCGACGAGAAGGTCGAGCTCTGGAAGACCTGCGTGCAGGCAAGCGAGGGCCGCGGGCCGGTCATCGCCTCGATCGCCGCGGCCTCGACCCGCGAGGCGATCGCCGCGGCCGAGGCGGCGCGGGCCGCGGGCTGCACGGGGCTCATGGTCCTGCCCCCCTACGTCTACCGCGGAGACTGGGCCGAGCTGCGCGGGCACGTCGGCGAGGTGATGCGTTCGACCCCGCTCTCGTGCATGCTCTACAACAATCCGCCGGCCTACGGGGCCGACTTCACGCCGGCCCATGTCCTCGAGCTCGCGAACGCCCATCCGAACCTTCACGCGGTGAAGGAATCGAGCGGCGACGTGCGGCGGATCACCGGGATCCGCGCCCTGTGCGGCGACCGGATCGCGGTCCTGGTCGGGCTGGACGACTGCGTCGTCGAGGGCGTGCGGATGGGGGCGTGCGGCTGGATCGCCGGGCTCGCGAATGCCCTGCCCCGCGAATCGGTCGAGCTCTTCGCGGCGGCGCGGGCGGGCGACGCGGCGCGGGCCGACCGGCTCTATCGCTGGTTCCTGCCGTTGCTGCGGCTCGACACGCACCCGAAGTTCGTGCAGTACATCAAGCTCGTGCAGGCCGAGGCGTGCGGCGACGGCGAGCGGGTGCGGGCCCCGCGCCGCGAGCTCGCGGGCGAGGAGCGGGCGGCGATCCTGTCGCTCGTGCGGGCGGCGCTGGCGGCGAAGCCGGCGTGAGGCTCAAGGCGGTTCGGCGAGAAACTCGCGCAGGGCGCGGTAGGTCGCGGTCGGCGAGTCCTGCCACGGGACATGTCCGGCATCGGGCACGACCACCAGCCTCGCGTCGGACAGCAGCCCGACCAGGGCTTCCCCGGCCGAACGGTCGGTGACGAGGTCGGATTCGCCCCACAGCACCAGCGTCGGCGCCCGGATCGACGCCGCGACTTCCTCGAGCCCGCCCACGAGGAACGGGGCCATCGTCGCGAGGATCGCGGCGCGGGTCGCCCGATGCGGCCGGTTCCGCTCGACCAGCCAGCGCTTCACGTTCGCCGGCAGCTCGGGCGGACGCCGGAACACCGTCGCCATCACCCGATCGAAGTCCTCGACCGAGGCGATGTCGAGGGGATTCTCGCCCGCGCGGGCCCGGCGGAAAAAGTCGTTCTCGCGTTCGGCCGGCACGCCGGCCGGAGCGATGAGCACGAGTCGCGCCACGAGCTCGGGATGCCTCGCCGCCAGGGCTCCCGCGAGCGCCCCGCCCATCGAGCTTCCGACCAGGTCGTACGGCCCCGGGCCGAGCGCCCGCAGGAAAGCCGCGAGGCGCTCGACGTACTCCCCTTCCCACGGGACCATCCCGTCCGGGCCGTCGGGCAGCGGATGGTCGCCGAAGCCCGGAAGGTCGGGCACGACGACGCGACGCCCGTCGAGCCGCACCGCGAACTCGGCCATCGAGTTCGCGTCGGCCCCGAACCCGTGCACGACGACGGCCGGCGTCCCCTCGCCGCCATTCCGCTCGAGATAGGGCCAGAGGTCGCCGCCCACCGCGAGCCGCTTCCGCTCGATGCCGGACTGTCGCTGTCGCCACGCGATGAGCGGCTCGATGATCCAGCCGGGCTTCCACTGCCAGGTGGCGGCAAGCCCCGCGAACGCGATCGCCGTCGCGAGACCCGCGAGCGCGAGCCGCCGGAGGCATCCCCGCGCGGTCATCGTGCCGCGGCCGCCTCGCGAATCGCCGCCACCGTCGCATGGGCGACCCAGCGCCGCTGGGCGTCCGTGAGGTCGGGGTAGATCGGCAGTGCGATCGTCTCGTTCGCGGCCCGCTCGGAGTGCGGGAAGACGCCGTCGCGGTAGCCGAGGTACGCGAAGCACTTCTGGAGATGCATCGGGACCGGGTAGTAGATCTCGGTGCCGACCTTGCGCTTCGCAAGTCCGTCGCGCACCGCGTCGCGGATCGGGGCGGGAACGCGGATCACGTACTGGTTATAGATATGCCGGGCACCGCGCGGGGCGGGCATCGGCGTGCGGAGCGGGAACTCGCCGGCCACGAAGGGCTCGGCGCCGGCCTTCGCCCCCTCGGCCGCGAAGGCCGCGTCGTAAACGGCCGCGTTCCGCTGGCGGCCCTCGCTCCACGCGTCGAGATGCCGCATCTTCACGCTCAGGATCGCCGCCTGCAGGGCATCGAGCCGCGAGTTGAAGCCGACCTCGTGGTGGTAGTACTTCGGCTCCATGCCGTGATTGCGGAGCCGCTTGAGGCGGGCGGCGAGGGCCGGATCGTTGGTGGTCAGGATGCCGCCGTCGCCGAAGCCGCCGAGGTTCTTGCTCGGGAAGAAGCTGAAGGTGCCGATCGCGCCGCGGCTGCCGACCCGCTTGCCGTGGACATCCTCGGTGCCGATGGCCTGCGCCGCGTCCTCGATGACCGGGACGCCGCGGTCGGCCGCGAACGCGAGAATCGCGTCGAGATCGGCCGCCTGCCCGAAGAGATGCACCGGGATGATCGCCTTGATCGCCGGGTGGCAGCGGAACGCCGCGGCCAGCGAATCGGGGCACATGTTGAAGGTGACCGGATCGACGTCGACGAGGATCGGCTTCGCCCCGAGCCGGTGGATCGCCCCCGCGGTCGCGAAGAAGGTGTAGGTCGGGCACGCGACGAGGTCGCCGGCCCCGATGTCGAGGGCCATGAGGGCCAGCACGATCGCGTCCGAGCCGTTCGCGCAGCCGATCGCGAACTTCGCGTGGCTGTAGGCGGCGACCTCGGCCTCGAGGGCGTCGATCTTCGGGCCGCCGATGAAGTACTGGCTCTCGACGACCTCCTTGAGGACGGGCTCGA
>JBIKVN010000302.1:0-3466 GCA_044356865.1 Phycisphaerales bacterium | reverse complement strand
GCGCGGCCTGATGCAGGTGCTCTTCTCGCTCGTGTACATCGTGTGTGCGGGCCTGGTGCTCGCGATCTTCTGGTCGATCGTGCAGGAGAAGACCCGCGACATCGGGATCCTCCGCGCCGTCGGGGCGAGCCGCACCGGGATCCTGCTCATCTTCCTCGTCTACGGGCTGGTGATCGGCACGCTCGGCTCGCTCGGCGGCTTCGGGCTGTCGACGCTGGTCGTGGGGAGGATCAACGAGATCCATGCGCTCATCGGGCAGCCCGCGCCGGCGGTCCTCTGGGGCGGGATCTACGCCCTCGCGGCGGCCAGTCTGCTCGCGGCGACCGTCGCGACGGTGCGGGGCTCGTTCCTTTCATCGCTGCTCTGGATCATCGGAACCCTGCTGCTCGGCGGCCTCGGGTTCATCCTGTCGCAGCACCGCGGCATCCTCATCTGGGATCCGAGCGTCTACTACTTCAGCCGCATCCCGAACGAGGTCGACCTGCGGAACGCCCTCTTCACGATGGGCTTCGCGACCCTCTTCAGCGTGATCGGCGCCGCGGTGCCCGCGGCCCGCGCGGCCGACACCGATCCGATCCGGAGCCTTCGCTATGAGTGAGGGGGGCGAGGCGATCCTCGAGGGGCGGTCGCTGGGCAAGACCTACCGGCTCGGTCGCGTCGAGGTGCCCGTGCTGCGGGACGCGTCGCTCGCGGTGCGTCCCGGCGAGTGGGTCGCGGTGCTCGGGGCGAGCGGCTCGGGGAAGAGCACGCTGCTGCATCTTCTCGGCGGCCTCGACCGGCCCGACCGCGGCGCGAGCGAGGTCCGGTTCCGCGGGACGCGGATCGACCGGGCGTCGGCGTGGGCGCTCGACGCATATCGCAACCGCGACGTCGGCTTCGTCTTCCAGTTCTACCACCTCCTGCCGGAGCTGACGGTGCTGCAGAACGCGACGATTCCCGCGATGGTCGGCTTCCGCTGGCTGCGCGGCGAGGGGCCCGCATCGCGGCGGAAGGCGAAGGCCCTGCTCGGGAGCCTCGGACTCGGGCATCGGCTCGGCCACCGGCCTGCCGAGCTCTCGGGCGGCGAGCGGCAGCGGGTCGCGATCGCCCGGGCCCTCGCGAACGACCCGAAGGTGCTGCTCGCCGACGAGCCGACGGGAAATCTCGACGCGAAGACCGGCGAGGGGATCCTCGACGCGCTCGCCGAGCGGCATCGCGCGGGGCTGACCGTCGTGATGGTCACGCACGACGCGGCCATTGCCGCCCGCGCCGACCGCCGCGTCCGGCTGGTCGACGGGCGGATCGTCGACGCCGGCGATTGAGGCTTCAGTCGTTGGTCCGGTGCCAGCGGACGAGGTCGTCGACGGCGGCCTCGAAGCGCTGGCCGAAGGCGTCGCGGAACGCCTCGCGCCACTCCACCCCTTCCTTCACGAGTTTCACCCACGCGGCGAGCTGCCGCGGCGAGCGGTCGTGCAGCCGGCTCGCGAGGAGGAACCCCAGGGCCTCGATCTCGGGAAGGGCCGCGTCGACCTTCGGATCGTCGTAGGTGTCGATCGCGAACGCCGCGGTCGCGTTCGGATCGTTCCGCAGGCGGGCGAGCCCTCGCTCGCGGAGGCGTCCTTCAAGCCGCACGTGCAACGGCTCCTCGTCGGCGGCCCCCGGCGCCTGGACGCCGAGGGCCTGGACCGCGATGAGGTCGGCCACGCCCTCGTTGGCCCACGGCGGCAGCCGGGTCGGGCTGCCGGTGCGGTGCAGGATGGCCCGGGCCGCGCCGCGGGTCGCGAGTTCCTCGACCTGCCGTTCGGTGAGCCCGTCGGTCCGGATCGAGACGATCGCGTGCGGGCCGTCGTAGTGCGTGAAGCGGCGGTCTTCGGGCCCGGCCTGCTGGCGGAAGGCGCTCGCCTCGAAGAGCCGGAACGCGTCGGGGGCGGAAATCGCGACGAGCACGCCCTTCGCGACGAACGGCTGCCAGTCGGCTTTCTGACCGAGGACGCCGGCCGCGACCGCGACGAGCGGATCGAGCCGCACGCCGAGCATGGCCGCGGACTTGGTGCCGGCGTCGGCGTAGGTGATCCAGGCGTCGGTCTCGACGGGAACGAGCTCGCGTCCGGTCGCGGCGAGTCGCGGGGCCATCGCCGTCCGCAGGGCCTTGACGGAGTCGGGACGCGCCGCGTCGTCCACGGGCGGCCACGCGGGCCCGGCCGGGACCAGCGCTTCGGGCGAGCCGGTCCGGAACGCGGCGGCCCGCATCGCCGCCTCGCGACCGGCCCGGGCCGCCGCGGCCAGCGTCCCCCGCTCGATCGCCGCCGCGACCTCGGCGTCGGTCGCTCCGGTGCGCTTCGCCTCGCCTCCGGCCCGGAGAGCCAACGCGTCGCCGCCCGGCAGAGATTGCATGAAGGCGACCATCGAGAGCCAGCCTTCCCTGTCCCGGGGCGAGGTGAGGAGTTTCCGCACCCGCCAAGCCTCGAGAGGGGTGACCTCGACCCACCGCACCCGCCCGATCGGCCCCTCGAACCGCTCGTCGTCGAACCGCTCCACCTCTCCGACGAGCTTCCGCCCGTCGGAGAGCTCGACCCGCAGGGACGAGGGGGGCGCGAGGGTCACCTCGTCAGGCGCAGCCGCCCCGAATGCCATTCGGGCAGCGAACGCGATTGCAAGAAGGTTTGCGGGGGAGGTTCCCATGAGTTGGACCCGTCGATGTTGGACACGTCGATGTTGGACCGTTGATCTTGGACAGGCAGAACGGATCGACGATGACTTGGACGAACTCTCTCTCCGGAGCGAACCTGAAACGCGAACCTGAACCGCGAACTTGGACAGGCAACTCCCGGCCGGCAACTGCACAGCCAAGGTCGAATCTGGGGTCGAATCTGGGGTCGAATCTGGGGTCGAATCTGGACAGGCAACATTCGACGAGCAGACACAAGGGCTCGCAGCCGCCCAGTATCGCGTCTTGGCATCCCCGCGGTCCGATCTTCTCCAGACTCTGGAACTTCCTTCACCGAGAACGGCCGACTTCTTCCCGAAGGGCTTTTGCCGCGAGGCCTTTCCGCGACCGCGGACCCGAAGATCGCGCGATCACCCGCGAAACGCCCTCCGGCACGGCAAACGCCCCACCTTGGAGCAAACTCCCGTCGGCCGGCGCACCTCCACCCCCAGCCTCCGTATCAAGGGATGTCCGGTCGGATCCGGACGGCTGTCAGGAGCGGCGACCGGAACGGCACGCCGCTCGCTCACGAGTGACGGTCGCCCGCGTACCATTATCGGTCTCGGGTCGAACCCGTTTCCCTCCCGCTTCGGCTTCCGGCCGATGTGGGCGGGCCCGGGGGCCGACGAAAGGATCCGAAAGAGTCCGGCCAAGCGCCGGAAACAGGAGGACGCATGTTTGAACGCCTGACCGATCGAGCCCGCAAGGTGATGGCCCTGGCCAACCAGGAAGCCCAGCGGTTCAACCACGAGTACATCGGGACCGAGCACATCCTGCTCG
>JBIKVN010000081.1:0-12390 GCA_044356865.1 Phycisphaerales bacterium | reverse complement strand
TCGTCGGTCGGTGTGCATTCGGTTCCCTCCCGGTCGCGGCGGTCCTTGCGGGACCCGACGCGAGCCGTGAGAGACACCTTGGGAAGCGGCGGCGGCGAAGGGAAGCGGTCCGCACGGGAACCGGCGCTGACCGGTTCCGCCTGTGCCGCCTGCGGGCGAAGAGTCGGGCGGCGCGCGTCCGATCACGCCGCGAGGTCGCGGCTACCGGTCGATCCGCAGCAGTCCGCGAAGCAATTCGAAGTCCCCGCCGGTCGCCTCGTCGACCGGGCGGCCCTCGGGCGGGACGGGACCGGCTCCGAGAATCGCCTCCCGCAGCCGCGGGTGCCCGAGCCGCCGGGCCACCGTCGAGCCGTCGACCATCGCGGCGGTGAAGTGCGGCCGCGGTCCCCAGTCGGGAAGGAGGTCGATCCAGCGGCTTCCCCGCAGGTCCAGCGTGAAGGCGTTCCGGTTGCGCGGGCCGTTCGGGTCCTCCTCGGCGACGACCGCCAGCGTGCCGGAGGGATCGCGGATCGAGTCCATGCGGCTCGCGAGGGCCCCGAACCGCAGGTCGGGATGGTCGCCGACCTCGGGGCTGCCGGCGAGGAAGACGCTGAGCGAGAAGCTCCGCACCCGGTCGGTCGGGTCGCGCGGCGAGCGGTAGGCCGCGGCGTCGCCGACGAAGGGCCAGAGCGAGCCCGCCTCGAGGGCGGCGATCGTCTCGCGGCCCCGGGAATCAAGCCGGCGGGCCAGCGGCTGGCCGGGCGGGTCGAAGGCGAGCACCCAGGGACTCCCGCGGAATCGTGGCCCCGGCTCGGTGTGCGGGCCCGGGAACTTGCCCTTCCGCTCGGTGGCGTGGTTGAAGACCCCGACCGCGATCTTCCGCTGCGCCGCCGTGCAGCCGACGAGGTGGACCCGGCCGCGGGCCGAGGCGAGGGCGGGCAGGGCGATCGACAGCAGCACCGCGACGATCGCGAGGGCGACGAGCATCTCGACGAGGGTGAAGGCCCGGCTCCGCACGCGGGCACGGTAGCGGAGTGCCCGGCGGTTCTCGGGCGATTTCCGGCGAATCGGTTTGGGCGATCGCGGTTTGGGCGGTACTTTCCGGACGGGCGGCGCCGGTCCGCCCCGCCGGAGAACGCCCCATGCCGAATCGTGCCGCCGCACTCGCCGTGTCCCTTCCGCTTGCCTCGCTCGCCGGGGCGGCCCCGCCCGCCAACGACTCGTGCGCGACGCCCGAGTCGATCTCGGGGCTCGGGACCTTCCCGTTCTCGACCGTCGAGGCGACGACCGACGGCGCGGGCAGCCCGACCTGCCTCTTCTTCAGCAACAACCAGATCCACAACGACATCTGGTTCCTCTGGTCGAGCGGTCCGGGCGGGCTGGTGAGCGTGACGACCTGCGGGCAGACGACCCTCGACTCGAAGATCGCGATCTACGCCTCGTCCGTCCCGTGCCCCGACGCCGCGGCGATCGTGGCCTGCAACGACGACGCGTGCAGCCTGCAGAGCCGCGTGAGCTTCGCGGCGGCGCCGAAGACCACCTACGCGATCCGGCTCGGCTCGTACGGTGCGACCGCGACCGGTTCGGGCAACCTCCTCATCGAGAGCGGGGCCCTCGTCGATGTCGTGAATCCGGCCGACGGGCGCCGGTACATCGGCGCCGCGACCACGACCTGGGCGGCGGCGGAATCGCTCGCCCAATCGCTCGGCGGACACCTCGTGAGCATCGGCGACGAGGCCAAGAACGAGTTCGTCCGCGTCGAGTTCGGGAACGCCCTCGGGGTCGATCGCCGGGTCTGGATCGGCTTCACCGACGAGGGAAGCGAAGGCGACTGGCGGTGGACCGACGGCTCGCCGGTCGGTTACACGAACTGGAATCCGGGCGAGCCGAACAACTCCTCGGGCACCGAGCACTACGCCGAGCTCCTCGGCTCGAGCGGGCGGTGGAACGACCTGTCGCTCTCGGGCTCGGGCTTCCCCCACATCGCCTGCATCGAGCTCGGCGGGTCGGGCGGCGGGGGGCCCTGCCTCGGTGACTTCGACCAGGACGGTTCGATCGGGGCCGCCGACCTCTCGACGCTGCTCGCCGAATGGTCGGTGAAGGGCTCGTTCGCCGACCTCGACGACGACGGCACGGTGGGGGCGGCCGATCTCACGATCCTCCTCGGCGGTTGGGGGGAGTGCCCCTGACGGCGATCGAACGGGTGCTTGCGGCGGAAGCGGCCGGGGCGTGGAGGTGCGTGCAGACGCACCTCTCGTGCGTGGTCCTCGGCGGCGAGCGCGTCTACAAGCTGAAGAAGCCGGTCTCGCTCGGGTTCGTCGATTTCGCGCCGGCCGAGGCCCGGCGGGACGCGTGCCTCGAGGAGGTGCGGCTCAACCGACGGCTCGCGCCCGAGATCTATCTTGGCGTCGCGCCCCTGGTCGAGACCGACGCGGGCGTCGCGTTCGGACCGGTCCGCGAGCGGGCCGAGGCGGCCGAGGGAGAGGGCAAAGGCGAGCGGGTGCTGGATTGGGCGACGGCGATGCGGCGCCTGCCCGCGGACGGCCTTCTCGACGGCGTGCTCGCCCGGCTCGAGGCGGCCGGCGACCGCGGCGAGCGGCTGGGGCCGGCGCTCGATCGTTTCGCGGACCGGCTCGCCCGTTTCCATGCGGCGTGCCCGGGCGGCGCGGAGATCGCCCGCTGGGGCCACCCGGTCGCGGTGCTGCGGCGGCTGAAGAACAGCCTCGCGGGGTTGCACGGTCACGGGCTCGGGATCCTCGGCGCGACGGTGCCCGAGGGCGAACCGACGCCATGGCTCGAGCTCGCCCGCCTCGTCGGGCGCCGCGTGCAGGCCGCGATGCCGGTCCTGGCCGAGCGTCACGCCCGCGGCCTCGTGCGCGAGGTCCATGGCGACCTCCACGCCCGCAACCTTTGCCTCCTCGACGGCGAGATCGTGGCCTTCGACTGCATCGAGTTCTCGTTCGAACTGCGCTGCCGCGACATCGCCGCCGACGCGACGCGGGTCGGCTTCGACCTCGCGGCCCGCGGCTTCGATCCCCTCGGTCGCCGCTTCCTCGCGGCGTGGGCCGAGGCCGCGGGCGATCCCGGGGCCCACGAGGTCTTCCCGGTCTTCGCCGCCCGCGACGGCGTGGTGCACGCTTTCGTCGAGAGCGTGACGGTCCGCGAGCCCGAGGTCAGCGGGCAGGATCGCTCCGTCGCCGCGGCGGCCTCGCGGAACTACGCCCTCGTCGCGGTCGGGTACGCCTTGCCGCGGCCGGCCCTCGTGATCCTGTGCGGACTTCCCGGCACGGGCAAGAGCGTGGTCGCCGCCGCCGCGGCGCGGCCCCTGCGGGCGACCGTCCTGCGGAGCGACGCGATCCGCAAGGAGCTCGCGGGCCTTCCCGCGACCGCCCGCGGCGACGCCTCGATCTACACGCCCGACTGGAACGCCCGGACCTACGCCGAGCTCGAGCGGCGGGCCGGACGGGCCCTGGCCGCGGGCGAGCACGTGATCCTCGACGCCAACCACGGGCGTCGCGCCGACCGCGCGCGGATGCGGGCGCTGGCCGACCGCCTCGGGGCGATCCCGCTGCTCGTCGAGATGACCTGTCCCGAGGGCGAGATCCGCCGGCGGCTGGCGGCGCGGAGCGAGGACCGCGGCGAGGTTTCCGACGCCGGAATCGCCGCCTTCGAGCGGCAGCGGGCGGCCTTCGAACCGCCGGACGCGGCGGCGGAAGCCCCGCTCGTCCTCACGCCTTCCGACGACGGGCCGGCCCGGATCGCCTGGCGGCTGGCCGCCCTCGCGAACTCGCGGCCGCCTTCGCCGGCCTGAGCCCGAGCAGGACATCGCCGCAGCCGGGGCCGAAGCGGCGCTTCGGCAGTTCCTCGTCGGTCGCGTCGCGGCAGTCGGCGACCGTCCAGCCGGTGCGGGCGAACGCATCCTTCAGCGTCAGGTACGGGAAGGTCAACAGGTCGTACTGCTCGAGGAAGAGCGGGGCGAGGCCGGGGACGCTCGCGGTCAGCACGAGATGGCGGATCCGCTCGCAGGCAAGGTCGCCCTTCCGCTCGGGCTTCTGGAGGCCGAGCGTCTCGCTCCGCACCGCCGCGAAGCCGCCGCCGTCGATCGGCTGCGGGCCGCGCTCGTAGACCGTCGCCGGCTCGATCGAGTCGCCGCGCTCGCGCACCGCGAGGCCGAGGAGATAGAGCCCGCCGTCGGCGACCAGCGAGCGCATCGCCGCGAGGTGCATCGCGACATCCTCGACGCCGCCGAGGTGCCCGAGCGAGTTGTCGAGGTTGATGAGGAGCTGGAAGGGGCCGCGCACGCCGGGCGGCGGCGCCCGCATGTCGCCGGCAAGGACCTGCGCCTCGCGGCCGCCCATGCGAAGCGGCGCGAGCCGCTCGTGGCCGGCCGCGGCCACTTCGGCGTCGAGCTCGATGCCCGTGACGCCCGCCCCGCGCTCCGCCCAATGCTCGAGCCAGGTCGACGGGCCGCACGCCGGGTCGAGCACCCGCTTCGGCTTCCGCCCGAGATGCTTCGCGGCCATCGCGTCGATCGACGCCCGGATCTCTTCGCTCGGCGCGAAGAACGCGCGATACAGGGCGTGGTGACGGTAGAAGCTCATCGGGCGCTGCCCATCCGCTTGTAGGGCGAGTGGCCGCCGTCCGCGGGGGGCACCATCGTCATCACCAGCCCGGTCCGCGGCGGGACCGTCACCCGCAGGTGCCCGGAATGCACCTCGGCCTCGACGGGGTGGCTTCCCGCCAGGCCGATCGCGTCGCGGAAACGGGTGCCGGCCATGAGCCGCCCGTCGGGCATCGGCACGCACTCGACCGCCGGTTCGGCCGAGGGGTTCACCAGGACGAGCGTCGTCTCGAGCGGCCGGTCGGTGAGGCGAAGGAACCCGAGGGCCCGCGCGGTGTCGAGGAATCGCGCGTCGCCGACCCGCAGCGAGCGCGAGTCCCGCCGGGCCGCCAGCAGCCGCCGCAGGAACGCGAGTTCGCCGTCGGCCGGGGCCCGCTCGACGAGATCCCAGCGCATCGGCGCCCGGTTCTCGGGATCGGCCCCGCCGGACATGCCGACCTCGCTTCCGTAGTAGAGGTTCGGCGACCCGGGCAGCGTCGCCCACAGGATCCACGCGAGCCGCCGCGCCGCCGGATCGGGCAACACGTGGGCAAGCCGCTCGGTGTCGTGGTTGTCGAGCACCGTCCAGCAGCGCAGGAGGAACTCGGTGCCCGCGTCGAGCACGCAGCGGGCCAGTCGCCGGGCGGTCGCGGGCCCGTCGACCTCGCCCTTCACGAGCGCGAAGATCGCGGTGCGGGCGAAGAGGCTCAGGATCCCGTCGAGCGAGCCGTCCCAGCCCGCCGGGTAGTTCCAGATCTCGCCGACGACCAGCGACCCCGGCTTCTCCTCGTGGGCGGCTTCGGTGAGCTCACGCAGGTACTCCGGCCCGAGGTCGCTCGCCACATCCAGCCGCCACCCGTCGATCCCCGCGGCGAGCCACGAGCGAACCACCGAGTCGCGGCCCCGCCAGAGGAAGTCGCGCACGACCGGATTCTCGAGCGCGAGGTCGGGCAGGTTCGGAACGTCGGCCCACGCCCGGTAGCCGAGCGGGTGTTCCGGGCCGAAGAGGAACCAGTCGCGCCACGGCGACTTCGCGTTCCCGTGGGCCTCGACGAAGCGGGCGAAGCGGGACCCCACATGGTTGAAGACGCCGTCGAGGACGATCCGCATGCCGCGATCGTGCACCTCGGCAGCGACGGCGAGCAGCTCCTCCCGCGTGCCGTACTCGGGGGCGACCTGCAGGTAGTCGGCGGTGTCGTACTTGTGGTTGGTCGGGGCGTCGAAGAGCGGGTTGAGGTAGAGGACCTCGGCCGACATCGACGCGAGGTGGTCGAGCCGGGTCCGGAGGCTCGCGAGGGTGCCGCCCCAGAAGTCGACCTCGTGGCTCCAGACCTTCGCTTCGGGAAGGAACTGGCCTTTCGTCGGGGTTTCCTTCCAGTCGCGCAGCCGCCGCGGCGCTGCATAGAGCGACGCCCGCGCCGCGCGATCGCCGCCGGGCGCGAAGCGGTCGACGATCACCTGGTAGACCAGCGCCCCGCACCGCCAGTCGCGCTCGCGGGCGGCGATCGTCTCGGGGCGCGGGGCGTCGAACCGGTCAAGCGCGAGGGAAGCGGTGGTCATGGCGGGGTCCGTCGGGGGCGGTCACGATACGGGCTCGCGGCGGACGCGGAACCCGATTTTCTCGCGCGGAATCAGCCGAATCATCCCGCGGCCGTTCGCCGCTCCGCTACCCTTCCAACTCCCCGGTCAGGCGGGCTGTCCGCCCGATCCGCTCCTCCGCTTCCGTACGGGTCGTCCCGGCCCGCCAGGCAACCTGCGTGTCGATTCTCGAAAACCCGCCGATCGTTCCGACTGCCGCCCCCGCGCCCTCCGTCCCGTCCGATCCCCACGAACCTGGCATCGCCGTACCGAAGGCGGTCCGCATCGGCACCGCGATCGCGGTCATCGTCCCCTCGATCGTCGCGGTCTTCGCGATGTGGAAGGCCTGGGGCGGTGGCTGGTTCGGGCCCGTCGAGCTCGGGGTTCTCCTCGTGTTCTACGTGCTCACCGGGATGGGCATCACGATCGGCTACCACCGGCTGTTCACGCACCGCAGCTTCGAAGCCAGCCCGGTGGTCTTCTGGACCTTCGGCATCCTGGGCTCGATGGCGGGCCAGGGTCCGGCGATCTGGTGGTGCGCGACCCACCGCAAGCACCACAAGCACTCCGACCACGAGCATGATCCGCACTCGCCGAACGCCCACCGCGAGCACGGGATCGGCGGCTGGCTCCGCAGCTTCGGCCATGCCCACCTCGGGTGGCTGGTGACGCGTCCGGAAGACACCGACCCGAACCGCTATGTGCCCGATCTCGTCGCCGACGGACGCATGCGACTCCTGAGCGGCACGTTCCTGCTCTGGGTCTTTCTCGGCTTCGCCCTTCCGGCCCTGATCGGCGGGCTGCTCACCGGATCCTGGTGGGGGGCCTTCCTCGGCTTCCTCTGGGGCGGCCTGCTGCGGATGTGCATGGTGCACCACATCACCTGGAGCGTGAACAGCATCTGCCACCTGTGGGGCAAGCAGCCCTATCGATCGGGCGACGACAGCCGGAACAACCCGATCGTCGGGATCCTGGCCTTCGGCGAGGGTTGGCACAACAACCACCACGCCTTTCCCACGAGCGCCCGTCACGGCCTCGGCCGTTGGCAGTTCGACTCGAGCTGGCTGGTGATCCGCGGTCTCGAGAAGTGCGGCCTGGTGACCCGGGTGCGGGTGCCGAGCGAGGCCCGGCTCCGCGAGAAGGCCGTCAAGTCCTGAGGGAATCGGTCGATCGCCGGGGAACGGGCTTGACCGCGGTTCGGCTGCCCGTAGGTTGGGTTCGATGATCCCCGTCCCGAACGCCGTCGTCCCGTCGATCCCGCTCCTCGTCGCCGCGTCGGCCTTGGCCGGCGGAGGCATCACCGTCGAGGTTGTCGGCAACTACCCGCCCGCGGTGAACCAGCGGATCAACGCGGCCGGCCAGGTCTCGGGCGACTTCCAGTACCAGTCGATCACGCGGGCGATGCGCTACGACCCCGGTGTCGGACGGGTGCCGCTCGACGTGCCCGCCGGCACCACGCAAAGCATCGGCATCGGGATCAACGCGGCCGGCGCGGTCGCGGGCCGCATCAGCCATCCGACCCTCGGGACGGTGGCGGCGACCTGGTCGCCGACGAGCGCGCTCACCACGCTGCCGGCGCCACCCGGCACCTGGAGTTACAGCACCGCGGTCGGGATCAACGACGCGGGAACCGTCGCGGGCTTCGCGACCTTCATCCAACCGGGAACCGATCCGGAGAGGGTCTGGCGGTACACCGCGAAGGGCGGCTACCAGATGCTGCCCTCGCTCGGCGGGATCAGCTCGATCGCCCGCGACATCGACGCGAGCGGGCGCATCGTCGGCCACTCCGAGTACGCGGCGGGGCTCTATCGCGCGGTGATCTGGCAGGTCAACGGCACGGTCTCCGACCTCGGGCCGGTGCCGGGCTCGACGCAGACCTTCGGCCTCGCGATGAACGACTCGGGCGTCGTGGTCGGTACGGTGCCGGCGAACGCGAACGCCATCGTCCACCGCCCCGGCCAAGGCTGGCAGGTACTTTCCGACTTCGGCTTCAAGGCGGTCGCCTACGACGTGAACGCGGCGGGCTGGATCGTCGGCTGGGCCGATGTCGCGCCGTTCAAGACGGTGCCCGTGGTGTGGGACCCGACGGGGACCCTGCACAACATCGCCGAGCTCGTCGATCCGGGTCGGTTCTACTTCCCCGGCGACTTCTCGATCCCGATCGCGATCAGCGACGCGAACGAGATCGTCGTCTACGGCATGGACTTCACGGTGAGCGGCGATCCGCGATCGCTGCTCTTCCGTGTGGGATGGCCGTGCCCGGCCGACCTCGACGGCGACGGTTCGGTGGGGCCGGGGGATCTCGCGACGCTCCTCGGCGGCTGGGGAGGCGGGGGAGCCGCGGATCTTGACGGCGACGGCACCGTCGGGCCGGCCGACCTCACCGCGATGCTCGGCGCGTGGGGCCCGTGCGGCGGCTGAGCGCCGTCCCGACTCTTCCTTCACGAAACCTGAGCGCAGCCTTCCGCTGAACCGTTCGCTGCGCGCAAGCGAGCGCTGCGGTCACGCCGTCTGAGCGCCGCGCAAACCGAAGACATTCAGGCTACCGCCCGTTCGTTCGGAGTCCGGTCGGCCTGAACGCCATCGTGGCGCAAGGCTCGACAGGTCTTCATCGCACGGAGGCCGCTCGGTCGTAGGTTGTTCGGCCGGTCCCGATCCGCGACGGGGCCGGCATTCGCAGGGGGCAGTGTCTCACCCGAGCCCGCGGGCTCACACCATCGAGAAGGACCGAAAGACCCATGAAGAACCGGAACGCAAGCAAGAACCTCGTCGTCGCCCTCGCGGGCGCGGCCCTCGCCGGCACTGCCGGGGCGGCCGAGATCCTCGTCGCCTCGAACATCGCGACCAGCACCACCTGGACCGCGAACAACACCTACAACCTGCAGCAGCAGATCTACGTGCTGCCCGGGGCCACGCTCACCATCGAGCCGGGCACCATCATCGCCAGCACCACGAACCTCGGCGGCAGCCTCGCGATCTGCCGCGGCGCGAAGATCAACGCGATCGGCACCCGCGACAACCCGATCATCTTCACCTCGAAGGCCGACGTCGCCACCTGGACCGGCGGCGACCCGAAGACCGGCACGTGGCGGGCTTCCTGCAACGAGTGGGGCAACGTGACCATCATGGGCCGGGGCTACATCTCGGAGAACGCGATCCCGGGCAACACCCCGACCTTCAACGCCAACAACGTCGCCGACATGGAAGGCCTCGTTCCCGCCTTCGTCGGCGACCCGAACGTCCGCTACGGCGGCGGCGACGACGACGACGACAGCGGCGCCCTGCAGTACGTCTCGCTCCGCTACGGCGGCAAGGTGGTCGGCCTCGGCAACGAGCTGAACGGCATCTCGCTCGGCGGCATCGGCCGGCAGACCGAGATCAGCCACTTCGAGATCATGAACAACGTCGATGACGGCATCGAGATCTGGGGCGGCACCGTCGACGTCAAGTACTTCTCCATCTGGAACATCGGCGACGACAGTTTCGACATCGACCAGGGCTGGCGCGGCCGGGCCCAGTTCGGCCTGATCGTCCAGGGCCACTCGGTCGGTGCGCAACAGGGCTCGGGCGTCGGCGACAACGCCATCGAGGTCGACGGCGCCGAGCAGAGCGACTGGCAGCCGGTGACCACCTGCACGCTGTACAACATGACGGTGATCGGCCAGCCGATCTCCGGCGACCACGGAACCGCCTGGCGCGACAACGCCCGCATGCAGGTCCGCAACTCGATCTTCATGGACCTCGGCGAGCGGCTGGTGGCCGCCGACAACATCGACGGCGACGGCGGCGCGGGCTACGGCTTCAACGGGACCCTCTCGTGGGCCAACACCTGGACCACCGCCTTCAACACGTACTCGACGGTGAACGCCCCGGCGAACCCCGCCCAGTACTACACGGCGCAGGTCGACGGCAAGCTCGCCGAGATCAAGGACAGCGTGATGTTCCGCAACCAGAACGCGAGCGCGTACACCATCGCGAACCAGGTCGGCGTCTTCAACCCGAAGAACAGCAACGTGAACGCCGGCAACGACGCCGCGAACATGCCGATCGCGGGCATCACCCGCGGCCCGAACGCCGTGGTGTTCGGCTCGCTCGTCATGCAGCCGGTCCTGAACCTCGATCCCCGGGCCCGCAACGCGGCCGTCACCAGCGTCGGTGCGGCCCCGAACAACGGGTTCTACACCCCGGCCCAGTTCCGCGGGGCGTTCGCTTCCGACGCCAACTGGCTCTGCGGCTGGTCGGCCTCGGACGCCTTCGGCATGACGGCCCGCAACGACTGCGTCGTCGATGCCCTGCCCTGCCCGGCGGACTTCGACGGGGACAACAGCGTGCTGGCCTCCGACCTGACCGTCCTGCTCGGCGGCTGGGGCACGGCGACCGGTGACCTCGACGGTGACGGCACCACCGGCGGATCGGATCTCACGATCCTCCTCGGCAGCTGGGGCTTCTGCAACTGAGTCCGATCGCGACGGGAGTCGCGTGCATGTTCAGGGCCGTCCGGCGGTGGAACCGCCTTCCCCGCCGGACGGCCCATTTCTTCCGGCTGAACGACGACCGAGATCCTCCATGAGCGCGTCCCTCCTCCTGACCGTGCTCGTCGCGATCGGTGCGCCCGCGACTCCGCCGGCGGCGCCGCCCGCGGCAGCGTCGCCCGAGGCTCCGGCCCCGGACCTGCGACCTGACTGGCGACCCGACTGGCGACAGGATTGGCGACCGGCCTGGCTCGACTTCGCCTTCGAGGTGGCCGCGGCCATTCCCCGCCAGCCCCACGCCAACGACCGGGCCAAGGCCGAGGAGATCGCCTCGCTCGGCTACCTCGAGATCGGCGAGCGCCAGCGGGCGGGCATCCAGGCATTGCGGATCGAGGGGTGGCGCAAGGGCACGGCCCTGGCCGAGATCGCCGGTCGCTTCGCCGCGGCGGGCGAGGTCGAGACGGCCCGGAAGTTCCTCACGGTCGCCGAGCGGGTGGCCGACACGCAGGTCGAGTGGCGTCGCGACCGCGTGCGGCTGGCGGTGGCGAAGGCCCTCGTGCGGCTCGGCGAGGCCGAGCGGGCCGAGGAACTCGCGAAGGGCGCGTTGCCCGAGGAGGCCGGCAAGCTCACCGCCGCCAAGGCCCTCGCCGCCGATTCATTCGCCGAGTCGCTCGCCGGACTCGACGGGCTGGCGGCGGCGGGGCGGTTCGAACTCGTGCGGCTCGCCCTCGACGGGTATGTCGAGCTGCTCGAGGCCCAGTGGAGCGATCCGGCCCGCCGGGCCGAGCTTGACGCCCGCATCCGGAAGAGTTTCGAGAAGCTGCCCGTCTCGATCCCGGTCGAGACGCTCGCCCGTATGGCCGACACCTCGGTGAAGCGGGGGGACCAGCCGCGGGCAAGGGCCGAACTGGCCGAGGCCCGCGACCGCGTCGCCGCCGCGACTTGGCTTCCCGACATTCGCTGCGCGATCGACGCCCGTCTCGCCGCCGTCCGCTTCCGGGCGGGCGAGGTCGCCGAGGCGAAGGCCGACGCCGGGAACGCCGGCCGGATCTACGACGAGGGTCGGGAGCGCATCATCGACATCGATCGCGCCGCGGCGCTGCGGGCCCTGGGCTCGGCGTGGGCGGCGATGGGGGAGGGAACGAAGGCCCTGGAGTCGTACCGCCGGGCCTTGGACGAGGGTGCCGTGAATCCCAACAGCCGACCGCGGGCCGTGGACCTCTCCGCGACCTGCGTCTCGATGGCCGTGGCCGGGGTCGAACCCGACGCCGCGTTCCGCGAGAAGGCCGAGGCGATTCGCCAAGCGTTGGGTGATCCTTGGTGAGCGAGTTTCCGCGAACGAGGTTCCTCGTGGCGCTCGCCGCGGGTCCGCTCTTCGCGGGCTCCGCGTGGGGCCGGCAGTCGCCTCCGCCGCCGCCGCCTCCGCCGCCCGTGGCCGCGGTGCCGGCCGGCGGCACGGTCCGCGGCACGATCTTCGACCGCGAGTTCAACGCCCCGCTCGCCCGGGCCACCGTGACCGTCATCGAGACCGGCCGCACGGTGACCGCCGGGGACGACGGCCGCTACGCGATCGAGGGGCTCGCGCCCGGCACCTACACGCTGGTCTTCTCGAAGGAAGGCTATGTCCGCGAGGTCGCCCCGCCGGTCACCGTGCCCGAGCGGGGAGCGGTCGACGTCGACGGCACGATCTCGGGCGAGTTCGCCGACATGGACGAGTTCATCGTCCAGGAGGTGCCGATCGCCGGCACCGAGAGCTTCCAG
>JBIKVN010000301.1:0-3494 GCA_044356865.1 Phycisphaerales bacterium | reverse complement strand
GACGGACGCGACGGCCGGCGCGAGGCTCAGTGCCTCACGTCACTCGTCCCCTGCGCCCACGCCGCCGGATCGTTCTCGTACTTCTTCTTCTGTTCCCACTGCCGCGGCGCCCGTTTCGCCGGGCGGTGCCCGCCGCGGACCAGCACGCGGCCAGGCCCGAGGAGCCGCGTGAGCTCGCCGACGAGCGTCGCGTCGGGCACCACGCGGATCCGGTCGGCGACCAGCGTCACGCGATCGTCGCCGAGATCGACGTGGATCGAGACGTCGACCGGCCGCCCCTGCAGGCTGGCCACGCTGCCCGAGGCCTTCCGCAGCGAGCCCGCGATCATCTGCACGAGCGGCTCGAACGGCTCGCCGCCCGCAGGCTCGCCGTCCAGCACGAGATCGAGCCGCGTGGCGAGGAACTGCCCCGCCTGCTCGATGGCGATGACCCTTTCGACGATCACGCTCGGCTCGGCCCGGCTGCGGTCGGCGTGGCCCCAGAGCAGGACGCACCGGTCGGATTGCAGCAGGTCGCCGTACTTCGCGTAGACGTCGGGGAAGAGCACGCCGTCGACGGCACCGCGGCGATCGGAGACGGTGATCATCGCCATCTTGCGATTCGACTGCTTGGTGATCGTCGGCCGCACCCGGGTGAGCTGACCGCCCACCACCACGCCCGAGTCGTGCGGCACGTCGTGGATCCCCACGCTGTCGACGGTGGCGAAGCGGTCGAGGTCGGACTTCCACCGGTCGAGCGGATGCCCCGACACGTGGAAGCCGAGCGTCTCCTTCTCGAAGGCGAGGGTCTCGCCGGGTTCCCACGCCGGGACCTTCCGCAGCGTGGCGGGCGCCGCCGCCGCGGCCGGGGCCGCCGCCTCGAACATGCCGAAGAACGTGGCCTGTCCGCTCGCCCGGTCGGCCGAGAGCGACTGCCCCGCCGAGATCGCCCCCTCGAGGCTGGCGACCAGCGACGCCCGCTCGTCGGTCGAGTGCATCGAGTCGAAGCAGCCGGCCTTGACGAGGCTCTCGATCACCGCGCGGTTCACCGAGCGCAGGTCGACCCGCTCGCAGAAGTCGAAGAGGCTCTTGAACGGCCCGGACTTCCGCCGCTCGGCGACGATCGCCCGGATCGCCGCCTCGCCCGCGCCCTTCAGGGCCTTCAGCCCGAAGCGCACGTGGCCGTTCACCGCGGTCCGCGGCTCGCCGGGCATGAAGACCACCGAGAAGTCCTCCTCGGAGAGGTTGAGGTCGGGCGGCTTGACCTCGACGCCGACGTGCGGGCGTTCGGGCGCCGAATCGGCGAACGGGATCCGCTTGCACTCCTCGAGGTAGACCGCCCACTCCTCGACCTTGCGGGCCTGGCTCTCGTAGCTGAGCACCGCGGCCATGTACTGGTTCGGGAAGTAGGTCTTGAGGTACGCGGTCTGGAACGCGACGATCGCGTAGCCGGTCGAGTGGCTCTTGTTGAAGCCGTAGCCGGCGAACTTGAGGATCAGCTCGAAGAACTCGGTGACCTGCGCCTCGGGCAGGCCCCGCTCGACCGCACCGCGGGTGAAGTCGCCGCGGGCGGCGTTGATCACCGGCTCGTTCTTCTTCCCGATCGCCTTGATGATCGAGTACGCGGCCCGCAGCGGGATGCCGCCGAGGCCGTGCAGGATCTGCATGACCTGCTCCTGGTAGACCATCACGCCGTAGGTCTCGCGGGTCAGCTCGTCGACGATCGGGTGGACCTTCGGGACTTCCTGGCGCGCGTGCTTGCGGGCGTTGTAGTCGGGGATGAGGTCCATCGGACCCGGGCGGAACAGCGCGTTCGCCGCGATCAGGTCCTCGATCCGGTCGGGCTGCATGTCGACGAGCAGCTTCCGCATGCCGCCCGATTCGAACTGGAAGATGCCGGCGGTGTCGCCGCGGCGGAAGAGCCCGAGCACCCGCTGGTCGTCGAGGCGGATGCGGTCAAGGTCGAGCGGGTCGGGGCCGCCGTCGCCCGCCCTCCGCCCCGTCGCCGCGTGGATCGCCGCGGGATCGAGCGTCTCGCGGATGAGCCGCTTCGCGAGCTCGATCGTCGAGAGCGTGCGCAGCCCGAGGAAGTCCATCTTGAGCAGGCCGACTTTTTCGCAGGTCGGCCCGTCCCACTGCGTCACCACCTCGTTCTCGCCGCCGGCGGCCCGGCAGAGCGGGACGAACCGGTCGAGCGGCTCGGTCGCGACGATGACGCCCGCGGCGTGCACGCCCTGGTTGCGGGCGTGGTCCTCGAGGGCCTCGGCGGCGTCGAGCACCCGGCGCACCGACTCGTCCTCGTCGTACAGGCGGGCGAGCTCGGGTTCCCGGGCCTTCGCCTCCTTGATGGTGATCTTGAGCTCGTTCGGGACGAGGTTCGCGAGCCGCTGGCCGTCGCCCGGCGAGAGGCCCATCACGCGGGCCACGTCCTTGATCGCGGCCTTCGCCTTGAGGCGCCCGAAGGTGACGATCTGCGCGACGTGCCCGTACTTCTTCCGCACGTACTCGATCACCGACGCCCGCCCGTCCTGGCAGAGGTCGATGTCGATGTCGGGGTACTCGCTGCGGTCGGGGTCGGTGAAGCGCTCGAAGAGCAGGCCGTACCGCACCGGGCAGGCGTTCGAGAGGCCGAGCACGTAGCCGACCATCGTGCCGACGCCCGAGCCTCTCGCGACCGCGGGGATGCCCCGCTGCCGCGCCCAGTTCACGAAGTCCCAGACGATGAGGAAGTACGCCGAGATGCCCTTGTCGGCGAGGATCGAGAGCTCGCGGTCGAAGCGGGCCCGGATCGACTCGGTCGCCCCGTCGGGCCCGTAGCGCCAGACCAGCCCCGCCTCGCACAGGTCGCGGAGGGCCCGGTCGCACGAGGCCTTGAGCGACGCCGGGTCCTCGGTCTCGCGGTCGCTGTCGACCGGAAGCAGCTCGAACGTCGTGCACGCCCGCTTGAACCACTCGGTGAGGTCGCCGCCCGCGTACGGCTCGACCGCGCCCTTCCGCTCGATCCGCACCACCGGCACCAGGCTCTGGCCCTTCGGCAGCTCGACGGTGCAGCGCCGCGCGAGGAGCCCCGCGTTCCGCACCGCCTCCGGATGGTCGCGGAAGAGCTCCGCCATCTCGGCCGGGCTCTTGACATAGACATCCTCGGGGTACTTGAGCCGGTCGGTCGCGTCCTTCTGCTTGCCCATGCTGATGCAGCAGAGGGTGTCGTGCAGGTCATGGTCCTCGCGGCGCAGGAAGTGGGCGTCGTTGTCGCAGACGAGCGGCAGCGAGAGCTCGCGGGCGAGCTTCACGAGGTGGGGGTTGATCGCCTCCTGCTCGGGCACGTGCCGCTGCAGCTCGATGTAGAAGCGAGGCTCGCCGCGCTCGTTCGGGGCGAACGCCTCGGCGTGCCAGCGGGCCTCGGCGAGGGCGGCCTTCCAGTGCTTCGGGTCGCCGCTGCGCACGAGGTTCACGAGGTGGAACGCGATCGAGCTGCCGAGGTGGCCGTTGATCGCGACGAGCCCGCGGTTCCACTC
>JBIKVN010000300.1:0-3497 GCA_044356865.1 Phycisphaerales bacterium | reverse complement strand
CGGCGGCGGCGAGGCCGGACACCACGAGCGGACCCAAGGCGACCACCGCACGACGGACACGGAACTTCAAACTCATGTGCCGAAGGTACGCCCCGGAGCCGGCCTCTCCAAGCGGGAACCGCCGCGATTGACGCGGTCCGGGCTCGGCGCGCTCAGACCCAGCCCCTGCCGGCCAACCGCGTCCGGGAACCACGCCCCTCGGTCGCCGATCTTCTCAAGGATTTCGAGCGGCACGGAAGCCCGAACTCGACAAGCCCGAGTTGTTGGCTCCTCGGGCCGAAGCTCGACCGAGCTGGGAACTCCAGTAGTACGAGCTGCCGCGGATCGAGTGGTACGGATAGGGAAACTCGGGCGGGAACTGACCCGTCGGAGGCCCGGGCGGATCGATCAGCGGCGAGGACGCGTAGTAGGTCGGCGAGTACCAGTCGTTGACCCACTCCGAGACGTTCCCGCTCATGTCGTGCAGGCCGAAGCCGTTCGCCGCTCTCAGGCCGACCGGCCATGTGAAGTTCGCCCCGTTACCCCCCTGGCAGCACCCCCCGAACCACGCGATGTTCCCGTACAGCGTGTCGTCGTTCGTCCCGTTCGGATACCCCGGGAACGAGTGGAACGCCGTCTGCGTACCCGCCCGGTACGCGTACTCCCACTCCGCCTCGGTCGGCAGCCGGAGATCCGTCTCGGCAAGGAACGGCTGGATTTGGTCCCACGAGACCGAATCGACCGGACGGAAGGGAACCTGACTCGACGGGACAAACTGGTTGGGGACAATGTGAAAGGACGGATTGACCCCCATCACCGCGGTCCACTGCCCCTGCGTCACCTCGTACCGGCCGAGATAGAAGGGCTTCGAGATCGTGACGGTGTGGACCGGGAACTCGTTTGCCGAGCACGCCCACTCGTTCGAGGGCGAGCAGCCCATGTCGAAGGTGCCCGCGGGGATGAGCACCATCTCGATCTGGCTCTGGATGTCGCGCACCCGCCACGGCCAGCCCGTCGCCGCGATGGCCGAGCGCAGCGCCTCGTCGGTCACGATCGACGGGTCGGGGGCGAACTCGAGCTCGGTCGCCCAGAGCAGCGGGCATGGCCCCCACGCCCCGAGCAGCACCGTGAGGTCGGACGCCGCGACCTCGCCGTCGCCGTCGATGTCCGAGGGGCAGTCCGGGCACGGGCCCCACGCCCCGAGCATCGTCGTCAGGTCGGCCGCGTCGACGCGGCGGCTGCCGTCGACGTCGCCGGGACACGGGTTGATGACCACCGGATCAAACGGCTCGATGCTCCGGAAGGCCGAGCCCTTCGTGGTCACGATGACCCGTTCCTTGCCCGTCTTCGGATTCACCGCACGGATCCGGGCGCTGGTGCCGCTGAAGCCGGTGTACAGCCACTCGCCGTTCTCGAGCGGATAGACGCCGATGGGCGTCGTGAACCCCGTCGGCACCGAAGAGACGAACGCCGCGGTCGTGCCGTCGTATCGCCACAGTCCCCGCGGCGCGACGACGCCGGTGAACAGGATGTCGCCCCCCGAAAGCCGCTGGATATACAACGGGAAGTTGAAGGTCGTCACGCCGTTCGAGTCGACCCATGTCTCGAGCCACTGACCGTCGAGCGAGAGCCGCTCGAGGTCGTGCCCGTCCGAGTCGGTCACGATCGCGTCGGACTCGCGGAAGACGATGTCCCGCGGCCCGGCGATGCCCGCCGCGTTCCACCAGACCGAGACGGCCCGGGTCTCGAGATCCACCTTCCAGATCCGCTGCTGGACCCGGGAACAGACGTAGAGCTGGCCCTCGCGGATCTTGATCCCGTACGGCGCGTCGAGGCCGTCTTCCGGCCCGATCACGACCCGGATGAGGTCGCCGTCGGTGTCGATCTCGATGACGCGGTCGCGCACCTCGTCGCTCACCAGGATCGTTCCCGAAGGCGTGCCGATCGCGCACTGGGCCTGGGTGGTCAGGCCCTTGTTCGGGATGTAGGCATCCGAGATCAACGATCCGTCGACCGGGCTGAACGCCCAGATGGTGTCGCGGCTGTAATCCGGGACGAGCAGCACCCGATCGGATCCGCCGGCGGCGGAGCCGGACAACCCCAACGGGAGGGCGAGCGACAACGCAAGCCCGTGGACAGCCGACGCTACGCGAACCGGAGAAACGAGAGGCATGCCCGGAAGATAGGTCGGGAATCGGCGCCCTCCAAGCACCGAGCCCGAAGATTGCGGCCGTCGTGCCTCGATCGAGTTCGATCCGCTCCCGCGTCCGGAAAGAGGGCGGAAACCGCCGCAATCACCGATCGGGCGCGGGCGCCGGATCCGGCACCACCTGCGGGCGATACACCTCCGCCATCCGCGGCTTCCCCTTCTGGATCGACACGATCCAGACCGTCTTCTGCGGCACGCCGCCGTCCGGATACGAGATCGTGCCGGTGATCCCGGCGAAATCCCGCGTCGCCGCGATCGACTCGGCGATCGCCCCGCGGTCGACGCTTCCGGCGCGCCGCGCCGCGTCGATCGCGAGATTCACCGCGTCGTAGCCGAGCGCCGCGAACGCCGACTCGGGCTCCGCGCCGTACTCGGCCCGGTACTCGTCGAGGAACCGCGAGGTCTCCGCGGTGCCCTCCTGCCCGCCGAAGAAGACGTGCGTGGTGTAGATGACCTGATCGTTCGGCACGCCATCCGCGGTGCGGGTCGCGGCCGAATCGAGGCCATCACCGCCGATGACCGGCACCGCGACGCCCGCCGTCCGCAACGCTCCGATCAGTTCACCCGCGCCCTCCGGCAGCGACGCGAGAAAGACGAAGTCGAACGGCATCGCCGCCGCGATCGCGGCCACCGCGGCGTCGCGACCCTCGGCGCCGTCGTAGGCGACCTCGACCTCGATCATCCCACCGATCGTTCCGATGGTCCGCGTGAAGTACGACGCGAGCCCGCGGCAATACTCCGAGTTCCGGTCGTACAGCACCGCGATCGTCTTGCCGGCCCGCGCGGTCCCCCACTCGGCGGCCGCGGCGGCCTGGGCGTTGTCGCCGAAACACGCGAGGAAGACCTCGCCGGGCGAGAGCCGCGGCAGCATCGGGTCGGTCGCGCCGGCCGAGATCACGGGAATGCCCTCGCCGACGATCGCCGGGATCGACTTGAACGCGAGATCGTTGTCGGTGAAGCCCACGGCGACATCGATCGACTCGGCGACCGCCTCGACCCGGCCGGCGACCGCCTCCGCATCGCCCGACGATTCGATCAGCGTCGCCTCGACCGGCACCGCCGATCGCTTCACCGCGAGCCGCGCCCCTCGGTAGCCCTCACCCTCGATCGCGGCCGATGGCCCTGACTCCGAGAACACCAGCCCGATCCGCAGCGGGCGCTCGACGCTCGGCGCGGGCGCCGGCTTCGCCGAACACGCGGGCATCACCGCGATGGCGACCAGCCACGCGAGGGTCAGGACGGCACGAACGGACCGCTGGATCTCGAAGCTCATGCCCTCAGGCTACCGCGGCCGGCATCCGGCGGCGCA
>JBIKVN010000299.1:0-3499 GCA_044356865.1 Phycisphaerales bacterium | reverse complement strand
ACCGGCGAGGAGGAGACGATCGCGCTCGGGAATCCCGAGGGCTGGTTCTTCCTGAAGCTGCCGTTCGGCCAGTCGGTGCTCGCCGGCGGGCTGACGCTGATGCTCGTGATCCTGCCGATCGTGATCATCTCGGCCCAGGAGGCCTTCCGCGCCGTGCCCGCCTCGCTGCGGCAGGCCTCGCTTGCGATGGGGGCAACGACCTGGCAGACGGTGTGGAACATCACGCTGCCCGCGGCCCTGCCGACGATCCTGACCGGGACGATCCTCGCGATCAGCCGGGCGATCGGCGAGGCGGCGCCGCTGCTTGTCCTCGGGGTGCCGCTCTTCATCTCGAACACGCCGGCGAACCTGATGGATGACTTCACCGTGCTGCCGTTCCAGATCTTCGACTGGGCGCGGCGGCCGCAGGCGGACTTCCAGGGGCTCGCGGCGGCGGCGATCGTGGTGCTGCTCGTCGTCCTGCTTTCCTTCAACGCCGTCGCGGTGGTGATCCGCCAGAAGCTCCACCGGCCGCTGTCCTGATCCGACCCCCACCGGGAGATCCGCGATGATGCCGAGCCAGGTCACCGACTCACCCGCCGCGACTCCCTCCGCCCCGCCGTCCGAAGTCCCCGGCCACCCCGACCCCTTCCAGCCCCACCGCTCGCTCATGGACGAGATCGCCTCACCCGCCCCCGCCGCGAAGCCCGCGAACCTCCCGCCCGAGGAGGTCGCGATCCGCGCCGGCGGGTTCAGCTCCTGGTACGGCTCTTTCCAGGCCCTGCACGAGATCTCGCTCGACATCCCCGCCCGCAAGGTCACCGCGTTCATCGGGCCCTCGGGCTGCGGCAAGAGCACCTTCCTGCGCTGGATCAACCGGATGAACGACACGATCCCGGGGGCCAAGGCGGGCGGCTCGCTCACCCTCGACGGCGAGGATCTCCTCTCGGCCACCCGCGACGTGGTCGAGCTGCGGCGCCGCGTGGGCATGGTCTTCCAGAAGCCGAACCCGTTCCCGAAGTCGATCTACGACAATGTCGCGTACGGGCCGCGGCTCCACCGGAAGATGAATCGCGCCGACCTCGACGACCTCGTCGAGCAGAGCCTCCGGGGCGCCGCGATCTGGGACGAGGTGAAGGACCGCCTCCGCGCCTCGGCCCTCAGCCTCTCGGGCGGGCAGCAGCAGCGGCTCTGCATCGCAAGGGCCCTCGCGGTCGGGCCCGAGGTGCTCCTCATGGACGAGCCCTGCTCGGCCCTCGACCCGCGTTCGACCGCGGCGATCGAGGAGCTCATCGAGCGGCTCGTCGAGAACTTCACGATCGTGATCGTGACCCACAACATGCAGCAGGCCGCCCGCGTCTCCGACCGGACCGCCTTCTTCTACGAGGGTCGCCTCATCGAGGACGACGAGACCGAACGCATCTTCACCAAGCCCCGCGAGCGCCGGACCGAGGACTACGTGACCGGCCGCTTCGGCTGAGGAAACCGGGAACAACGACCGTGGCCATCCACCTCCAGACCCGCATCGTCGATCTCCGCCGGAACCTTCTCGCGATGGGCGCCGCCGTCGAGGGCCGCGTCTCCGGCGTGGTCCGCGCCCTCGAGACCGGCGACGCCGAGCTCGCCCGCACCATCAAGGAAGGCGACGCCGAGATCGACCAGATGCAGGTCGAGCTCGAGGGCGAGTGCATGAAGCTGCTCGCCCTCAGCCACCCCGTCGCGAGCGACCTGCGGCTCATCGTGACCGTGCTGCGGATCAGCGGCGAGCTCGAGCGGATCGCCGACCACGCGAAAGGCATCGCCAAGCGGCTGATCAAGATCGATCGCTCGGGCCCGATCGCGATGCCCCGCTCGCTCGTCGACCTCGCCGAGGGCGCCCGCTCGATGATCGCCGAGGCGGTCGCGACCATGGCCGACCCGAACCTCGACCGCTGCCTCCAGATCCGCCGGAGCGACCGCCGCATCGACCTCCTCAACAAGGAAGTGCTCACCTGGAGCCGCGAGGAGATCACCCGCGACGTCGGGCACACCGCGCAGGCGATCGACATCCTGTCGGCGGCGCAGCGCTTCGAGCGGATGTCCGACATCGCGACGAACATCGCCGAGGACCTCATCTTCCTCGTCGAGGGACGGATCGTGCGGCACGGGGCGGAGTGAGGCGGGCTCAGCCGGTTCCCGGCGGCCCGTCGGGCTCGGGCGGCATGGCGAAGGTGTCGCCCTCCGGCACGTGCCGGATCCGGATCTCGCCCTCGGCGTCGCGGGTCGCGAAGCCGAGCCCGAGCAGCGCCGCGAGCGCCGCCTCCTGCTCGGCCTGCTTCTTCGAAGCCCCGCTGCACGAGGGGAACCTGCGGCCGCCGAGATCGACGCGGATGAGGAAGGTCTTCGCGTGGTCGGGGCCCGACTCCTCGACGACCACATACTGCGGATTCGAGAGCCCGACCCGCTGGCCGGCCTGCTGCAGGACACTCTTGAAGTTGTGCTGGTGGCCGAGCTTCGAGGCCCGCGCGATGCGGGGATCGAGGTGCTTGAGGATGAACTCCCGGGCGATCTCGAGGCCGCCGTCGAGGTAGAGCGCCCCCACCACCGCTTCGAAACTCGCCGCGGCGAGGCTCGCCGGCAGGTTCTCGCGGTTGCCGACGCCCTTGCCGAGGACCAGGGCCCGCTCGAGCCCGATCTCGCAGGCGATCTCGGCGCAGGTCTTGCGGCTGACGACGTTGCTCTTGACCTTGGTGAGCTCGCCCTCGAGGGCCGTCGGGAAGGTCCGGTAGAGCCGGTCGCAGACGACCATGCCGAGGATCGCGTCGCCGAGGAACTCGAGCCGCTCGTTGCTCTCGACCCGGGCGTTCGCGATGGAGGCGTGGACGAGGGCGGTCGAGAGGAGGCGGCGGTCGCGGAAGCGATAGCCGAGGATCTCTTCGGCGAGATCCTCGGGGGCGAGGGCTTCGGGCTTGGGGTCGGCCGTGGGTTCCAACGGTTCCGGCATCGCCAGCTCCGGGCATCGCCGCCGCCGGGCCATTGGCCCGCCGGGGGTCGTGCGGTGGTCGGGCGAGTGCTCCAGCCGTCGCGACCGTCGCGGCGGCTGGAGGACGCGCCACGGGGAGGAGTATCGACCGGGAGCGGCCCGTCCGAAAGGACCGCCCGGACTTTTGCGGCGCGGCGGGTGGATATCCGGACCCGCGAGATGCAGACGGCGACCGAGCCGTTGCGAAAGAGGTCCGGCTCGGGTACCGTTCCCGACTCGCCTCTTGGGGCGAGATCCTTCCCGGAATCCCGCCATGCATTACCCCCACAAGCTCAGCCGCATCAAGAAGCTCCGCAAGCTCGGGTTCCGCGCTCGCATGAAGACCCGCAAGGGCCGGGCGATCGTGAACCGGAAGCGTCGCCTCGGCCGCAGGGTCCGCACCCGCTGACCGGAGCGTGGCGGGACTTGAGTCCGGGCCCGCCTCGATGCCCCAACTCATCCTCATCGGAAGTCGCGGCGCGGGAAAAACCTCGGTCGGCGCCGCTTTGGCCGCGCGCC
>JBIKVN010000298.1:0-3507 GCA_044356865.1 Phycisphaerales bacterium | reverse complement strand
GTGATCGGCATGGGCATGATCGCCTGGCTCATGTGGGGGGCGATGCTCGGCCGCTACGACGGCAACTACTACACGCCGGTCGACCTCGGCGGCCTCTACTGGCACATCGTCGACCTGATCTGGATCTTCCTCTTCCCGCTGTTCTACCTCATCCACTGAGCCACCCATGGCGAGCCACCCTTCCCATTCCCACGACGGCCACGGCCACGGCGACGGGCATCCGCTCGTCGGGCACGTCGTGCCGCTGAGCCTCCTCTTCGCGACCGGCATGGCCCTCATCGCCCTCACCGTGGTGACCGTCGCGGTGCGCTACGTCGACGTCGGCGAGTTCAACATCTGGATCGCCCTCGGCGTCGCGGTCGTAAAGGCCGCCCTCGTGGTGCTCATCTTCATGCACCTGCGGTGGGACCGGACCTTCAACCTGCTCACCCTGGTCGGTTCGATCCTCTTCGTGGTCCTGCTCATCGCCTTCGCGATGATGGACGTCCACCAGTACGAGCGGCAGCTGACCCCCGGGAACCCGAAGGCCGTCGCCGAGACGCTGGCCAAGGACGCCCCGTACGCCCCGATCGCGAGCCAGAACCCCCCGTCGTGACCCGACGCGGGACGGGAGTGCGGCCATGCCGCCCCTTCGCCTCCAGAACGACCCGTTCACCGATCCCGCGGCCCGCCTCTCGGCGGGCCGTTTCGGCATGTGGCTGTTTCTCCTGACGCTCGCGGTCGTCTTCGTCGCGACGATCATCGGCTACCTCGCGGTCCGCATCAGCCCGATCAACGCCAGCACCTGGCCGCCGGCGTCGATGCCGCCGCTGCCGGGGGTGCTGTTCTGGTCGACGGGCGCGCTCGTCCTCTCGAGCTGGACGATGCATCGCGGCGTGCGGGCGTGCGAGCGGGGGGAGGCGAGCCAGGGACGGTGGATGCTGGCGACGCTCGTCCTCGGGATCGTCTTTCTGGCGCTCCAAATCATCGCCTGGCGCGAGGCCATCGCCGACAACATGCGGATCGCCGACCACCTGTACGCCTGGACCTTCTTCGTCCTGACCGGCCTGCACGGGGCCCACGTGGTGGGGGGGCTGATCCCGCTCGGCGTGGTGACGGCCAAGGCCCTGCGCGGCCGCTACGGCCCGGATCGGGCGTCGGGGGCGATCTACTGCGGCATGTACTGGCACTTCCTCGACGCGGTCTGGATCGTGCTGTACGCGACGCTGTGGCTGGGGTCGTGAGTCACCGGACCGCGGCATCCGCCCCGTCGACCATCACCCCCGGCAGGAACCAGAGGCTCGACCGGGCGAACGTGTCCTTGCCGCCCTCGACCCGCCACGCACCAGTGCGATCGGGGATGACCAGCGTCACCGTCGCATCGCCCAGTTCCACCGGCACCCGCACCGAGTCGCCCTTCTTGCGGAACCGCTCGAGCGGCACGATCGCCCGCGCGTCGCCGCGCTCGAGCAGCACGACGGGTGACTTCAGGGTCATCCCCTCGACCGAGGGCACCTCGCGGACCAGCGGGAAGTCAATCCGCGGCGACTCGAAGTACCTCTCGTAGCTGATCTGCCGGTAGCGGGCGAGCTGGCCTTCATCGCGAAGCGTCACCGTCGTGCCGGGATGCGTGGCGAACCAGTCCTCCCAGGTGGTGACGCAGGTGCCGGGCACGCGCACCAGCTCGCGGCCCGCCAAGGGCCCCGCGATCGCCCGGCCCTCGTACTGCGACCAGAGGCTCGACCGCGCGGCCGCATCGCCCTCCGCCACGACGTCGTACATGAGCAGGTTCGCGTTCCGCAGCAGGCCGCTCACGCCGAAGTCGAGCGTCTTCCCGTCGACCCGCCGGTCGTAGACCGCGACCGAATCGCCGAGCGGGCTGTAGGTCACCGCGATCGGCACGCCGCCGAGCTCGTCGAGGGCGATCTCGTGGCCGTTCAGCAGCGTGATCGGGTACGCCCGCGACTCGCCGCCGATCGTCACGCCGATCACGCGATCGTCGCTCACCACGTACTTCCGTCGCTTGCGGGCGTTGAACGCCTCCATGTCCGAGCCCGGCATCGTGCCGAGGCTGCGGAAGGCGGGCAGGAAATCGCGCGGCTCGCCGCTCGCGACGATCTCGCCCGTCGCCACGACCGCCGGCTCGAGCGCGAAGCCGTAGCTCTCGACCGTCCGGCCGTCGCCGACGCGGCGGTGGCCCATCAGCGGCCCCGCGAGGGCCCACGCGAGGATCGCCAGCACCATCGCCGCCATGACCAGCAGCACCCACCCGCCGCTGCGGAAGGTCAGCATCCGTTCGCTCATGGCGTCTCCGGCTCCGGCGGCATCGGCAGGGCGATCCCCAGCGGTTCGCGGCCGCCGCGGACCCACGCCTCGCCGGTCAGCGGACCGCGGTCGGCGACCATCACGCCGAGCGTGATCGGCAGGTACGCGAGGCTCGCGAGAAACGCCGCCTTCGCCGCGGCATCGGTGCGGCTGGCGAAGAAGCGGAACGACATCAGGGCCAGCCCGATCGCGGCCAGCGCCCCGACCGCCGCCGAGACGAAGCCCGCGACGCCGAACAGCGTCGACGCCAGCGAAACCGGCGCCAACAGCAGCGAGCAGAGGACCATCGAGCGGGCGGTGACCTCGCCGCGCGGATCGCGCGACGGCAGCATGGCGTGGCCGCCGCGGGCGTAATCCTCGCGGTACATCCAGGCGAGGGCGAAGAAGTGGGGGATCTGCCAGAGGAAGAGGATCCCGCCGAGCAGCCACGCCCCGGTCTCGAGCCCGCCCGTCGCCGCCGCCCAGCCGATCATCGGCGGGATCGCCCCGGTCACCGCGCCGACCGCGGTGTTCAGCGTGGTCACCGGCTTGAGCGGCGTGTAGACCAGCACGTAGATGAGGATGTTCGCGAGGGCGAGGGCCCCGGCCAGCACGTTCACCTCGAACGCCAGCACCGCCGGCCCCGCGTAGCCGAGCACCACGCCAAGGGCGAAGACCGTCGCGACCTTCACGCGTGCGGTCGGCAGCGGACGCCGGGCCGTCCGGGTCATCTGGGCGTCGCGGCGCCGTTCCGCCAGCTGGTTCAGCATCGAGGCGCTGGCCGCCGCGAGGCCGGTCCCGAGCAGCGTCCAGCCGAGCCGCGCGAGATCGAGCCCGAACGGGTCGCCGAGGGCGAACCCGACCGCGGTGGTCAGCAAGACGAGGGCGTTCAGCCGCAGTTTCGCCAGCTCCGCGAACGTGCGCAGCGTCCCGGGCCTCCCGGCCGGCGGGGCGATCGCAGCGGATGTCTCGGGAGAGTCCACGGTCTCGGGGAAAGGTCGCGTTCCGAACACTTCGCCGGACCGGTTCCGGCGGATGAGGGGACTACTATAGAGGCCCGTTTCGCACCTCTCGACGCCGCACCGCCGTGACCCCGAGCGCCCTCCTGACCGTCGCCCTGTTCGTCGTGGGCCCCGTAGCCGTCCTCGGCCTCGCCCGCCTCGTCCGTCCGATCGAACTCGCCCTCGGATTCGCCGGCATCGCCGCGATCTGGGCTTTCGGCTA
>JBIKVN010000003.1:0-38264 GCA_044356865.1 Phycisphaerales bacterium | reverse complement strand
GGGGCCTCATGGTGGTGGTACGTCGTGATCACCGCCCGCTTCCCGTGCGGGAACGCGAGGATCGAGGTCGAACGCGTCTCGGCCAGCCGCGGCTCGCGCGGGTCGCCCGCGGCGCCGCACCAGACCCGCTCGGGTTCGCCGAACAGGGCTCGGGCGAGATCGAGGTAGTGGATCGAGTGGACGAGGATCTCCATCCGCGGCCGGTCGAGCAGGAAGGGCCACGTCGACCACGGCATGCGGCAGACCACGCGGATCTCGAGGTCGATCGGCTCGCCGATCGCACCCGCCCGCAGCAGTCCACGCAGCGCGACGATCGCCGGCGCGTGTCGCAGCTGGAAGTTGGTCGCGCCGCGGACCCGCCGGCGTCGGGCGATCTTGAGCAGCGTGCTTGCGTCGGCGAGGCTCGAACCGAACGGCTTCTGCAGCAGCGCGACGGAACCCTCAGGCAAGGCGGCGAGCGTCTCCGGAAGCGCCTCGGGCGGAAGTGCAACGTCGAGGATCCCGCCGGCGCTGCGGGCGGCCTCGAGAAGGTCATGTCGATCGGCGAAGGCCTTGGCCCCCGGCGTCGCCGCCGCCAGTGCCTCGCCCCGCCCGCGATCGAGATCGAAGATCCCCGCGACGGGGATGCCCGCCAGGCGGTACGCCGGAAGATGCGCGTCCCGCACGATTGCCCCGGCACCGAGCACGAACACCGGCCGGAACCCGATCAACGCAGCGTCGCCTCGACCCGCCACGAGAACTCACCGATCTCCTTGCCGCCGCGCTTGGCGATGATCACGATGGTCCGGGCGTTCCGGTCGTACGAGCCGTTGAGCGTGATCGATCCCGACTTCGACGAGAGCGTCGTGCTTGCGACGTTCTTGCCGCCGAGCGGGTCGAGCGAGAGCGTCGCGGTCGCCGAGCTGTCCGAGCGGAACACGAAATCGAAGCCCTTGCGGAACGCGTCATCCTTCGCCTCGACCGAGAGGCCGGCGGGCGGCGCCGAAGGGGCGGGACCGGCGGAGATCGAAAGGGGGACGGACAGGGCGAGTGCAAGTACGAGGCCGAATCGATGCATGGCGGGGACTCCTTCGCCGCACCATACCGGCGCGACCGGCTTCGCGGGTTCAGTGGGGTCCTTCCCGGTTGATCTCGGCGACGATCGCCACGGCGTCCGCCTCGCCCGACCATCGCAGCCCACCCGTGCCGACCAGCGTCGCGCCCGGCGGCAACGGATACGCCACGCCCTCGAACTCGATCGCAAGCCCGGCCGTGAACGCGTGGATCACGACCGTCGCGCCGCGGGCCGAGCCGCCCGCACCGCGCTCGACCCGAAGCCGCCCGCTCCACGCGCCGCGCCGCAGCATGAGGTTGACGTCCCGCACGCCGCGACCCCTCGGCTCGCCGTCGACTTCCTCCTCGCCGGCGAAGGCGAGCGCCACGCCATGCTTCGGCACCTCGTCGACGGACCGTCCGCGATGCAGCCGCAGGCCTTCGCCCGCAAGACACGCGATCGACCGGTCAATCCCGGGAAACCGCGAGAACGGCCCGCGTTCCGGCACGTCGGCGATCGAGAGCCGCCAGGTCCATGCGGCCGGATCGGACGCCGGCGCGTCGGTGGCGACCTCGAGCGTCATCCCGCGCCCGTTCTTCCAAGGCATCCGCCGGGCCTCGCCGGCCGCGACGATCCGCACGCTCATGCCTTGACCTTCGCGAGCATGTCGCGGGCCCGCCGCTCGATCGCGTCGAAGCGGTTCGTCGCGATGTCCTCGGGGTCGAAGAGGCAGTTGACGAAGCCGAGCGCGAACGCGCCGGCCTTCAGGAACTCCTGGCAATTGTCGAGCGTCACGCCGCTCGTCGGCACGATCTTCAGCATCGGCAGCGGGGCGAGCACCTGGCTGAGCCATTGCGGCGACTGGGCGGGAAAGAGCTTCAGCAATTCAGCGCCGCCGCGATGGGCGTTCCACAGTTCGGTCGGCGTGAAGCAGCCGGGCATCATCGCGACGCCGAGCCGCTTCGCTTCCGCGATCACCTCGGGGTCGTACACCGGCGAGACGAGGTAGCGGGCGCCCGCGGCCACCGCCTCGCGGGCCTGCGCGGCGGTCAGAACCGTGCCGACGCCGATCACGAGGTCTTTCCGTGCCGCGAACTCGCCGACGAGCCGCAGCGCACCGGGGATCGTCAGCGTGAACTCGCAGATGCGGAAGCCGCCTCGGACCGCCGCGTCCATCGCCAGGCGAGCGCTCTCCTCGCACCGGCACCGCAGGATCGCCGAAGCCCGTTCGCGTCCGAGCAGCCTCACGAATTCGTCGGGAGTCATGACCTCGAGTTTACGGGCGGGCCCCGCCGTCCGCCGCGAGCAGGGCGAGAATCGCGGAACGGTCCGCGTCGAGATCGGGAGCGGCCCCGGGCGGCGGAAGGTCGGGGAAGTCGGCGTACTTGATCGGGTTGCCGACGACATGCGACACGCCGCCGTCGCGGGTCGGCACCGACTGGATCATGTTCCGGGCCAGCACTTGCGGGTGCCTCGCGACGTCGGCGACGCTCTGGATCGGGGCGCAGGGAATCCCCGCCGCGTCGAGGATCGGCAGCCACTCGTGCACCCCGCGGCCGGCGAGCAGCGATTCCATCTCGGCGACGAGAGCGGCGAGATGCTCGTGCCGCGCGACGTTCCTCGCGAACCGCGGATCGTCGGCGAGCGATTCCTTCCCGAGTGCCTTCGCCAGCCCGCGGAACAGCCCGTCGTTCCCGGCGGCGATGCAGATCTCGCCGTCCTTCGCGCGGAAGATCTGGAACGGCGCGATGCTCGGATGCGCCGAGCCGCGCTTCCCCGGCACGCGGCCGGTCGCGAGGTACGCGGTCATGTCGGCCTCGAGGAGCGCGACCTGGCAATCGAGGAGCGATACGTCGACCGCGGTGCCGGTGCCGGTTCCCGTTTCCGCGCGATCGCGCCGATACAACGCCCCGAGGATCCCGACCGTGAGATAGAGCCCCGCGACCATGTCGCCGATCGAGACGCCGACCCGCACCGACGGCTGCCCCTCGTGGCCGGTGAGGCCGATGATCCCGCCGAGGGCCTGCGCGATGATGTCGTAGGCGGCCCGCTCGCGGTACGGTCCGGTCGCCCCGAAGCCCGAGACCTCGCCGTAGACGAGCCGCGGGAAGCGAGATCGCAGGGCGTCGGCGCCGTATCCGAGCCGGTCCATGGTGCCCGGCCGGAAGTTCTCGACCAGCACGTCGGCGATCCCGAGCAGGCCCTCGAAGGTCTCGCGATCGGCCGGCTTCTTGAGGTCGAGCGCGATGCTCTCCTTCCCGTGGTTCACCGACTCGAAATACAGGCTGCGGCCCTCGCGGAACGGGCCGTACGCGCGGGCGTCGTCGCCGGTCCCGGGCATCTCGACCTTGATCACGCGGGCCCCGAGCCGCGCGAGCAGCAGCGAGCAGAAGGGGCCCGCGAGCACCCGCGAGAGGTCGAGGACGAGGATCCCGTCGAGCGGACCGCGGGGCGGGGGGGATGCGGGCGGTTCCGTCGGCATCCCGTCACGCTAGCCGCGATCGCTCAGGGCCACAACGGACCTTGGAAGACCCGCGTCGTGCCGCCCGCGGGCGGCGTCGCCTTCGGGGCGCCGACGACGATCGAGTCGCCGGCGAAGCCGACCGCGCGTCCGGCGTTCGCGGCGGCCGTTCCCGCTTCCGGCAGCGTGAGGCGGTCGTAGGTCCGCCACGCGGCCCCGTCGAGCACCAGCACCGCGACCGACCCGCGTCCGATCACGCCGTTGACCGTATCAAGCGGTGATCCGACCGCGAGGGCGAGGCCATCGGCGCGGAACGCGAGGCTCGAGCCGAACTGCTCGCCCGCGACGCGATCGGGCGCGGTGATGTTTACGCCGGTCCAGGTCGTGCCGCCGAAGGTCCACACCGTCGCCGAGCCGCACTTGGTGCCGCCGCCGGTGATCGTCGCGAGCGGAGCACCGCCGGCGATGCGGTTGCCGTCGCCGCTGACCGCGACCGCGGTGCCGAGCGCCGCCGACGCGTACGACACCGATCCGACGAGTCGCGTGGTGGTCGTCACCGTGCCCGTGGGTGAAAGCGCGAACGCGTAGACCGCGCCGCAGTTGCTGCGGCTCGGCTCGTCGTCACCGGTCGCGCCGACCGCAAGGACCGGCGCCTCGGCCGGCCCGCCGAGGGCGACCCTCGTGCCGAACTTGTCGCTCGCCGTCACGGGCAGCGAGGTCACGGTCGTAACCTGCGTCCAGCTGCCCGACTCGCCGCGCCGGAAGATCGTCGCCTCGCCGGCATCGGTCTTGCCGGCGATGTCGGCCGCGGGCGTCCCGACCGCAATGAGATCTCCCCGCACCGCGACCGACGTGCCGAACGCGTCGCGGTAGACCGGTGTCGCGCGAACCAGCTTCTGCTCGAAGGTCCAGACCCCCGCTTCCGAGCGGCGATAGACGTAGGCCGCACCGCTGTCGACCGCGGTGGTATCGGACAGCGGCGATCCGACCACGATCACGTCCCCGTCGACCGCGACCGCCTTGCCGAAGTTGTCCTTCGCCTTGGCGTCGGTTGCGGTGAGCTGGGCGACTCGCGTCCAGGTCGGTGCGACCTGCGAGACCATGTAGACCCAGACCATGCCCGCGTCGGCCTTCGAAGGCAGGTTCCGCAGCGGAAGCCCGACGGCGGCGTGAGCGGCGTCAGCCGCGACCGCGAAGCCGAGGTCATCGCCGGTGGCGAGACCGGCCTGGTCGAGCGTCGCGACCTGCGAAAGCGAGCCGACCGCCAAGCAGTCCACCAGGCCGTCGCCGTCGCCGTCGGTGTCGGGGACGCCGCAACCGCAGAATCCGGGCGAGGACTTGTTCCCGTCGGAAGGGCAGCCGTCGATGCAGTCGGCGGTGCCGTCGCCGTCGGAGTCGGTGTCGGGACTTCCGCAGCCACACTGCCCCGGCTGCGATTTCGTCGCGTCGAGCGGACAGCCATCGTTCCCGTCATCGACGCCGTCGTTGTCGTCGTCGGGATCGATATCGTCGGGAATCCCGTCACCGTCGGCATCGGGGTACTCGACGCCGAGGATGAGCGTCCATCCGGTGAACGACGCGAGGTCGCCGCCTTCCACGTCGGCGATCCGAAGTGTCCACGTACCCGTCGCGGACTTGCCGCCGAGCGCCGCCGCGATCGACAACGCGTTTCCGCTGCCCGCGCCGGTCGCGCGATAGGCACCCGGCGGAATCGGCATCGTGGAATCGGCCGTCGCCGCTTCGATCCAGATCGCGCCCGCGTTCACGTCGCGGAAGGTGTAAAGCCCCGCGAAATCAGAATTGTCGCCCCAGCCGGTCGTCACGCGCCCGATGCGATTGAAGAGCGTGACCACGGTGCCGTCGGGCGCCGTCAGCGTCGCGACGAGGTCGCCGCACCAGCTGCTTGCGAGCCCGTCGACGCGGACCGCGGCCGACACCACGCTGGCCGCAGCCGAGATGGTCACCGTCGAGGTTCGACCGGCGGCCGACGCGTCGGGAATCGAACCGCCGGTTCCCGTCGCGCTCACCGCGCTCCCTTGGCAATCGGGCAGCCCGTCGCCGTCGAGGTCGGCATCCGACACGCCGCAGCCGCACACGCCCGCCGCCGTCTTCGCCGGATCGCTCGGGCAGCCGTCGAGGCAGTTCGGCGAGCCGTCGCCGTCGGAATCGGTCTCGGGAACGCCGCACCCGCAGGCGCCGGGCGCCGTCTTCGCCGCGTCGGTCGGGCAGCCGTCGACGCAGTTGGCGACACCGTCGCCGTCGGAATCGGTCTCGGCCACGCCGCAGCCGCACGCGCCCGGGAAGATCTTGTTCGCGTCGAGCGGGCAGCCGTCGCTTGCGTCGGGCGTGCCGTCGTTGTCGTCGTCGGTGTCGAGGTCGTCAGGCGTCCCGTCGCCGTCGGTGTCGGTCGAGACGGTCTTGAGAAGAAGCTTCCAGCCTGAGAACGACGTGGGGTCAGGCGACGCTGGATCGACGAGCTTCAGCGTCCACGCGCCTTGGATCGGCTTGCCGCCGAGGGCCGCGCTCAGCGAGACGGCGTTTCCGCTGCCGGCGCCGCTGGCGGCGTAGGCCCCCGGCGGGATCGGCGAGCCCGAACCGACCGCCGCGGCGGCCGTCCAGATGTTCGCGCTGCCGTCGCGGAAGAGGTACGAGCCGTTGAGGTCGGAATCGTCGCCCCAGCCCGAGGTGACCAGGCCGATCCGCGTGACGAGCGGCACCGTCGTGCCGTCGGGGGCGGTCAGTGTCGCGACCACGTCGCCGCACCAGGTGGTGTAGAGGCCCTCGATGCGGATCCCGATCGCCTGCAACGATCCGCTTGCGGTCACGTTCATCGTGGACGCGAAGCCGACCGGGCTGCCGTCGGGCACCGATCCGCCCGGACCGCTCGCGACGATCAGGCCCGGGTCGCAATCGGGCGTGCCATCGCCGTCAAGATCCTCGTCGCTCGTACCGCAGCCGCAGGTGCCCGGCGCGATCTTCGCCGGGTCGCTCGGGCAGCCGTCGCAGGCGTTCCCCTTGCCGTCGCCGTCCGAGTCGAGCTGGTCGGGATTCGGCGTCGCGATGCAGTTGTCGAGATGGTTCAGCACGCCGTCGCCGTCGGTGTCGGCGTTCACCGTGCAGCGGAAGTTCGCGATGCTGAGCGCCGTCTCCTGGTGCGTGCGGACGTTGTCGCGGCCCTCCGAACCGTTGCCGGGAAGGCCGGTCGCCACGCCGTCGTAGATCACGTTCGGCGACGAGAAGCGATTGATGCGGACGCCCGGCGAGTACGCCATGACCGTCCGCCACTGCGTGCCGCTCTGCCCGGTGAAGCGGTGGCCGAGCGAATAGGGATAGATGCCGCCGGTCGTGCAGCCGCCGCCGTCGCCCGGGGCGTGGCAGCAGCCGAAGTTGTGGCCCCACTCGTGGGCGTTCACCAGGGCGTCGCAATCCCACGTGACGAGGCTGAAGCCCGACGCCGGGTTGAACGGGTCGAGCCACGCCACGCCGCAATAGGTGGGATTCATGATGAGCATGCTCACGAGGTCGGCGCCGTAGGCGTCGCGCAGCGCGTGGATCTCGTCGAGCGCCCCGTCGCCCTGGTTCGTGAGTTGCGTGAGGATGGTCTCGTAGGACCTGCCTGCTTCGCTGTAGTTCGCCTCGCCCGAATGCACGAGCCGCATCCGCGTCGCGATGCCCGAAGCCTCGTAGGCCGTGTTTGTCGCCGAAACCGCGGCCTCGGCCCGCGCCTGGATCGCCGCGAGTCCGCCCGCATCGACGCGGGCCTCGGGGGTCCAGAGCATCAGGACATCGACGATCGCCGCGGTGTCGCAGTTGCCGGCGATGCCGCCTTCGGGTGCCGGCGGCACGGCGTGCTCGGGCACCGCGCAGCCCGCCGGGTCGAGCGGCCTCTGCTCGACCACGTACGCCCCGCCGCCGATGGGCCGCATCTCGATCCGCTGGTGGGTCGGCGAGCGCAGCACGAAGAAGTCGCCCTGCGAAGTCGGGTAGACATCCATCGACCCGCCCGAGCCGTCGGTCACGAGCCACGCGCCATCCTTCCGCACCAGCGGCACCGCCACATCGTCGAACGGCGTGAAGACCCGGAACGATCCCGCTCCGTGCAGCACGTCGGTCGGGGAGACCCGGACCGAGCGCAGGGTCCGTTCGGCGGCCTGCTCGACCGGCTTCAGCGCGGGCGGAGCGGCGAGGAGCGGCGACGAGAGGGCGAGCGAGGCGATAAGGAGTGCGTTCATGGGTGTCCTGTCGAACGGGGACGAGCGTGCGAACTCGGCAAGTTCCGTCCGCGGGCGACCGGCCGCAACCTGATGGGCGGTTCGGTCGGTCGGAATGGGGAAAGTCCCCCCTCGACCGGCGTCGAGCGGCCGGGCCCCGCGGTCGAGACGGTTCCGATACCTTTCCCCTCCCATGAATGTCCGAACCACTCTCGTCTCGACCTTCCTCATCGCCTCGTGCCTGTTGCCGGTCGGTTGCGGCGGCGGCAAGACCGTCGCCCGCACCGGCTTTGTCCCGATGAGCGTGCCGCTGACCCCCAATGCCGACGACAAGGAGACCGCCGAGTTCCGGCTCGCGGCCCTTTCGACCGCCGACTACGGCGCGATCCGCGTCGAGCCCGTCACCCGGGCCCCCGGCGCCGAGATCGAGCTCGACGATGACGAGTGGACCAAGCTCAAGGACGTGATGCGCGAGCAGCTCGAGCTCGCGCTCGGGCCGGCCGCCGGCACCGGATCGAAGGCCCTCGTCGTCCACGCGGCCTTCACCTTCGTGAAGCCGAACACGCCGGGCCTGAACGTCGCGCCGCAGACCCAGATGATGAAGCTCGGCTACGGCGAGGCGGCGTGCGAGATCTACGCCACGATCGAGGGCGATCCGAAGGTCGTCGCGGCGTTCTCGTCTGAAACCGACACCAGGCGGTTCTCGGCCGAGAAGCTTTCGCGGCTCGGCACCGCCGAGCGGGCGTGCGAGGAGTGGGCGAAGGCCTTCCGAACGCTGCTGCCTTGAGATCCGTCCTCGGCCGGGTCAGGGCGAGGGAATCGAGCCGAAGATCCGCACGGTTCCGCCGGCGGGCGGCGCGTGTTTCGGGCCGCCCACGGCAAACTCGACCCGCGGATCTCCCTCGACGGCCGGTAGGCAGCGGACCGCGGTGCCGAAGAGGCTCGCGCTCGTTCCCGACGCGGGCAGCGTGAGGCGATCGACGAGTTCCCACGCGGCGCCGGTCCATCGGTACACCGCGGCCGATCCGCGCTTCGCGATGGTGCCGACCTTGTCGTTCGGGCTGCCCACGACGAGATGGTTCCCGTCGGCCCGCAGCGAGACGGACGCCCCGAAACGCTCGCCGGCCGCAAGATCGGCCGGCACGAGATTCACGCCGGTCCATGCCGTGCCGCCGAAGGTCCAGACGGTCGCCGTCCCGCACGCGGTACCTGCCGGCAGCTTCGCCGCCGGGCCGCCCGCGACCAGCCGGGTGCCCGTCGCGTCGAGCGCGACGCTTGCCCCGAGCGTCGCGGCGGCCAGGGCCGGAGCTCCCACCAGCCGCACCGAGGTCGCCACGCCGCCTGACGCGTCGAGAGTGAAGGCGTAGACCGCGCCGCAGTTGCTCTTGCCCGGCTCGTCGTCTCCGGTCGCGCCGACCGCGAGCGTCGGAAGGGCGGGGTCACCGCCCAGCGCGACCGCCGCACCGAACTTGTCGCCCGCGGCGAGCGGGCTCGACGCGACATTGGCCGTAACCGACCAGATGCCCGCGAGGCGGCGGAACACCGTCACCTGACCGGCATCGGCCACCGCCGACAGGTCGGCGTTCGGGCTCCCGACCGCGACGGTGTCGCCGAGGGCCGCCACCGCGAATCCGAACTGGTCGTTCGCGGCGATCGTGTCGCGAACCAGCTTGGTCTCGAACTGCCAGAGGCCGGCGCCGTCGCGCCGGAAGAGGTACGCGGCCCCCGCATCGAGCGTGGCTCCGGCGTCGCCCTTCGGCGTGCCGACCACCGCGAGGTCGCCCGAGATCGCCACCGACTGGCCGAACGCATCGCTGGCCTTCCCGTCCGGGGCGACGAGGAACGCGACTTGGCTCCAGCCCGCGAGGCCGCGTTCGAGGATTCGCGCGCTGCCGGCCTTCGACTTGCCGGGCAGGCTGTCGAGCGGCGAGCCCACGATCATGAAGTCGCCGTCCACCGCGATCGACGCGCCGAAATCATCGCCGCTGGCGAGGCCCGCGACCGTCGGGGCCGCCAGTTCCGGAATCGACTCGAGGGCGAGGCAGTCGACCAGACCGTCGGCGTCGGCGTCGGCGTCGGGCACGCCGCAGCCGCAGGTCCCGGGCGCCGACTTGCCCGGATCGGCCGGGCAGCCGTCGACGCAGTCGGCGACGCCGTCCCCATCACCGTCGGGCTCGGGCACGCCGCAGCCGCACTGGCCGGCCTCGACAAGATCCGGCCGGAACGGGCATTCGTCGAGGCAGTTCGGCGTGCCGTCGAGATCGGAATCGACGTCCAGCACCCCGCACCCGCAGGGCCCGGGCGCCGACTTGCGAGGATCGTTCGGGCAGCCGTCGGCCGCGTTCGCCACGCCGTCGGCATCGGAGTCCCCGGCGGGCGCGACCAGCGCGAAGGCAAGCGAGGCGCTGCCGAAGCTGCCGCCATCGGGCGAGGCGAGGTCGACGATGGTGAGCCGCCAGGTGCCGGCCACGGGCTTGCCGGCAACCAGAGGATTCATGGCGATCGCGGCGCCCGTCGAGGCGGCGCTCGCCGAATAGGTGCTTGCAGCGATCGTCCCGGTCGATCCGACCGCGGCCGCCGCGCTCCACAGGCTCGCCCCGCCGTCGCGGAAGCGATAGTTCCCCGCGAAATTGCTGTCGTCGCCGAAGTCCGACGGGCTTGAACTCGTCCGTCCGACCCGATGGAACAGCGGAATCACCGTCCCGTCCGGGGCGATGAGCGTGGCGACCAGGTCGCCGGCCCAACCGGCCCCGAGGCCGTTGATCCGCACCACCATCCGCTGGATGGTGCCCGAACCGTCGAAGGTCATCGACGCCGACCGGCCGACCACCGAGCCGTCGGGAATGTCGCCGCCGAGGGCCCGCCTTCCGACCACCAGCATGCCGCAATCGATCGAGCCGTTCCCGTCGAGATCCTCGTCGGGCGATCCGCAGCCGCAGGTTCCGGGCGAAACCTTCCACGGGTCGGCGAGGCAACCGTCGCACGCGTCGCCGAGCCCGTCGCCGTCGGTGTCGACCTGGTCGGGGTTCACGACGAACGGGCAGTTGTCATCGCCGTCCGCCACCGAGTCGCCGTCGGGATCGCCAAGCGCCGCGAGCGCCGCCTGGGCGTCGACCATGCCCCAGCCGGTCATCGAGTCGAAGCGCGGCAGGTCCATGTCGCGGGCGGTGCGGCGGAGGAGCTTTTCGACGTCGGCCGGCAGCAGCGTGGGGTCGGCGCTCAAGAGCAGCGCCGCCACGCCCGCCGCGTACGGCGCGGCGAACGAGGTGCCGTCGACGCTGCGGTAGTCGCCCGAGCCGTAGCCGGCCGAGCCGGTCCGGTCGGTGGTGTAGATCGACTGTCCTGGCGCCACCAGGTCGAGGGCGGGATTGAAGCTCGAGAACGCCGCTCGCGTCCCGTTCTTCGCGGTCGCCCCGATCGCTTGCACCGAGGCGAGACTCGCGGGAAAACCGATCGCGCCGCCCCCGGCGTTTCCGGCCGAGGCGAAGTGGACCACGCCCAGCGAGCGGGTCGCGTCATAGGCGCTCTGCATCGCCGCCGACGCGATTCCGTACCCATTGCTGTTGTTGGTCACTCGGATGCCGTTCGCGGCGGCCCAGTTCAGAGCGTTGACCGTGTAGCTGACGGTCGCCTCCCAGGTGCCGTTGCACGGCACCGTCGCCGTTCCCACCTTGGCGGAGACGCTCCGGCAGCCCGGGGCGGCTCCGACCGTGCCGAGCGCGTTGTTGCGAATCGCCGAGACGCAGCCGGCGACCGCCGTGCCGTGGTTGTCGCAGGCGTTCGCCGGGCCGCCGCCCGCGATGCCATCGACCGCACCGGTCGTGAAGTCGCGACCCGGATCCTGGTTGAGATCCGGGTGGTTCTGCTGCACGCCGGTGTCGATGATCAGCACCTTGATCGAGGGGTCGCCGGGCGTGATGTCCCACGCCTCGAGCGTGTTCATGTCGAAGCCGAGCAGGCTGCCGCTGCCGCCGCTATTGCGATGCCCCCAGCAGGAAGCGAAGCCCGGATCGTTCGGCACGGTGACTTCCGACCGCCCGGTGAAGCGGAAGTCGGGCTCGACCGCGGCGACCGACGGGTCGCGGGCGATCTCGGCAAGTCGCGCCACCGTCTCGGCCCCGTCGCGGGTGCGGAACTTCACGCGGACCAGGTCGGGAATGGCCGCGTAGGTCTCGACCGCGTCGGTCGCGTCGGCGGCGAGGGCCAGGGCCCGACCACGGGTCGCGGCGGCCGTGCCGGGCTTGAAGAGGATGAAGCCCGCGTCGGTCGGCCAGGCGAGTCCGCCCGCGCGATCGCGGTAGGCGTCGGCGCGGAAGTCGGCGCCCTCGGCGACCAGCGCGACCCTTGGGTCGGATGCCGCAAGCGAGCCCTCATCGAGGCCGATCCAGCCGTCCGGTCCGAGCGTCTCGAGGCCGGGAAGCCGACTCTCCGCGAGAGCCTTCGCCTCGCTCGTCGCAACCTTGATCACGCGAGTTCCCGCCGGCTCGAGCGGCCCGAGCAGGTCGGCGAGCGGCGGTGCGGCCAGCGAAGCCGAAGCGAGCGCGAGGGTCGACACCGCGGGAAGCATGGGGCGGGAACGTCTGGTCATGGCAACCTCCGTCGCAGTCGAGTGTCGGCCGCGGGCCGGCCCTTCGCAAGCGCCGAGTGGCGGTTGCGGTTGGATTTCCGGTCTCTTCCGGCCGGCGAGCGCGGTGTTCGTGCGGGACTTCCGGTTCGGGGCCAACCGCCGGCGATCTTCCCGGACTTCCCCGCACGAATCCCTATCATCCGTCGCTTTCCCGGAGGCCCGGTTGCGCGAGGCGAATTTCGACGGGATCGTCGGTCCCACCCACAACTACGCCGGGCTCTCGTACGGCAACGTCGCGAGCCGCAGCAACGAGGGGGCCGTTTCGCATCCGCGGGCGGCGGCGCTGCAGGGACTGGCGAAGGCGGCGTTCGTCGCCGGACTGGGCGTCGAGCAGGGCTACCTGCCGCCGCACGAGCGGCCGCACGTTCCCACGCTGCGGCGGCTCGGTTTCACGGGTTCCGACGCGGCGGTGGTGACGGCGGCCGCGAAGGCCGATGCCACGCTGCTCGCCCGGGTCTCGAGCGCCAGCCCGATGTGGACCGCGAACGCCGCGACGGTCGCGCCTTCCCGCGACACCGCCGACGGTCGGGTGCATTTCACGCCCGCCAACCTGCGGGCGATGTTCCACCGCTCGATCGAGCCGGCGGTGACGTCGCGGGTGCTGCTCGCCACCTTTCCCGACGCCAGCCGCTTCGTGCACCACGAGCCGCTGCCGGCCGCCGAGCTCTTCGGCGACGAGGGTGCGGCGAACCACACCCGCCTCGCGGGCACCGACGGCCGCGGCGTGCACCTTTTCGTCTATGGTCGCTCCGAGCGCGAGGCCGACGCGCCGCGGCGCTACCCCGCCCGCCAGACGCTGGCTGCCAGCGAGGCGGTCGCCCGGCTGCACGGGCTCGATCCAGGCCGTACGCTCTTCGCCCGCCAGCGGGCCGAGTCGATCGACGCGGGCGTCTTCCACAACGATGTGATCGCGGTCGGCTCGGGGCGGACGCTGCTGGTCCACGAGCACGCCTTCGCCGAGCGGGAGCGGACGCTGGCGGCGCTGCGCGAGACGGTGCCGGGCCTCGTGGTCGTCGAGGTGCGGGCCGCCGAGTTGCCGGTCGAGACCGCGGTGCGGACCTATCTCTTCAACTCGCAGCTGCTCGAGCTCGACGGCGGCCGGCAGGCCCTGGTGCTGCCGATCGAATCGCGGGAAGACGCCGCTGTCGCGAGCGTCATCGACCGGATCATGTCCGATCCGGCGAACCCGATCGCCGAGGCGCACAGCCTCGACGTGCGGGAGAGCATGCGGAACGGCGGCGGCCCGGCGTGCCTGCGGCTTCGGGTGCCGCTCGAGTACGCCGAGCTCGCCGCGGTGAACCCCGGCTCGCGGTTCTCGCCCGCCCGTCACGCGACCCTCGAGGAGTGGGTCCGCCGCCGCTACCGGGAAGACCTGCGGGCGGCGGACCTGGCCGATCCGCAGCTGCTCGTCGAGAGCCGCGACGCGCTCGACGAGCTCACGCGGATCCTCGGGATCGGCCACGTCTATGACTTCCAGCGGTGAGGTCGGTGCCGGCGCCGTTATAGTGAATCCATGCTTTCGGCCCGTCTCGTCGTCGCGCTTCCGCTTGCCGTCATCCTGCCGCTTCCCCTCGCCGCGTGCGGCGAGAGCGAGCCCGATCTTGCGGCGGTCGAGGAGTCGCTGCCGCCGCTGCCGCCCGTCGAGCCTGACCCGGCCGCCGCGGCCGCATCGAAGGAACCTCGCTGGGATCCGATTCGCCAGCTCATCCGCCGCGAGGTCGCGGCCCGCAAGGCCGTCGACGAGAAACGCCGGTCGGCCGGCGGCGACGGCTTCACCGAAGAGCAGCTGGCCGAGATGCAGAAACTGAAGGAGGCGGTCCGCGCCGCGAGCGAGGCGGTCCAGGCGTGGTCGCTGGCGAACGACCTCGACGACGAGGGACAGCGGGTCGTGCGGGCGATCGTCGAGGAAGAGAACGGGCTCGCGGCCGGGCCGCCGGCCCCGTGACTGTCAATACGCGCCGGGCAGCGTGTGCTGCCGCATGATTCGCCAGGCCACGTACGGGGCGGGTTCGAAGCTCTCGTGGCCCGAGGTCTCGAACCACTTGCGAAGCCGTGGCGAGAGGATCTTCAGCGACTGGGCCGAGCCGTCGACCATGCTGATGTTGATCGAGTTGCCGCCCCAGAGCGGCGGAAGGTCGATCCACTTGCCGAGCCAGGTGCCGGTGGAGAGGGCCGGATGGCACCAACCGAACTCGTTGAAGTTCGCGGTCGGGTCGTCCTCGCCGATGAAGGCCATGGTGTTCGAAGGCTGCGGGATCTTGCCCAAGGTCATGGTGTTCTTGCCGAACTCGATCCACCAGTCGTCGCACATCCGCGGCGGATTCTGCGTGATGTTCAGCCCGCCGCTGCCCACGTATCCGCTCATCGAGTACGAGCGGGCCATCCGCGTCGTGTCGAAGGGCGACTTGTAGGCGCTCGCGACGGCGTTCATGTACGGCCAGAGCGATCCACCCGCCAGGCTCTTCTCGGTGTCCCAGCCGGCGACCACCCCGCCCGATGCGTTGGTGTTCACCCACGCGTTGGTGACCGGGGCCATGCCGCCGCCGAGCGACTCGTTCTTGGTCCGCGGGCTGGGCAGCCGCCCGGCCTGGTCCGCGGCGTAGGCGTTGATCGCCTGGGAAAGCGTCCGCAACTGCGTGAGGTCCTTCGTGCTCCAGGCGTTCTGGCGCAGCGGGCCGGCGGCGCTGGCCACCAGCGAGACGATCAGCGCGATGATCGCGATGACCACGAGCAGCTCGGTGACGGTGAACCCGGAAGCGGAACGGCGGTCGATTCGCTCGGACATCGGCAGTCTCCTGGGGGCGGAACTCCGGCCAGTCTACGGTCGGGCCCGCGACGGCCCAAGGGTCTCGGCCGAACTTGGCCGGGTTGCCGAGCGGGCCACGGTCCCGGAAACTGCCGGGCATGGATCCCACCCCGGAGCACGGACGCCCGGAACCGCCCGTTTCCCCCCGCCGCATCGACTGGGGAATCGGGCCGGTGCCGCCCGCGGTCGCCCTCGCGGTGCTGGTCGCGGCCCTCGGCTACTTCGTCGACATCTTCGACCTCCTGCTGTTCGCGATGCTGCGGAAGACGTCGCTTCAGGAGATCCTCGCCCCGCAGCTCGCGACGCTCCATCCGGCGGTGCAGGACCAGCTGCTGAAGGACTGGGGCATCTGGCTCGACAACATCCTGCAGACCAGCGGCCTGCTCGTGGGTGGCCTGGTCTGGGGCATCCTCGGCGACCGGCGGGGACGGCTCTCGGTCCTCTTCGGCAGCATCCTGACCTACTCGGTCGCGAACATCCTCAACGCGTTCATCATGGACATCCCCGACGGCTCGCCGCTCGGGTTCCTGCACGCGATCGGTCTCGGGACCGCGACCCGGCAGTACGAGGTGCTGCGGTTCGTGGCCGGCTTCGGGCTCGCCGGCGAGCTCGGAGCGGGCATCACGCTGGTGAGCGAGCTGGTGTCGCGCGAGAAACGCGGCTTCGCGACCACCATCGTCGCGACGGTCGGCATCCTCGGGGCGGTCGCGGCGTACTTCGTCACGACGTTCGTCGGCTGGCGGACGGCCTTCTTCATCGGCGGGCTGCTCGGTCTCGCCCTGCTGGCCCTGCGGGTCGGCGTGGTCGAGAGCGGCATGTTCGTGAACCTCAAGGAAGAGCGGGCCAGCGGCCGCGGGGCGTTCTGGCGGCTCTTCTGGCCGCCGGGCCGGCTGCGGCGGTACCTCTCGATCATCCTCGTCGCGGTGCCGATCTGGTTCGTGGTCGGGACGCTCGTGAAGTACTCCGACGTGATCGGCACCTCGCTCGGGCTGCCGGCCGACCAGAAACCGCATCCGGCGAGGGCCATCATGTGGTGCTACCTCGGCCTCGCGGCGGGCGACCTCGCGAGCGGCCTGCTCAGCCAGCTGTTGCGGTCGCGGCGGCTCGCGATCGTCGTCTTCCTGGTCATCACCGGCCTCGGCGGGGCGGCGTACTTCACGCTCGGCGGTTGGGGCGTCGGCTGGTTCTACGCCAGCGTCACCGTGCTCGGGTTCGGGGCCGGTTACTGGGCGGTTTTCGCGACCACCGCCGCCGAGAGTTTCGGCACCGACCTGCGGGCCACCGCCGCGACCACCGCCCCGAACATCGTCCGCTGGTCGGCGGCCTGGACGGCCTTGCTGTGGACCTCGCTTGAGGGCTTCTTCGGCCAGGAGGGTCCCGGCCCCTGGCACGCGGCGGCGACCGCGGGGGTGATCGTGCTGGGCGTCGGCTTCCTCGGCGTGCTCGGCATGCGCGAGACCTACGGGATCTCGCTCGAGTACCTCGAGTCCGACGATGCCAAGCCGGTTCGCGCCTGACCCGGCCGCGGCCGCGCCGGGTATGCTTCGCGCACCATGAACCCGACCCGGGCCCTCCTCACGATTTCCGGCGTTTGCCTCGCGATGTTCCTCACCGCTTGCGGCGGCCCGAAGGCCGGCGCGTACCTGTTCACCGTGTCCGAAAGGGCTTCCGGCGACCTGATCGAAGGCGCGACCGTCTCGATCGGGCCGGGCGACATGATGGGCCGCCCGAAGGTCGAGCCGGTCACCGGCACCACCGACGAGCGCGGACAGGTGATGCTCGCCCTGAAGGCGTGGTCGCGGGGCGAGATGACGGTCTCCTTCGACGGCGACGATGAGCGATTCTTCGTCTCGCCCGAGCGGATTCCCGCGATGAACGACCCCGAGGAGACGATCCGCGACGCGCGGGTCATTCGCTTCATCCGCGGAACCGAGCCCAACGACCCCGGACACTTCGACGTGAAGATCGTGCGGGTCCGCGACGGGCTCGAGCCGCCGAAGCGCTGATCGTCGACTCCGCCTGAATGACAACGACCGCCCGGCGCGAAGCCGGGCGGTCGTTCGTTCGGTCCCGCCGGCCCGTGAGGTCGGCACCGTCCGGGAGTCAGGCGGACGGAAGCGGGGAGGAGAGAGAAACCCGGCCGACACATCCGGCGGGACCGAACGCCGTTCCGTTCAGCCCCGCCCGGAAGGTGCGGGGCCGAGAGTCCCGGTCCCCCCGGTCCGGACGCCGGGATCGGCGACCGACGTCGGACACGAGGGAATCGGGCCCCTGGAAAGGCCGGGTTACATACGCCACCGGCCGCGGCGCGGTTCTTGCCGATCGCGACGATGGGGAGAGTTCCCGCCGTGAAGCGCGTTCTACACTCTCCGCCTGACTTTCTTCCGACCCCGGAGCACGCCATGTCCGAACTCGACCGCCGTGACTTTCTCGCTTCCGTCGCCGTGGCGGCCGTGGCGGCCCCGACCGTCGTCGCGGCCGTGGGACAAGCCGCGGTGGAAGGCCCGTATGTGCTGCCGCCCTTGCCGTATCCCGAGAACGCGATCGAGCCGGCGATCGACGCCCGGACGATGTCGATCCACCACGGCAAGCACCACGCGGCCTATGTGAAGAACCTGAACGCGGCGATGAAGGACCTGAAGGCCCCCGCCGAGGTCGAGACGCTCATCGCCGATCTCGACGCGATTCCCGAGGCGAAGCGGATGGCGGTGCGGAACAACGGCGGCGGGCACGCGAACCACCTGCTTTTCTGGTCGATCCTGACTTCGCCCGGCGCCGGCGGCGAACCTGCGGGCGACCTGCTGGCCGCGATCGACGCCGATCTCGGCGGCGTCGAGAAGATGAAGAAGGACCTCACCGCGGCGTCGCTCGGCCGCTTCGGCTCGGGCTGGGCGTGGGTCGTGGTGAAGCCCGACGGGAAACTCGCGATCACCAGCACCTCGAACCAGGATTCGCCGCTGATGGGCGCGAAGTGGGTCGACGTGCCCGGCACGCCGATCCTCGGCATCGACGTGTGGGAGCACGCGTACTACCTCAAGTACCAGAACCTGCGGGCGGATTACGTCGCCGCGGTGCTGGGGGCGGTGAACTGGGGCGAGGTCGCGCGGCGGTACGCGGCGGCCCGATCGACGTGACGTCCGGTGCGGATGGCGGCGTGGGCCGTGCGCCTACTCGGACATCTCCCCGACGGGACCGTGCGCCAGCCGCGGATCGGCCATGACCGATCCGGCGAGGGTCCTCCGCCCGTCCGCGAGCGCGACGATCCAGACGTCGCGGGTCGGCCGCGGACCGTGGCGGAACGAGATCCGGCCCGTCGCGCCGCTGAAGTTCACGACCGACGCGATCGTGCGGGCGAGCTCGGCTCCGGTCGGCGGAGAATCGGGGTCGTCGCGCTTCGCCTTGACCACGGCGAACATCGCCAGGCACGCCGCGTCGTAGGCCAGCGCGGCCGCCGCGGTCGGCTCGCGGCCGTAGGTCAACCGGTAGTACGACGCGAACCGGCTCGCCTCGATCGTCGCGTCCTCGCCCAGCCAGGCGTGGGCGGTCAGGTGAAGCCGGCCGCCTGCACTTTCCGCCATCGCGTCGACGGACGGATGGTCGAGCGCATCGCTGGCCATGAGCGGGGTGTCGGGAAAGGCGGCCCGGATCCGCGGCAGCACGGTCGCGACGAGCTCGGGCCCGACCGCGAGAAAGATCGCGTCGACCCGTTCGTCGTCGCCAGCCGCATCCCCCCAGACTCCCGCAAGCCGCCCATCGTTGGCATCGAAGCTTGCCGCGATCTCGCCACCCAGCGTCCGGAACGCCGTCCGCACCAGGCCGTCGAGACGACTCATGCGGGAATCGCGGCGGTCGACGACCACGGCCGCCCGGTGGCCCCACGAGTCGAACATGAACTCCGCCGCCGCGACGGCGAGGGCCTCGTCGCTCGCGCGGACCATGAACGCGTTGGGGGCGAAGGCCTCGGTCAGGGTCGGATCGCTCGCGCCGACGATGAGCAGGGGCGCCGATTCTCCCTCGTCGAGACCGTCGGAGGCCGCCGCTTCCCGGTCGCCGCGCTCGGGCTGGGTGAAGTCGAGGACCACTCCTCCGCGGTCCACGTCCCGTGAGGCCGGCACCCGGTCGAAACCCGTGGACCGCCAGCGGCGCTCCTGGGCCCGGAACTCCTTGGCCCAGACCGCCTCGGGAAACTCATGCACGCTGCCGACCCGGCACCATTCGGCGCGACGCGTTCCGACCCACTCCGGTTGCGGCATTTCGCGGGCCAGTTCGGCCCCGAGCCACGCCGACTCGGCGAGCGGATCTCGCGTCCCGTCCCGATCGAACCGGCAGGTGATGCGTGATTCGCGGCCGCACCCGCAGGCCACGACCGCGACCAGCGTCGCGAGCAGCGCCCGCGTGCTCATCCGGTCCATGCCGCGAGCAGGATGGCGAGATCGATGCCGTTCACCGTGCCGTCCCCGTCGATGTCGGGCGAATCGCTTCCCCAGCCGGCAAGAACCATCGCGATGTCGATGCCGTTGACCGAGCCGTCGCCGTTCAGGTCCGGGGACGGGTTCTTCCCGGGCACGCTGACCCCGTGCAGCGTGATCGTTCCCGTCCAGGTCCCTTCGGACCACGGCGAGCCGTAGCCGTTGCCCACGAAGACCGCCAGCGGCGAATCAGTCATGGGGATCGGCTTCCGGAGGTCCACGCGACCGGTCACGATCGTGCCGTCGAGGCCCGAAGCGCCCGAGCCCCACTGCGGATGCCCGTCCTCGGTGATCGGCGGGTTCCACGCGTTGATCATCGGCGTGCCGCCGCCGACCTGCAGGACGCCGTCGACCGAGAGCGGCGGCGCGTCGAGGTAGACGCACAGGTCCTTCGCCTGGGTCCGCTGCTTCGCGTTCGCGAGGGTGGCATCGACGCTGATGGCGACGAGGTTCCCGACGAGTTCGCCCGGGGCGATCATCTGGGTGAAGTCGAGCCGTTCGGCGCGGAATGCCGAGAGCTCGATGGTCACGTCGGCACGGGCGGCGGTCGCGAGGGCGAGGCTGGCGACGATGGTGATCGTGGTCTTCATGGGAAAGCTTCAGGAGTGTCGTTGCGCTCAGCGCATCGCGACGAGGGCAGGAACCTGCCGGAAACCGGGAATCGGGCGGGCGCCGTTGCCGCCGTCGAAGTCGAGCGTCGGGATCGCGGGTCGCCGCGACGGCGGGAAGAGCGCCACGACCATCCGCGCGATGTTGACTGGGCTGCCCATCGCGGGACACGAGCTCCACTTGTCGATCGGGTGGTTGCCGAAGCGGGCCATCCCGGTGTGGAAGGCCAGGCTCGCGTCGGCCTCCTCGTCCGGTTCGCCGAAGCCGAACGCCCAGCGGATGCTGCGGACCGTCTGGGCCGGGCCGGTCAGGTAGCTCCAGCCCGGTCGCCCGTACAGGCCGCGGGCCTTCATCGAGGCCCGGAGTTCGGCCGGCGAGTCCTCGGCCAGCGAGAAGGTGCAGAACCGGACCGGATTCGCCATGATCGGCGCGATCAGTTCCGAGGCGGCGCCCATGCGGTCGGCGATCCGGGTGCAGACGCCCTTGCACGAGGCGTATCCGAAGGTCGCGGCGAAGACCTGTCCGCGGACGAGATCGTCGTGGAATCGCACCTCGCGGCCGTCCTGGTCGCGCAGGAGGTGGTTGGGAAAGGTGCGGGTGCCGTCGGGGCCGAAGACCGTCTCGCCGCCCGCGGTCGGGGCCGGATCGGCGGTCGGGCGACGGGCGGTCGCGCAACCGCCGAGGAGGGCGGCGCCGCCGGCGAACAGCAGCGGCAGCAGCGCGCCGCGCCGATCGAGGCGGGCGGCGGCGTCGAGATGGGGACGGCCGTGAATCGGGTCATTCATGGTGGAGTTCAGTCTGGATTTCCGGCTGGACTGCCGTCTGGACTTCCGTCTGGACTTGGGGGGGGGGCATCGCCGTCGGACGCTCAGGGCACGACGTCGAAGCGGACCATCATGGCGTGGTCCTCGTGCACGGTGTTGTGGCAGTGCATCGGATAGCGGCCGAGCCAATCGCGGAAGCGGACGTAGATCTCCATCTCGTCGCCCGGCTTGAGCGTGAACACGTCCTTGCGGGCGAACAGCGGTCCACTGGTGACCGGCACCCGGTTGTAGGTGAGGACTCGCTGCTCCTCGACGTGCATGTGCACCGGATGCGCCCATCCGCCCGAGGTGCTGATACGCCAGATCTCGGCGGTTCCCCGTCGGAAGACGGCATCGACGCGGTCGTGGTCGAACAGGCGGCCGTTGACCGTCCACATGCCGTTCGAGCGGTCGAAACGCCATTCCCGGGTCCGCACCACGGGCGTGTCCATGTCGGGAAGCGGGCGGAGGATCTCGGGCACGCGGCTGGGGTCAGGAACCCCGGTCGCGGGCTTCACGATGAACTTCAGCAACTGGATCGCCTCTTCCCACGGCAGGAGCTCGTCCTCGGGCTTCCGCGGATCGGTCTGGTCGAGGCGGTTGACGAGGTAGAGCTCGCGGGTCGACGCGGGAAGCTGGCTGAAGTCGACCACGATGTCGGCCCGTTCCGCCACGCCGAGATAGACCGAGTTGGTAACGCGCGAACGCGGCAGCAGGTTGCCGTCGTTGGCGATGTGCTTGAAGGTCATCCCGTTCGACAGGAAAAGCTGCTGGAATCGCGACGGGCCGCCGGCGAGCAGGCGGAAGCGGTACTTGCGGCGCTCGACCTCGAAGTACGGCTGCACGGCGCCGTTCACGAGGTGCTTGTCGCCGAGCACGCCGTCCATGTTCATCACGTCCATCGTGAGGAAGCCGTTCCGGTCGTACCGCCGGTCGGCGATCACGAGCGGGATGTCGTAGCACCGTTCGATGCGGTCACCGTCGGGGACGCCGCTCGGCAGCCGCAGCGCGTCGGGGTTCGGGTCGTTCTCGTCACCGCTGTCGAGGAAGTCGAAGAGCAGGAAGAACCCAGCCAGCCCGCGGTAGGTGTTCTGCGCGGTGTAGTCCATCCGATGGTCGTGGTACCAGAGGGTTCCCTTCCCCTCGCGGTAGTCGCCGGCGGCGTAGATGTTGGGCCAGTGGTGATCCTTGAAGGTCCCGGGCCCGAACCAGTCGCCGGGCCAGCCATCCGACTCGGATGCGTGGTGACCGTTGTGGACGTGCGTGATGATCTCGCTGCTGCCGAAGCCCTGGATCACGTCGGGCAGCACGTTGTTGATGCGGCAGAGGACCGGTTCGCCGTAGCGGCACATGAACGTGACGCCCGGCACCGACCCCTGGTAGGAGGTCACGACGCTCGAGGCGAGCTGGGGGTGCGGCCGGGTCAGGGCCTCGCACACGTTCATGTTGTAGAACTTGACCGGCGCGAACTCGTCGTAGCGCTGGTGCGCCGCCGGGATCGGCAGGGGGTCGAGCGCCGCCCACGGGGGCAGGGGAACCGCGTGCCTCGCGAACGGCAGCCGTTGCAGCCACGGGGTGGTATCGGGACTCGGCGGCGGGTCGGTGTTCCCCTTGTCGTCGCCGGCGTGGGCATGGATTGCGAAGGCCCCGGTAGTGAGGGCGGTCCCGCCGAAAAATCGGCGGCGGGTCATGCTGGAGGTCAACGACATCAACATCTTTCTCACGAGCGGGGCGAGGGACTTATCGGATCAGCCCGAACTTCAAGCGGTCCCGCCGCCGGAGATCGGCGAGGCGGGAAAGGCGGCGTGCGCCGCGAATGAAGGGACGAACTCAGCCGACGGGGACGAGCGGCATCTTTTACAGGCGGAACTCTCCGTGTGATACGAGAGAGTCCCCAAAGACCCTATATTTGCGCGATCTTGTTATAGGACGACCCAGATCGGCTCGAGCGGCCAATCTTCCCTCGGCGTTCGGCCCTATTCGTCCGCGCTGCCGCCGCGATCGTGCGGTGGGCGCCCGGCCGGCGGGAACGGCAGCTCGCAGCGCACGCCCGTCGCGGTCTCGAGGTCGGCGGCGAGTCGCTCGCGGGCCGAATCCGTGCCGTGGTTCAGGATGATCCGTCGCGGCGGCTCGCGCATCGAGCGCACCCACGCGACAAGATCCTCGCGCTCCCCGTGGCCGGAAAGCCCCTGCACCTCGGACACCTGGCAGCGCACGTCGTGGATCCGGCCGTTGATCTCCGCCCGCGGCGCCCCGTGCCGCAGCCCGTCGCCGAGGCCGCCCTTCGGGTGGTATCCGGCGAGCAGGATCCGCACGTTGTCGCGTTCGATGCCGCGGACGAGGTGGTGCAGGATCGGCCCCGCGTCCATGAAGCCGGCGCCGCAGAGGATCACGCCCGACTTGAGGTCGGCGATCTTCAGCGACTGCTCGCGCGAGGTGAGGTAATGCAGCTGCGGGAAGTGCATCGGGTTCTCGCCGCGGTCGTAGGCGGCGCGGACCTCGGGGGCGAGCCCGTCGCGGAAGTGCTGGAACTGCTCGGTCGCCCGCACCGCCATGGTGCTGTCGAGGTAGACATTCATCCCGTGCAGGGCGTTGCGGCGGGCGAGACGGGCGAGGCGGTAGACCAGTTGCTGGGCGCGGCCGATCGCGAAAGTCGGCACGAGCACGCGTTCCTTTCGGCCCGCGGCAAGGGCGAGGACCGCCTCGAGCTGCCCTTCCGCGTCGGGCCCGGGCACGTGCTCGCGCGAGCCATTGGTACTTTCGAGCACCACGATGTCGGCCCGCTCGGGCGGACGCGGCGGCGCGAGCAGGATGTTGTGCTGCGGCCCGATGTCGCCCGAGAAGACCACGATCGTGTCGCGGCCGTCGCCGTTGCCGCAAGCGAGTTCGACGCTGGCGGCGCCGAGGACGTGCCCGGCGGGATGGAACCGCAGCCGCACGCCCGGCGCGATCTCGAGCCGCTCGCCGAAGTTCGCCGAACGGATCAGGTGCGAGGTCTCGCTCACGTCGCGGTTGACGAAGAGCACCGGCGGTTCGGGATCGTCCTCTTCCGGCAGGTGGTCGGGGTCGCCCGGGAAGATCGCCCGGGCGATCGGGGCGGTGCCGTCCCGCCATTCGACTTTCCGGGTCTGCTGCAGGTTCGCCGAGCCGCGGAGGATCTTCACGATGAGCCGCTCGGAGGGCGGCGTCATCCAGATCGTGCCGCGGAAGCCGAGCTTCGGCAGCATCCCGAGGCGGCCGCAGTGATCGACATGGATGTGGGTCAGCACCACGGCGTCGACCGCGGCCCAGTCGATCGGCGGAGCGTCGCGGTTCCGCAGCTCGTCGTGGATGCTGCCCTGGATGAGCCCGAAGTCGACGACCACGCGGGCCGCGCCGGTGTCGAGCAGCGTGCAGGAACCGGTGACCTCGCCGGCGGCGCCGAGCAGGGTGATGGCGGGATCGCGATGGTTCACGCGGAGCTCGGGGCCTTCTCGAGGTCAAAGACCTCGTCCATGGGGGTCCACCAGTCGTCGGGACCCGCCTCGGCGAGCTTCCGCTGGAAGGTGCGCATCCAATCGTCCCAGGCGCGGGTCTTCGGATTCGCCGCGTAGGTCTGGAAATCCCGGCGCGGGTCGAAGCCCTCGCGGGCCTCGTAGTACATGAAGAGCCGCGTCCCGACGAGGTAGATCCTCATCCGCACGATGCCGATGCCGCGCAGCGCCGCGAGCACCTCGGGCCAGACGGCGCGGTGGTGGCGGCGGTACTCCTCGATGAGCTTCGGGTCGTCGCGGAGATCGAGGGCTTGGGCGAAACTCGGCACGCGGGCGGTCCTGGCGACTCGCGTTCGCGAGCGGGACGCGGAGTGTAGCGGTTCGCCGCCGGCGATCCGTACACTGCGATCGTGTCCCGATCGGGCGATCTCCTGATTCTCACGGCGGCGAACGAGGCGCAGGCCGCGGCCTATCGCGTGCGGTTGGCCGAGCGAGAACGTCTCGGCGACCTGCCCGCGGGCTTCGGCTGGCGGGTCGTGCCCGACGCCGGCGGTCGGCGGATCGGAAGCGGCGGGGCGACGCTGCTGGCGCTGGCGGCGGCCGGTTCGCTCCGTGGGCGCCGGATCTGGATCGTGCATTCGGGCGGCGACAGCAAACGGCTGCCGGCGTTCGCGGCGCGGGGGAAGGTCTTCGCGCCGCTGCCCTTCCGCCGGAAGTCGGGTCGCCCCGGCAGCGTGCTGGACCTGGTGCTGGCCGACCTCGGCGGACTCGCGGCCCCGGACGGCGGGCACGTGCTGGTCGCGAGCGGCGACACGGTCGTGGGGGTCGGCCGCGAGGCGATCGACCTGTCGACTTCCGACGGCGGCCTGGTCGGCATCGCCCAGCCGGGAACGCCCGAGCGCGGATCGCGGCATGGGGTGTACGTGCGCGGCGCGTCGGGAGCGGTCCGCGGGTTCCTGCAGAAGCCCGACCTCGCGCGATTGCGGGCGGCGCGGGCCCTGCGCGCGGACGGCTCGGTGCTGGTCGACACCGGCATCGTCAGCCTGACGCCCGCAGCCGCGGCGCGATTGCTCGGGGCCGGACGCGGGCTGATCGCGGGCATCCGCCGCGGCCTCGTCGAGAACGTCGACCTGTACCAGCACGTGCTGCTTGCGTTCGCGGGTTGCCGCGACGAGCGCGAGTATCTCGCGCAGCTGCCGGCGGCTTCGCCCGGAGTGAAGCGCTCGCTGGTCTCGCTCCATCGCGGCGTGCGAGGCGTCCCGTTCCGCGTGCGGATCTCGGACGGCGAGGGCTTCCTCCACGTCGGCACGACCCGTGAATACCTCCACACCGTGACCGGCGACGCGGCGTCCGAGCGACGCTTCCGCTTCGGCGCCGACGGCATCGAGGCCACCCGACGCGGCGAGGCGTTCGCGCTCGGCTGCGCGGACCTTGCGGCCGGATTCGCCCGCGACGGCGCGGGCTCGGTGGTCGAGGGAAGCCTGGGCCTGAAGCGGCTGCGGCTCGGACGCGACTCGCTGGTGAGCGGCTTCGGGCCCGAGACCCGCGGGGCGACGGGGTTCCGCGATGGCTGGGGCGCCTGCGTCCTGCCGATCGGGCGGCGCGAGTTCGCGACGGTCCTGTTTCACGTCGACGACGACGGGAAGACGCCGCTCGCTCGGGACGGCACGTTCGGCGGCCGGCCGTGGCGCGAATGGCTTCGTGCCCATGGCCTGACGGTCGAGGACGTCTCGGCGGTCGGCGACGCGGTGACGACCTGGGACGCCACGCTCTGGACGGTCGGCCCGCGGCCCGACGCCGCGACGCTGGCGTGGATGCGCTCGCCGCGCGGCCGGGCGCCGCAGGCCTGGCGGCAGGCGAAGCGATTCTCGTTGGGCGAACTGCTGGGTCGGGTGTCGCAAGCGCGGACGATCGCGCTCGAGACCGAGATCGCGCGGCGTTCGCTCGCGAGTTCGCCCGCGGCGGCGCTTTCCCGCGACGACGCGCTTCCGGCCGATTCGATCGTGGCGTCGATCGGGAACGGGAAGGAGGCGAAGGCCGCCATCCGCGATCTGCTCGTCGCCACGCCCGATCGGCTCTTCCGCGCCCGCCACGAACTCGTGGCGTCGCGGATCGCCGCCGCGCATCTCGGCGCGAAGGGCCGCCGGCTTGCCCGGACTCTCGCGGCCCGCAGCCTCGAGTCGATCGGCGAGGCGGTCTGCCTGAGCCTTCCGCAGGCCTCGCGTGCCGATCGCCGCGGCGATCCGCTGCCGCCGATCCGGCCCGACCAGGCGATCTGGACCAGCGCCCCGGTCCGCGTCGACCTCGCCGGCGGCTGGTCGGACACGCCGCCGATCTGCAACGAGCGCGGCGGAACCGTCCTCAACGCGGCGATCCTGCTCAACGGCCAGCAGCCGATCCAGGTGGTGGCGAAACTCGTCGACGAGCCGACGGTGACCGTCCACTCGATCGACCTCGGTCTCAGCCGACGCTTCACCCGTACGAACGAGTTGCTCGACTGCCGCGACCCGCGCGACTGGTCGGCCCTCGCGAAGGCGGCGCTCGTCCAGTCGGGCGTCGTGCCGTCGGATGCCCGGGTGTCGCTGGCCCGGCATCTCGAGCGGCTCGGGGGCGGCGTCGCCCTTTCGCTCTTCTCGGCGGTGCCGAAGGGGTCGGGCCTCGGGACTTCCTCGATCCTTGGGGCGGCGACGCTCGCCTGCCTCGACCGTCTGGTCGGCCGGGCCCTCGCGCCCGCCGAGCTGGTGTCCCGAACCAGCGTCCTCGAGCAGCGGATGTCGACCCGCGGCGGCTGGCAGGACCAGGTCGGCGGGATCTATCCCGGCCTCAAGATCGGTCGGACCGAACCCGGCCTCGGGCAAGAGGTCGCGGTCGAACCGATCGACATGCCCGCGCGGGCGTTGGCCGAACTCGAGGCCCGGACCATCCTGTACTTCACGGGCATTCGCCGGATGGCCCGCGACATCCTGCAGAAGGTGGTCGAGGGATACCTCGCCCGGGACGGCACGGGTGAGCGAAGCGTGCTGCGGGTGGTGGGTGATCTGAAGGAGGGCGCCGAGCGGATGCGGTGCCAGCTCGCTTTGGGTGAACTCGACTCATTTGCCGAAGAGCTTTCCCGGTACTGGGAACTGAAGTGTCGTTTAGACCCGAAGTCCCGAATCCCGCAGATCGACCGCATGGTCGCCCCGATCCGGCGCTATCTCTCGGCGTGGGAACTGCCGGGGGCGGGGGGTGGGGGCTTCCTCTTTATGGTGGCTCGCGACGAGGAGGCCGCCGCCGTGGTGCGTCGGACGCTCGCGGCCCGCCCGCCCAACCCCTTGGCCCGTCCGTTCCAGTTTCAGCTCGACACGGGCGGACTGCGTCAGACCGTGCTCTGAGCGTGGCCGGTCCCGGTGTGCAGGCTGGTGCGCCGGGGGACCGATGACGAAGGCGATGTCCGTCGCGATGCCTGAAGGCGACCCCCGTCGCAGCCTGCCGTTCGGCCGATCCCTTCTCGGACGGACGATCCTGCTCGGCGTCGTGCCGACCGTCGTCGTGATCGGCGCCGTGGTGACCGCCAACGGGGTTCGCGCCTACGACAGCCTGAAGGGTTCGGCCATCGCCCAGCTCGAGGATGTCGCCCGCCGCGTGGCCCGCCGGATCGACGACGAGAACCGGCGGGCGGTGCAGGTCTCGCGGATGGTCGCGATCGCCCAGCTCAACGGCTTCTTCGGTGACCGGCACCGCACCCTCGAGTTCCACCGCGACCTGCTGCTGGCGCATCCGGACCTCTTTGCGGTCACCGTCTGCTACGAGCCCAACGCCGACGGGAAGGACGCCGACCCCGGCAACGACAGCCTGCCCGACGTGCTCGACGCGAACGGCCGCTTCGTCCCGTACGTGCGGCGCGACGCGTCGCGGCCCGAGGGCTTCCGCTACGAGCCGCTGGCCGGCTTCGACGACCCCGAGGTGCTCTGGTACCAGGGCACGAAGCGCGAATGGGAACGGACCGGCCGGATCGAGCCCTTCCTGACGCGGCCCTACCTGTACGAGGGCGAGCAGATGGTCGAGCAGATGATCCCGCTGGTGCGCGACGGCACCTTCCTCGGCATCGCCGGCTGCGACCGTTCGCTGCGGACCATCGAGGAGGAACTGGCGAAGATCCACGAGGAGGATGGCGTCGAGGTGTTCGTCCTCGCCCGCGGGCACTTCGCCGGGGCGACGGTCGACCGCGACCGGAGCGAGGAGACGGCGCTGCGCTCCCGGCCCGTCGCGGGCACGGGGCTCGAGCGGCTGGCCGCGACGCCCGGCACGCTCGAGCGGCCGCGGATCGTCGATGAGGTGAATCCGCTCGATGGCGAGCGGAGTTTCGTCGCGACGGCGTCGATTCCGACCGGCGACTGGACGGTGGTGCTGACGCGGCCGGAGCGCGAGGTGATGGCCCCGGTGTGGCGTTCGCTGCTCGTCAACGGCCTGACCGCGCTCGCGGGGATCGCGGCGGTGGCGGTGCTGCTCGTGGTGTTCGCGCGGCGGATCAGCCGCCGCCTCCGTACCGCCGTCGAGGCGTCGGCACGGATCGCCGAAGGCGACCTCTCGCGCGACCCGCCGCCCGCGACCGCCGGCGACGAGACCGGCGAACTGCTGCGGGCCTTCCGCCGCATGTGCGAGCAGCTGAATCGGCTGGTCGGGCAGGTACGGCAGTCGAGCATCCAGATCCACTCGACGGCGACCGAACTGGCCGCGACCAGTCGGCAGCAGGAAGGGACGGTCGGCGAGTTCGGCCAAGCCACCACCGAGATCGCGGCCAGCGTGCGGCAGATCTCCACGACCGGAACCGAGCTGCTCGGCACGATGGAGGTGATCGGCGAGCGGGCGGTGCAGTCGGCTGAGTTGGCCCAGGAGAGCCGCCGTGACCTCGCGGGCATGGAAGGCTCGATGCGGAAGCTCGAGGATGCGACGGCGACCGTCGCGGCGCGGCTGGCCGCGATCAACGAGAAGGCCTCCGGCATCACCGCGATCGTGACCACCATCAACCATGTCGCCGACCGGACCAACCTGCTCAGCGTGAATGCCGCGATCGAGGCCGAGAAGGCCGGCGAGTTCGGCGTCGGGTTCCTGGTGGTCGCCCGCGAGATCCGGCGGCTCGCCGACCAGACCGCGGCGGCGACGCTGGACATCGAGCGCATGGTCAAGCAGATGCAGTCGGCGGTCGCGGGCGGGGTGATGGAGATGGATCGCTTCGCCGAGTCGGTGCGGGGCGGCGTCGACGAGGTCGTGAAGGTGTCGTCGCGGCTCGGACGGATCATCGAGCAGGTGAGCGAGAGCACCGAGGGATTCCAGCTGGTCAAGGAGGGCATGCGCAGCCAGGCCGCGGGCGCCGCCCAGATCGACGGGGCGATGCGGGGGCTCGATTCGGCGGCGCGACGCACCGCGACGGCAAGCGGTGAGTTCGGGCGGGCCGCCGAGGACCTGCAGTCGGCGGTCGGGGCGCTCAAGACCTCGATCGCAAGCTTCCGGCTGCGAAGTTGACGAGCCATGCGGACCCTACTCTTCGAGCATCGCGGCGAGCGGTTCGGATTGGATGTCGCTCGCGTGGTCGAGGTGCTGCCCGCGGTGCGCTGGCGGGCGCTCGCCGGGCTGCCGCCGTTCGCGCTGGGAGTGTTCGAGCGGCACGGCACGCTGCTGCCGCTGGTCGACGCGTCGATCCTGCTCGGCGGCGAGCCGGCGGTGTTGCGGATCGGCAGCCGCATCGCGATCGTCCCGCTGGCCGAGGGCGACGACGCGCCCCTCGGGGGGATCCTGCTCGAGTCGACGCTCGGTCTCGAGGAGATCGACTTCGCCGCGGCCGAGGCGTTCGCCGGTACGGCCGGGGCCCGCGGTCCGGTCGCGCGGCACGCGGGCGGTTCGGTGCAACTGGTGCGGCCCGATCGCCTGCTCGATCGCGGGCAGCTGGCCGGCATCCTCGGCGAGGCGCCGTGAGCCGGTTTCCCCGCACGGTGGCCTGGTTGCGGCAGCGCACCCGGCTCGAGCCGGCGCTGCTCGCGGGCCAGGGGTTCGAGGACACGCTGGCGAACCGGCTGCGGGAGCTCGGGTTGGCCGGCGATGCCGACTACGCCGCGCTGCTCGAGCGCGATGCGGCCGAGCGAACCGTCGTGCAGACGCTGGTGGCGGTGCCCGAGACCTGGCTGTTCCGGACCCGGGCCTCGTTCGAGTGGCTGCGCGAGCGGCTGGCGGCGCGGCGGCGCGAGCGGCCGGGCGAACCGCTGCGGATGCTGAGCGCGGCGTGCGCGAACGGCGCGGAGGCCTACTCGATGGCGGCGACGGCGCTGGCCGCCGGGCTTCCGCCCGGCTCGTTCCGCATCGACGCGATCGACCTGAACGACGCGGCGCTGGCCGAGGCCCGCCGCGGGCGATTCCGCGGCTTCGCGATCCGCGACCCGCTTCCCGAGTGGGCCGGCGAGGCGTTCGTGGCGACGGCGGACGGGTTCGCGGTCGCCCCGCCGGTCGTGGCATCGGTTCGGTTCGAATCGGCCGACATCTTCGGTTGGCGCGAGCCGACGGGGGCCCGCTACGCGGCGGTCTTCTGCCGGAACCTGATGATCTACCTCTCGTCGGGCGGCCGCACCGAGCTGGTGCGGAACCTCGTCGATTGGCTCGAGCCCGAGGGCCTGCTGGTCGTCGGCCATGCCGACTCCTGTCCCGAGCTGCTGGCGGCGTTTCGCGGCGACGGGCCGGCGGGCGCGTTTGCCTATCGGCCCGGCCCGGCGCGGGTCGAGGTGCGGCCCGCGGCCACGGCCGCGCCGGTGCCGCCACCCCGGTCGTCGGCGGGGCCTCGCGCCGATCCGCGACCGTCGCCGCCGGCGCGGGCTCCCGTCCCGATCGCCCCGCCGGATCTTTCGGCGCTCCGTCGGCTCATGGCCGAGGCCCGATGGGCGGAGGCGGCCGAGGCGGTCGCGCGGCTGTTGCGGTCTCGCCCCGATCTCGCCGAGGCCCACGCCGCCGCCGGAGAGATCGCCCTGGCACGGGGCGGGCTGGCCGCCGCGGGCGACTCGTTCCGGAAGGCGCTGTACCTCGATCCCGGTTCGGAGACGACCCTGATTCGCCTGGCCGAGATCGCCGAGCGACAGGAGAGACCGGACGAGGCCGATCGGTATCGCGAGCGGGCCCTGCGGATTCACCTCGGCCGCGAAGGGGCCGACTCCGACGGGGTGCGATCGTGAGCGGCGATTGGACGCCGTCCGCCGGACCGGCCGATGTCCTACCCATGGAATCGGCCCGCGAGTCCCGGGAGCAGGCGGGCGATGCCGCCCGCGCCGAACGGGTGCGATCGCTCCTGGCGCGTCCGCTTCCCGAAGCCGAGCTCGACGAGAACACCCATGCCGTCGCGGCGGCTCCGCCCGCCGAAGTGCGGGCGACGGCCACCCTGCTGGTCTTCGCGCTCTGCGGCGAGACCTTGGCGTTCGACACCCGCTTCGCGGCCCGCGTCGTGCCGGTGAGCGCCGTGCGGCGCATCCCGCACCGCAGCGGCGAGGTGCTGGCGGGCATCGCGAACGTCGGGGGCGAGTTGCTGCCGATCGCGCGGCTCGAGCGGATGCTCGGGTTGGCGGGCGAACCGGTCGACGGGCCGGACCGGCGGATGGTCACCGTCGGAGGCGAGGGAAGGCGCTGGGCGTTCGCGGTCGATCGCGTCCACGGCGTGCATCGCCGTGACGAGTCGACGTTCCTCCCGCCCCCGACCACCGTGACGCGGGCGGTCGACGGCTGCACCATCGCCCTCGTGCCCGAGCCCGACGGCCGGCGCATCGCCTTGCTCGACGCCGGTCGCCTGGCGAGCGGACTCGAGAGGAGCCTGCGATGAGCGCCGGCTTCGACCTCGGCGGCTTCTCGATGTTCGAGCTGTTCAAGGGCGACGCCGAGGCGAACCTGCAGGTGCTGAACACCGGGCTGCTGGCCCTCGAGGGAAATCCATCGGACCTCTCGGCCATCGAGCCGCTCATGCGGGCGGCCCACTCGATCAAGGGCGCGGCCCGCATCATCGGGCTCGACGTTGCGGTCAAGCTGGCCCACGCCATGGAGGATTGCCTCGTCGCGGTGCAGAAGGGTCGCGAGACGCCGGTGCCGGGCCGCATCGACCAGCTGCTGAAGGCGACCGACCTGCTGGCCAGCCTCGCCGCGGGAAGCGAGGCGGACGTTCCGGCGTGGAGCGCCGCGAACGAGGCCGCCATCGAGTCGCTCGGCGAGGCGTTGCGACGTCCGCCGCCCGCGGCGGTGTCCGCGCCGACCCCGCCGACCCCGACCGCCCTGCCCGAATCGCCCGCACCGCCCGACCTGACCACTCCGGCCGCGCCGGCCGCGCCGGCCGTCGAGGTGAAGACGGTTCGCGTCACCGCCGACAACCTCGACCGCATGATGCGGCTCGCGGGCGAGATGATGATCGAGAGCCGCCGCTTCTCGTCGTTGCGGACGCGGGCCGAGTCGCTCAAGACGCAGCTGCTGGACACCGGCGATGCCCTCGATCTCGACGGCCGCGCCGCCCCGGCCCGCGAGCTGGTCGGCCGCGCCCAGCGCGAGCTCGTCGCGCACCTCGCCGCGATCGACGACCTCGCCCGCCGCACCGAGGAAGTCTCGGCAGCGCTCTACCACTCGGTTCTCGGCAGCCGCATGCGACCGTTCCAGGACGCGACGGTCGGCTTTCCCCGCATGGTGCGGGATGTCGCGAAGGGCCTCGGCAAGCAGGTGCGCCTCGAGACGCTCGGCGGCACGGTGGCGGTCGACCGCGACATCCTCGCGAAGCTCGAGGCGCCGCTCAATCACATGCTGCGGAACGCCGTCGACCACGGCATCGAGACGCCCGAGGTGCGGGCCGCGGCCGGCAAGGACCCGACGGCGCGGCTCGTGCTCGAGGCCCGGCACCAGGCGGGCATGCTCGTGGTGCGGGTGGGCGACGACGGCCGCGGCATCGATCCCGAGCGGATCCGCGAGAAGGTCGTCGCGAAGGGCCTCGTCGGACCGGAGATGGCCGCGGGCCTCAGCGCCGCCGAGCTCTACGAGTTCCTCTTCCTGCCGGGATTCTCGACCGCGTCGCAGGTGACCGAGATCTCGGGCCGCGGCGTCGGCCTCGACGTGGTGCTGTCGACCGTGCAGCAGATCGGTGGCACCGCGAAGATCGAGAGCTCGGTCGGGAAGGGCACGGCGTTCCTGCTGCGCCTTCCGGTCACGCTCTCGGTGATCCGCGCCGCGACCGTCGCGATCGACGGCGAGCCGTTCGCGTTCCCGCTGGCCCGCATCGAGCGGGTGGTGCGGCTCGGGCCGGACGAGATCGTGCCCGTCGAGGGCCGTCCGCAGTTCACGCTCGACGGACGCTCGGTGGGGCTGGTCGACGCCCGCACCGTGCTCGGCTTTCCCGCGGCGCCGCCCGACGGCGGGCCGGTGAGCGTCGTCGTGCTCGGCCACGGCCGCGAGGGCGACCGCTACGGCCTGGTCGTCGATCGCTTCGAGGGCGAGAGCGACCTCGTGGTGCGCCCGCTTGATCCGCGGTTCGGCAAGGTCCCGTGCATCGGCGCCGCATCGCTGCTCGAGGACGGCGATCCGCTGCTCATCGTCGACGTCGACGATCTGGTGGCGTCGGTGCGGCAGCTGCTGGTGGAAGGGCGGCTGCGGGGCGGCGGCACGACGGGCACGGATCGCCGCACGCGGCGGATCCTCGTGGTCGACGACTCGCTGACGGTGCGCGAGGTCGAGCGGCAGCTGCTGGCGCGGCTCGGCTACGAGGTCGACGTGGCGGTCGACGGCGCCGACGGCTGGAACGCGATTCGCTCGGCCCGTTACGATCTGCTCGTGTCCGACATCGACATGCCGCGGATGAATGGCATCGAACTGGTGCGGGCGGTGCGTTCCGAGGCCCGCCTGGCGGCGCTTCCGATCATCATCGTGAGCTACAAGGACCGGCCGGAGGATCGCCTCGCCGGCCTCGACGCCGGGGCGAACGTGTACCTCACCAAGGGCGCGTTCCAGGACGACACTTTCGCCGCGACGGTGCGGGACCTCATCGGCGGGCCGGACGCCGCCCGCGAGGGATCCGACGCGTGAGGGTCGCGATCGTCAACGACCTGCGGCTGGCGACCGAGACGCTGCGGCGGGTGGTGCGGTCGCGCCCCGGCACGGACATCGCCTGGACCGCCGTCGACGGGCAGGATGCGCTCGCCAAGTGCCGGGCCGACCTGCCCGACCTCGTCCTGATGGACATGATCATGCCGGTGATGGACGGCGTCGAGGCGACGCGTCGCATAATGAGGGAATGCCCGTGCCCGATCGTGGTGGTGACCGCGACGGTCGAGGGCAACGCGTCGAAGGTCTTCGACGCCCTCGGCCACGGGGCGCTCGACGCGGTGAACACGCCGCGGCTCGGGCTGGCCGGAAACGTCGAGGGCGGGGCGGAACTGCTGCGGAAGATCGATCTGGTCGAGATGCTGAATCGCCCCGCGAAGCCCGGGCCGGTGCGCACGATCGCACCATTCCTGCATCCGGCGTCGGGGTCGGCGACGCTGCTCGCGATCGGGGCCTCGACCGGCGGGCCGCAGGCGCTGGTCGAGATGCTCGGGGCGCTGCCGAGGCCATTCGGGCATCCGATCGTCGTGGTGCAGCACGTCGGCATCGAGTTCGTGCCCGGCCTCGCCGATTGGCTCGGTCGCCAGGCCGGCCTGCCGGTGAAGCTCGTCATCGCCCCCGAGACACCGGTCGCCGGCACCGTCTACCTCGGCGGTCGCGAGGAGCACCTCGTCCTCGACACCTCCGGGCGCCTCGCGATGCGCGATGAGCCGCGCGATCACCTGCACAAGCCCGCCGTCGACGCGCTGTTCGACTCGCTGGCCTCGTCGGGCCGCCGCGGCGTCGCGGTGCTGCTGACCGGCATGGGCCGGGACGGCGCCGAGGGCCTGCTCGGCCTGCGCAAGGCCGGCTGGTGGACCATCGCCCAGGACCGCGAGTCGAGCGTGGTCTGGGGCATGCCCGGCGAGGCGGTGAAGATCGGCGCCGCCGACGAGGTCCTGCCGCTGTCCCGCATCGCGCCCGCCGTCCACGCCGCGTTCATCCACCGCTCATGGCGGCGCGATCCGAACTCCGGAAAACCGCCCGGAACCCAGATATGACCCACCCGGTCGATACCGCCGCCGGCCCCGCCCTTCCCGCCCGCACCGTCGTGCTGCTGGTCGACGACCAGCCGATCATCGGCGAGGCGGTGCGCCGCATGCTGGCGGGCCAGGCCGACCTCGAGTTCAAGTTCTGCCCGGACGCCCTCGCGGCGGTGGCGACCGCGGTCGAGCTGAAGCCGACGGTCATCCTGCAGGACCTCATGATGCCGGGCAAGGACGGGCTCGATCTGGTGCGCGAGTACCGCGAGCGGCCCGAGACCCGCGACATCCCGCTCATCGTGCTCAGCGCGAAGGAAGAGGCGACGACCAAGGCCGAGGCATTCGCCCGCGGCGCGAACGACTACCTCGTGAAGCTGCCCGACCCGATCGAGATGATCGCGCGGATCCGGCACCACTCCCGCGGCTACATCGCCCTGCTCGAGCGGAACGAGGCCTTCGCCCGCCTCGCCGAGAGCGAGCGGCACATGGCGAGCGAGCTGCAGACCGCGTCGCGCTACGTGCAGAGCCTGCTCGACCCGCCGGTCGACGAGGCCCGCGTGCGCACGCAGTGGGTCTTCATTCCCTCCGCGCAGCTCGGCGGCGACACCATCGGGCACTTCTGGATCGACGCGAACCGCTTCGCGTTCTACGTGATCGACGTGTGCGGGCACGGCGTGGGGCCGGCGCTGCTGTCGGTCTCGGCGATGAGCCTGATCCGCAGCCTGCCGCCCGACGAGGCCGCCGACCCGAAGACGGTGCTGGAGCGGCTCAATGCGAACTTCCCGATGACGCGGCACAACGGGATGTACTTCACGATGTGGTACGGCGTCTACGACGTCGCGCGAGGCGAGGTGACCTGGTCGGGGGCGGGCCATCCGCCGGCGGTGCTCATCCGGCCCGACGGGTCGCACGAGCGGCTCGACTCGCAGGGAATGATGATCGGGGTGCTGCCCGAGTACGAGAATCCCAACGACACCCGGCCGGTCGCCCGCGGCGATCGCTTCTACCTTTATTCGGACGGGATCTTCGAGATCCAGCAACCCGACGGCACCATGTGGAACCTCGACGAGTGCCTGGCCGAGCTGGTCGCCCCGTGCCCGGGATCGCGGGTCGAGAAGATCCGGACCCTGACCGCCCGGGTGCGCGGCCGCGACGAGTACGACGACGACTACTCGATCATGGAGGTCGAGATCCGCTAGACTCCGGCCTGCGACGCGTCTGAACCCGCCGCGGCCGTCAGGAGCCGCGGCGGACCTGAAACCCCTTCCTGACGACAGTTCGCCCGATTCTCCGCCGCCGCGATCGCGGTGGCGTTCCGACGCGCCATGTCCATCTTCCCCTTGCCCGTCTTCGAGGCCGACGCCGACCCGTCGCGCCGCGACGCGATGACCGACGCCGAGGTCTACGCCCGGCTCAAGCCGCCGACGTCGATCGTGATCCGCTTCGGCTCGATGCGATTCGTCGCCGAGTATCCCTATCGCGGCGAGGCGAAGCCCGGCTGCGGCTCGAAACTCGTGGTCCGGACCTTCCGCGGCACCGAGCTCGCCGAGATGCTCACCACGACCTGCAGCAACTCGGGCTGCGGGAAGAGCGTCTCGCGGCGCGAGCTGCTCGAGTACATCGAGAACTCGGGCGGCCGCGACTACCCGTTCCAGACCGACGGGCAGATCCTGCGGGTCGCGACGGTCGAGGACCTGAACCGCTGGTCGCAGGTGCAGGCGACGGCCCGGGCGAAACTGCCCGAGGTGCGGCGGATCCTGGCCGAGCACGGGCTTACCGTGAAGGTCGTCGAGGTCGAGGGCATCCTCGGCGAGGAGCAGCTGACCGTCCATTACCTCAGCGAGGAGCGGGTGGATTTCCGCGACGCGGTGAAGAACCTTTCCGCGGCGTTCGCGACCCGCATCGAGATGCGGCAGGTCGGGGCCCGCGACGAGGCCCGGCTGGTCGCCGACTACGAGCGGTGCGGCCAGCATTGCTGCTGCAAGAACTTCCTCAAGGTGCTGCGGCCGGTGTCGATGCGCTCGGCCAAGGTCCAGAAGGCAACGCTCGACCCGCTGAAGATCTCGGGTCGCTGCGGGCGGCTGATGTGCTGCCTGCGGTACGAGGACGAGACCTACGAGGACCTCAAGAAGAAGCTGCCGAAGAACAAGTCACGGGTCGGCACGCCGGAGGGCCCGGGCATCGTGATCGACTCGAAGATCCTCGTGCAGCTCGTGCTCGTGCAGCTCGAGGCCGACGGCCGCGAGGTCGCGGTGCCGGTCGAGGAGCTGTCCGATCCCGAGACCTGTCCGCGCCCCGCGCCGAGCGACGATCCGTTCCGCGGCATGCCGGTGCGTCGGGTGGAAGGGCGGGCGCGGCGCGACGAGGCGTCGCGGGGAGTCGCGAGCCCGGCGCCGCATCAGGAGCGGCACCAGCGCCGCGACGCCGCCGACGCGAAAGCGAAGCCGCCCGAGAGTCCGGTCGCGCCGGAGGCAGCGGCATCCGGTGAGGCCTCGGGCGAGAGTCCGGCCGGGAAGAAGCGACGCCGCCGGCGCCGTGGACGGGGCCGCGATGGTGCCGGGCCCGCGGATGCGGGGGCACCGACCGCGCCGATCGGCAGGGCCCCGCAGGATGGTCCGGACGGAGGGCCCGAAGACGGCCCGAGCGACGGTCCGGATGACGGCCCGG
>JBIKVN010000297.1:0-3528 GCA_044356865.1 Phycisphaerales bacterium | reverse complement strand
TCGGCGAGCTCGGCGGCTGGTTCAACCGCTTCGTCGGCAGCGTGCGCGGCCTCGTGCGGGAGGCCGCGGGGACTTCGAACGCGGTGGCGGTCGCGGCGACCGAGATCGCCGCCACGGCCCGCGAGCAGGAGTCCGCCGTGGCCCGGGTCGGCGCGTCGACCCGCCAGGTCGCGGTCGCGGTGCGGGAGATCGACTCGACCGGGCACGAGCTGGTCGCGGCGATGGACGGCCTTCGCGGGTCGGCCCGGGCGTCGGCCGCCGCCGCCGACTCCGGCCGGGCCGGTCTGGCCGAACTCGATGCCACCATGGATTCGCTGCGGAACTCGGCCGCGAACGTCGGCGCGAAGTTCGCCACGCTGTCGGAACGGGCCCAAGCGATCGGCGATGTCGTGCACGCGATGGTCCGGATCGCCTCGCAGACGAACCTCCTCTCGATCAACGCCGAGCTCGAGGCCGACCGGGCCGCCGCGGGCGGGCGTTCCGCGGGCGGTTTCGCGGCCGTGGCCCGCGAGATCCGGCTGCTCGCCGACCGCACCGCCGCAGCCGCCCTCGACATCGAGGCGGACATGCGGCTGATGCGCGAGGCGATGGGCGAGGGCGAAGAGGAACTCGCCCTGCTCGGGGCGTCGGTCGAGGCCGCCGACCTCCGCGTCGAGGACATCTCCGGCCGTTTCGCGCGGATCCTCGACGAGGTCCAGGCCTCGGGCGACCGCTTCGAGCGGCTCGGCGCCGGCCTCGGCCAGCAGACCTCGGGCATCCGCCAGATCACGGAAGCGACCGCGGCCCTCGACGACATCGCCCGCGGCACCGCGGCCTCGCTCGGCGAGTTCACGGTCGCGGCCGAACGCCTCCGCGAGGCGACCGAGACGATGCGGCGGCAGATCGGGCAGTTCCGCACCGACGGGCGGGCTTGACGGTCGCCCGCGCCGCGTCGCGCTTCCGCCGGTCGGCCTTCGCGATCAGGCCGGGAGAACGGGCCGCGATGCGGAACCCCCGCTCGACGAGCGTGAGCAGTCCGGCGAGATCGACCCCGCCGCGCGGCCGCAGTTCGAGGCAGCTCTTCCCGCTCATGAACGGCTTGAGTTCCGCGCCGAGCTCGACCTGCACCGCCGGGGCGCAAAGGTAGACGATCGGGGCCCGCTTCCGCATCGCGAATCCCGCGAGCCACTCGCCGTCGCGGATCGCCACGGGAAACCCGCCGTAGAGCGAGATCACGCCCTTCCCGGGAAAAACCCGCTCGAGCAGGCGGCAGAGCCGCTCGGCGAGGGGACGGTCGGCGGCGGGCACCGTCGCGAGATAGGACTTCCGGTCGTAGGCGGCGGAGCGCGGGGAGGAGGACATGGCCGGACGATAGCGACCGCGACTCAGGAACGGTCCGCAAGAAACTCGCGGGCCCGCTCCGGATCCGAGCAGTGCTCGACGAGGGCGAGTCCCAGCGCGACCGAGGCGAGGCGCCGGTCGCCGCGCACCTCCGCGGCCGCCGCGACGCGGGCGAGCGGGCTGCGGAAGCCCAGGATCGACCCGGCCGCCGCGATCTTCCGCAACGCGCCCCCGACCCGGGAGCCGCGACGCCGCGCGGCGACCTTGGCCCGCTTCGCGACCTCCTTGTCGAACGGCACGTCGCGGAACTCCGGATGCAACCGATGCAGGGCGTCGGTCTGGAGGTCGTTCTCGAGGGCCATCCGCACCGGAAGCCGCGAGACGAACGCGCACAGCTCGCGGTCCATGAACGGGAGCTGGATGCGGGCCCCGCCGCAGATCCCGAGCGGCGAGAGCGAGATGCAGCGGCGACCCCAGTTGGCGAAGCTGAACGCGGTGAGCGGGTTCGGCCAGTCGGCCCGTCGGGCGAGCTCCGCGCCGACCTGGGCGTGGGCCGTCGCGGCCGAGCCGTCGAACCAGCCGGCCACCTTCGCCAGCCGCTCGGCCGTCGCGGGCGGCACTCCGAAGGTCCAGCGGAAGAGCTCCTCGCTCCAGCCGGGCAGGTCGCCGGCCTCGAACCGCGCGAGGAAGCTCGCCTGGCAGGTCTCGCCGCGGGTCATCGCCCCGACGCCGAGCCCGTCGTGCCAGCCCGCGGTGATGCCGCCGAGCCGCTCGAAGAGCGGCACCATCCAGGTGTGCTCGCCGGCCTCGAGGCCGCAGCGGGCGTGCTTGCGCAGCTCGTCGCGCAGCCAGACCGTCGGGGCGTCGACGAGCTCGTGCCGGAGGCCGAGCCGCCGGGTGAGTTCGGCGGCGACGATCGCGTCGGGCTCGTCGGCGGTGCCGAAGGTCACGCAGCGGTCGGGCTTCTCGCCCATCGCGATGAGCTCGAGCAGCATCATCCGCGAGTCGCGCCCGCCGCTCAGCGGCACCACGAGCGGCCGCACCAGCGGCGGCCGTCGCCGCATCGCGTGGCGGAAGAGGTGGGCGTATCCCTCGATGCCCTCCTCGACGCTCGAAAGCGGCGAGCCCGGCCGCGGCGGCCCGTCGCCCGAGACCGAGAGCGAGCCGTCCTTCCAGCGCACGACGCGGCCCGCCTCGACCCGCCGCACGTGCCGGAACGGGGTGGTGTCGCCGAGGTAGAAGCCGAGTCGGGCGTAGAGGCCGGTGGCCGCCGCGTCCGGCTCGCCGGGGGCCCCGGCGGCGACGGCCGCGATCGGGTTGTTCGCGACGACGCACCGGTCGGCCGAGGCGAAAAGATAGAGCGGCAGGTAGCCGTACGGGTCGCTCGTGATCTCGACCGCCCCGTCGTGCGCCGTCCACCCGCCGGCGACGCCCGCCTCGCGGCCGTCGGCGTCGGGCACCGGGATCCCGCCCCGCCACGCCGGCGTGCCGCGGATCGTCACGCGACCGTCGCGGCCGCGCTCGAGCGAGCAGGAAACCGGGGGCTGGAACGGCGACATGCGACCCATTCCATCGGACCGACGGGGTCCGGCGGAACGGGAATCCGCCGCGAAATCGCCCGGGATTCGCCGCCGCCCCGCCGCTCAGGCCTTCCCGTCGAGCTTCGCCATCCTCGCGATCAGGTCGACGCAGCGGCTGGCGTAGCCGAACTCGTTGTCGTACCAGCTCACGACCTTGAAGAAGCGGTCGTTCAGCTGGATGCCGGCGCCGGCGTCGACGATCGAGCTGCGGGGGTCGCCGATGAAGTCGCTCGAGACGACCTCCTCTTCGGTGTAGCCGAGGATGCCCCTCATCGGCCCGTCCGCCGCGGCCTTGAGGGCCGCGTGGATCGCCTCGAGCGAGGTCGGCTTCGCGCTGCGGAAGGTGAGGTCGACGCACGAGACGTCGGCGGTCGGCACGCGGAAGCTCATGCCGGTGAGCTTGCCCTTGACCTCGGGGATGCAGAGGGCGCACGCCTTCGCGGCGCCGGTCGAGGCGGGGATGATGTTCTGGTAGCCGTTGCGGCCGCCGCGCCAGTCCTTCCTGCTCGGGCCGTCCTGCGTCGGCTGCGTCGCGGTCACCGCGTGCACCGTGGTCATCAGGCCCTCCTCGAGGCCGCAGTGGCCGAGGATCACCTTGACCACGGGGGCGAGGCAGTTCGTGGTGCAG
>JBIKVN010000080.1:0-12532 GCA_044356865.1 Phycisphaerales bacterium | reverse complement strand
AGTCGATCGAAGTCGCCGAACGGCCCGTGCACCGTCGTGAACCCGGGTTCCGGGGCTCCGTGCGAAACCAGCGTGGCCGCCAGCGCGGCGATCGGCAGGTCGGTCGCGACCCGAAGGTGCACCCCGACATCGCCGTCGAGTTCGCCGGTCGCGGCTCGCCCGACCACATGGACCGCGGGCTCGCCCGGGAGGGCGGCAAGCGTCTCCATCCACTCGGCGATCGCCTGACGGAGGTTCCGGACCTCGTTCGCGTGACCTTCGCGGCCGCGCTCCTCCTCGTCGATCGCCTCGAGATGACGACGGACGAGCGAATCGGACGGCCGCGGGGCGCCGGGCGGGCTGCGCCGGAGCGTCTCGGCGATCGCGTCGGGGACGGAAGGACTTCGGCCGGCCCGAAACAGCCGCGCGGCCCGGCGGGCGATCTCGTCGCGACGCTCCGGGTCCACCCCGCTCATGGCCGTCCGGCCGACAGCGTGACGCCGTCGAGGGTCGAAGGATCCTGCCCATCGCAGCGGAAACGAAGCGTGAGGTAGATCCGAGCGGATGCGTCGAAGACAAACGAGACGAGCCAGCCCGCGAGGATCGCGCGGACCAGGCCTTCCCACAGCTGCAGGATCGCCGCGACCGCCGAGGACCGCCCGTCGGGCGAGGTGCCGCCTTCGGCCCATCCGCTCACCAGCGACGCGAGGCCCAGCGTCAGCGAGGCGAAGGTCGCGGCCACCGCGAGGCCGATCGCGAGGGCGACCAGCGCGACCGCGACCGACCCGAGCCAGAGGAAGGGCGCACGAAGCAGGTACGCCGCATTCCGCACGAACGCGTCGGCAGCATCGGCGTCGCCGCACGCGACCGAGGCGGGCATCATCGGAAGGCAGAAGGCCCCGACGAGGAGCAGGAAACCGGCGAGGAAGGCCAGAAAGAGGGCGACCGGATAGAGGGCCGCGGCCAACAGGTCGAGGATCGGCACGCGGAGCCCGAGGCCGAGGATCGCGACCGGAGCGAGGCAGATCGCCGCCCCAAGCAGCGGCAGGATCGGCGCGAGCGCCAAGGACTTCCAGCGCGGCCGGACCGCGGCGAGGGCCTCGCGGGCGCCGACGCGGATCGAGCGTCCGGCCTCGAGCGCGGTCGCCCACGAGAGCGCGCCTCCCACGACCCCGGCAAGCACCAGCCACGCGAGCGTGACGAGGGCCATCGTCCACGGGGCGGCGGCGAACGATGCGGCCGGGGCCCGGACGAGCGCGTCACCGAGGGCATCGAGGGCGAGCCGCGGCTCGAGCCCGAGGATGCTCTCGACCAAGCTTCGGATCGCCGTGGCCTCGCCCGCCGCCAGCGCCGCACACGGACCGTTCCCGACGTCGGCATAAGCCCGATCCGGCCGGAAGGATCCATCGCCGCGGAGGCTCCGGATGACCTCGACCGCCGCGACCGGCTTCGCCCCGGCCGCCGCATGCAGCCGGTCGGCAAGGGCCCCGAACGCCCCGATCAGCAGGGCGAGGAATGTTCCGAGCACGAGCCGATTCGGCTGGAAAGCCGCGAACGCCGACCGGAGGATCCAGCGAGGCCCGGGAGTCGACTCGGCCGAACCCATCGCCTCGATCGGGGCTTCCTTCATGCCGGCGATGCTACCAACGGGTCGCGACCGCGGGGTCGAGCCGGATCTCGCGGGCCGCGTCCGCCAGGATCCAGGCGGCATCGCGATCGCCGCGGCCGGCCGCCTCGTAGTTGTGCAGGAGGGTCTGCCCGTAGAGATCGACCTCGGGATCCGAGTGCGCGAGGAACAGATGGACCGCCCAAGGGCGATGGGTCGCGTTGTCCGGCTGGGTGTGCTCGAGATGCCAGAGGATGGCCGAGCGGAGGCGGCGGGCGACGGCGGGTGCCATCGCCGGGCTGGTCCGTCGAAGCCGTCCGAGGGCGTGCAGACCGCACAACTCGCTTTCGGTCCAGACCTCGATGGCCGACCAAGACCCCGGCGGCCAGAGCGGACCGTCGGCCGTCAGGTCCAGCGGCGTTCCTTCCGGACTCCCGCCCCGCGCCGCGGCGGTCCACAGCATGGCTTCCGGCGCGTGCCCGTCCCGGGCCGGTCGCAGCAACGAGACCGGCGGATCTTCGGACCATCGCGGACCTTCCGTCGCGGATCCCGCCAGCGAGTCAAGCTGGCGAGCCCAGGCGATCGGATCGGTTCGGGACTCGGTCATGGGGCCTCGGCGTGATCATGCGGGACGGGATGGTTCCGGGGAACTCCGGCGGCCCCGCACTTTCCCCTGGAGTTTCGGAAAAGGGCTTGTCGGGCCCGCAACGCGTGTTAGTGTAGATCCACGTTGATCGGGAAGCTGAAAACCAGGGGTTCGGGACTCGATGTCCGCCGATGCGTGGCCTGCGGCCACGCCGGCGAGTTCGGTGGGCCGCGCCCGGCCCGTTCCTGGCGGGGATCCTGCCCCGGATGCGGATGCGATTTCGCCGAGCGGCCGCCCCGGACCTACGCCGAGATGGAAGGCCTGGTCGTCGCGCCGTCCACGGCGGAACTCCGTCGGACGGTCGCGGCGTCCGAGAGCCGATTGGTCGAGCGCTGGATTGCCGTGCTCTTCGCCGGGGCCGTGCTCTTCGTCGCCGCGGCGGCCCTGACCGCGACGGTGCTGGCCGCGTTCTGAATCGTGGCCGGCGGGCAACCCGCGGGCAACCCGTAGACTGACCTCCCCTCGGGAGGTTCCATGCCTGATCTCGCCCCGGTCCTGACCGCCGCTGAACGCGGCCTTGATTCGTCGATCGATCGCCTGAAGGAGTACCTGCGGATCGAGAGCGTCTCGACCGATCCGGCGTTCGCGCCGAAGGTGCGGCAGGCGGCCGAGTGGTCGGCCTCGACCCTTGCGGACCTCGGTTTCGACGCGAAGGTCGTGGCCACCGCCGGGCATCCGATGGTGCTGGCTCACCACCCCGGACCGGGCGGGAACGCGCCCCGCATCCTCTACTACGGCCACTACGACGTGCAGCCGGCCGACCCGCTGGAACTCTGGGAGAGCGGACCGTTCGATCCGGTGGTCGTGGAAGGCCCCGGCGGGAAGCGCATCGTGGCCCGCGGCGCCGTCGACGACAAGGGCCAGGTCATGACCTTCCTCGAGGCGTTCCGGGCGTGGAAGTCGGTGCACGGCACGCCGCCCTGCGCGGTCACCGTGATGCTCGAGGGCGAGGAGGAGTCGGGCAGCCCGAGCCTCGAGCCGTTCGTGCGGGCCCACCGGAAGGAACTCGCGGCCGACGCCTGCGTGGTGAGCGACACCGGCATGTGGGACGCGCGGACGCCGGCCGTCACCACGCGGCTGCGCGGGCTGGTGTATGCCGAGGTCACGGTGCGGGGGCCGAGCCACGACCTGCATTCGGGCATGTTCGGCGGCACGCTGCCGAATCCGATCAACACGCTCGCGTCGATCGTCGCCGAGCTGCACGACCGCGACCGGCGGGTGCAGCTCGACGGTTTCTACGACGGCGTCGGCGAGCTTCCCGCCGAGATCCGGGCCCAGTGGGAGTCGCTCGGGTTCGACGAGCTCGAGTACCTCGGCGGGGCGGGCATCCCGCAGCCCTTCGGCGAGAAGGGACGCACCACGCTCGAGCGGATGTGGTCGCGCCCGACGCTCGACTGCAACGGGATCTTCGGCGGCTACACGCAGAAGGGCGCGAAGACGGTCATTCCCGCGGAAGCGACGGTGAAGCTCTCGTGCCGGCTCGTCGGCAAGCAGGATCCGCACCGGGTGTACGCGGCGCTGCAGGAGTTCTTCGCGCGGCGGCTGCCGGCGGGATGCCGGGCGGAATGGCATTCGCACGGCCTCAACCCGGCGATCGAGGTCCCGACGGGCTCGCCGTTCCTCGGGGCGGCGCGGCGCGGGCTCGAGACGGTCTACGGCCGGCCGGCCGTGCTCATCGGAAGCGGCGGGAGCATTCCCGCGGTCGGGCTCATCCAGCGAGAGCTCGGGATCGACTCGCTGCTGGTCGGGTTCGGGCTCGACGACGACCGGGTCCACTCGCCGAACGAGAAGTTCGATCTCGCGTGCTACCGGGGCGGGATCCTCTCGCACGCGGCGATGCTGGCGGAGTTCGCTCGGTTGCCGCGTTGAGCGGGCCGCGAGCCGCCCGCGATACACTCCGGCGATGCCGCTCCGGATGCCCGGTTTCGCCTGCCTTTCCGCGGCCCTCGCGGCATTCGTCACGGCGTTCGCCGCGGCGCAGGTGACGGTCGAGCTCGTGTCGTTCGGGGTCGGGGACGTGCATCGGCCGGGCGACTTCGCGGGGGTGCGCGTCGCGGTGACGAGCGGCCTCGCCGAGGCGGTGACCGCGGAGATCGCCCTCGAGGGCGAGGACGCCAACGGCGACATCGTCGAGTACGTGCGCGAGGTGCCGCTGAACCCGGGACAGCGGGTCGAGCGCTGGATCTACCCGCGGCTGCCGCCCTCGTCGCGGCCCGATATCGAGCGGATCTGGCCGGTGCGGGTGTACCGCGTCGAGGACGGGGAGCGGGTTCGCGAGATCGGGGCGGCGCGGTTCACCGCGGCCTCGGGCGCGACACCCTCGTTTCCGGTGGCGATCGACCAGGACCTCGTCCAGATCGTCGGCGATCGTCCGCTCGGGCTCGAGACCTACGGGGTGCGGGCGCCGGGCGAGCCGTTTCCGGTCGGCCTCGCGTGCGTGACGCACATTGCGGTCGGGATCGCCCCGCGGGAGTTTCCCGACCGTTGGCTCGGGTGGTCGTCGGCCCAAGCCGTCGTCTGGAGCGGGCCCGAGTCGCTGCCGACGCAGCTCGGCGAGGACCAGGCGCGGGCGCTGCTCGAATGGATCCGCCGCGGCGGCACGCTCGTGCTGACGGTGCCCGAATCGCAGGACGCCTGGGGCTTCGGCCGACGCGGCGTGCATCCGCTTTCGGAACTGGTCGCCGATCTCGCACCGGTCCGGCACGAGGCGGTGCCGCTGCGCGAGGTGCTGCCGGTGCTCGGTCGTGACCGGACGCTGCGCGACCCGTCGGCGACGACCCGGGTCTCGACGTTCGCGGCCGACTCGCTGCCCGCGGGCGTACGGCCGGTGCTCGCGATGCCCTGCCGCAAGGCGATGCGAACCGGGTTCCTGACGCCGCGGCCGGGGTCGCTCGACGGCCAGGCGATCGCGGTCGAACGGCGATTCGGGCATGGCCGCGTGGTGGTGGTCGGGCTCGATCTCGACGCGATCAACGGCCGGGCCCTGCAGTCGACGCCGCTGCCGCAGGCGGATGTCTTCTGGAACCGCATCCTCGGCCGACGGGGCGACACGCCCTCGATCGAGGAACTGACGCGGCTGCTCGAGGCCGATCCGCCGCGGGCCACGACCCGTTCGGTACAGGGCGACCTCGGCTCGGGCGGCACGATCTCGGGCTCGATCGGGATGAGCGGCCGGGCGGCGCTCGGCGTGCTCGCGGCGGTCGGGCTTTTCGGTTCCTACTGGCTGCTGGCCGGGCCGCTCGGGTTCGCGATCCTCAAGAAGTTCCGGCGCGAGAGGCTGTCGTGGATCGCGTTCGCCGGCTGCGCCTTCCTCTTCACCGCGATCGCGTGGGCGGGCGGGCTGACCCTCGGACGGAACGCGCCGGTCGTGCGGCATCTCACCGTGATCGATGCGATCGCCGCGGAAGGCGGGGCGACGAGCGAGCCGGGAGCGCTGAGTCCCGGGCCGCGGCGCACGCACGGCTGGTTCTCGGCGTTCCTTCCCGGGTACGGGCCGGCCGAAGTCGCCCTTGGCGGCGAGGGCAGCGACGGGGACGCCCTCTGGTCGTGGTCGCCGCCGCCGGACGGCTCGCTCGAGCGCTACCCGAGCCCCGACCGGACCCGCGTGCCCTTCGCGGTGGGCCCGAGCCTGCCGGTACCGAGCCGGGCCACGACGAGCGACTTCGCGTACTCGCGGCTCGGGCCGATCGATCCGGCGTGGGGCAGGCTGCCCGCGCCCATCGAGGGTTCGGGGCCGATCGAGCTGCGGATCGACCGCACGCAGGAGCCGGCGCGGATCCAGCTCGCCGGGGCGATCGCCCATCGGCTGCCCGGGCCGCTCGTCGACGTGACGGTGATCATGGTCTCGCCCTTCCGCACGCCGCTTCCGATGAACCAGCCCGGGCCGCTTCCGGCGCCTTCACCGGCGACGGTCGGCGAGGCGCCGTCGTACGCGTTCATGGCGGTGGTCCCGCGGTGGGAGGCGGGCGTTCCGCTCGACCTCGCCCGCGGCCTCTTCACCGGCGAACCGGTCGCGGTCCGGTCGGGCACCGACTGGAGCTTCTCGCGCGAGGTGCGGGCCCGCTTCTACCAGCCGCTGCTCCAGACCGGCTGGGGCTTCATGACCCCCGACCAGGCCCAATCGCCCGAGCAGCGGCGCCGCAACCTCGAGGCCCTCGGCCTCTACTGGATGCTGCAGCCGCCGCGCTGGACCGAGGTCTCGATGGATCGCAACGAGTCGGCGCGGGCCCTGCGGCAGCTCGGCCGCGAGCTCGACCTCTCGCCGTGGTTCCTCCGCCCTGGCCTGATCGTGACCGGCTTCCTCGAGGGGGCCCGGTCGCCGGTGCCGGTGCTGGTCGACGGAGAGGAAGCCGCCAGCGAGGGTACGACGCTCGTCCGCTGGATCTGTCCGCTCGCCGCCCCGATCGACGGGCTGGTGCCCGCGATGGCGGCTCCCACCGAAGGCGGTTCCTGAGACAATCCCCCTTCCCCCTCGCGGCCACCCGCCATGCCGATGATCGAGACGGTCAACCTCACGAAGAAGTACGGCGAGTTCGTCGCCCTCGACAATCTCAACCTGTCGATCGACGAGGGCGACTGCTTCGGCTTCATCGGACCGAACGGGGCGGGCAAGACGACCACGATCAAGATCCTCGCGACGCTGCTGAAGCCGACCTGGGGCGAGGCGCGGATCGACGGGAAGGTCGTCGGGTTCCAGAACCACCTGATCCGTCCGATCATCGGCTACGTGCCCGACTTCATGGGCGCCTACGAGGACATGCTGGTCGTCGAGTACCTCGCGTTCTTCGCCTCCTGCTACGGGATCCACGGCAAGCGCCGCGAGCAGGTGGTGCAGGACGTGCTCGACCTCACCGAGCTCGGCTACAAGGCGAAGTCCGAGGTGAACGGCCTGTCGCGCGGCATGCAGCAGCGGCTCGCGGTCGCCCGCGTGCTCCTGCACGACCCCAAGGTCCTGCTCATGGACGAGCCCGCATCGGGGCTCGACCCGCGGGCCCGTGTCGAGATGCGCGAGCTGCTGAAGGAACTGCGCCGGATGGGCAAGACCATCATCATCTCGAGCCATTTCCTGCACGAGCTCGCCGAGCTCTGCAACGTGGTGGGAATCGTCGAGCGCGGCAAGCTCGTCTACTCGGGCTCGGTCGCCGACGTGATGCGGCGGACCTCGGCGGGCCAGGTCATCGAGGTGACCGTCGACGAGCGCACCGACGAGGCGGCGGAACTGCTGCGCAAGGTCCGCGGGATCACGCGGGTCGAGATCGTCGACCGCGGCGGCACCGCGACCATCGCGGCGAGCGTCGATCCGGAGTCGGGGTTCCGGGCCTCGGAGATCGCGTCGCGGCTGGTCGCGAACGGCTTCCGCGTCGCGGGACTGCAGGCCGAGAAGGCCGACCTCGAGACGGCATTCATGCGGCTCACGAAGGGACTGGTGCAATGAGCCGACCGAAGGCGATCCTGCTCTCCCACCGCGAGCGTCCGGGCGTCGAGGAGGCGCTGCCGGGAATCCGCGCGACGCTGCGGGCCCACGCCGAGATCGTCGCCGACCTGCCGGCCGACAACGCGCCGCTTCCGGCGACGCCCGCGTCCGATGTCGCGGTGGTGGTCGGCGGCGACGGGACGATCCTCGCCCAGGCCCGGCGGCTGCTCGACCGCCGCACGCCGATCGTGGGGATCAACTTCGGGCGGCTCGGCTTCCTCGCCGAGTTCGACCCGGAGAGCTTCGCGTTGCACGCGGAGCGTTCGCTCGGGCCGGGAGCGATCATCCGCGAGCGCATGGTGCTGCACGCCGAGGTGGTCGAGCGCGGGGGCACGATCAAGGCCTCGGGCGTCGCGATCAACGACTGCGTGGTGACCGCGGGGCCGCCGTACCGGCTCATCGAGTTGCGGATGACCGTCGACGGCCAGCCGGGACCGACGCTCGCCGGCGACGGCGTGATCGTGGCGACCCCGATCGGTTCGACCGCGTACAGCGTCTCGGCGGGCGGACCGATCGTCCACCCGGATGTCGACTCGTTCGTGATCACGCCGCACTGCGCCCACAGCCTCGCGTTCCGCCCGGTGGTGGTGCCGGCCGCGAGCCGGCTCGAGATCGAGGTGGCCCGCGCGAACGAGGGAACCGCGGTCGTGTTCGACGGCCAGGGGCTCGTTCCCCTCGTGGCGGGCGATCGCGTGCGGCTCGCCGAACACCGCGTGAAGGCCCGACTCGTCGGCAATCCCGCCGGCTCGTACTGGCGGACCCTGCTCGACAAGATGCGGTGGGCGGCGACGCCCGGATACCGCGAACGGAAGGACCCATGATCGACCTGCGACAGCTTCGCGAGAATCCCGACCGTTTCCGCCAGGGAGCGGCCGACAAGGCCATGTCCGTCGACATCGACGGGGCGCTGGCGCTCGACGCCCGCAAGCGAGGCATCCTGCAGCGGCTCGAGGAGTCGCGAGCCGAGCAGAACCGGATCTCGAAGGAGATCGGGCCGCAGCTCGGCAAGCTCAAGGGGCAGCTCAAGGCGGCGACGGGCGACGCGAAGGCGGCGCTCGAGCGGCAGGTCGCCGAGCTCGAGGCGAAGCCGGTGGCGCTGAAGCAGGCGCAGCAGGCCCTCGAGCGGGAACTGGCCGAGATCGAGCCCGCGCTGCAGGCGATCCTGCTCACGATCCCCCAGCCGCCGGCGGCGGACGTGCCGAAGGGCCGCTCGAGCGACGACAACGTCGAGATCCGCCGGTGGAACCCGCCGGGATTCGACGCGGGGCGGAGCTTCGTCGAGAACCGGGGCTTCCGTCCGAAGACGCACCTCGAGCTGGTGCGCGACCTCGGGCTCGTCGACTTCGAGCGCGGCGTCAAGATGTCGGGCACCCGGCACTACGTGCTGACCGGCATGGGCATGCGGCTGCACCAGGCGGTGCTTCGCTACGCGGTCGACTTCATGTGCGACCGCCGCGGATTCACCGCGATGGGCGTGCCGGTGATCGTCCGCGAGGAGTGCATGGTGGGAACCGGCTTCTTCCCCGCCGGTCGCGAGCAGGCCTACCACGTCGAGGAGAGCCGCCGCGGCTCGGCCCACGACCTCTTCCTCACCGGCACCGGAGAGGTCGGGCTCATGGGCCTCCATGCCGACGAGATCCTGCCGCTCGAGAGCCTGCCGCGGAAGTACTGCACGGTGTCGACCTGCTTCCGCCGCGAGGCCGGTGCGGCGGGCAAGGACACCGCGGGCCTCTACCGGATCCACCAGTTCGACAAGGTCGAGCAGGTCGTGGTCTGCCGGGCCGACGAGGCCGAGAGCCGCGGCTGGCACCGGCACATGCTCGAGAGCGTCGAGCTGATCCTGCAGTCGCTCGAACTCCCCTACCGGCTGCTCCAGTGCTGCACCGGCGACCTCGGCGTGAAGAACGAGGACATGGTCGACGTCGAGTGCTGGATGCCCGGCCGCGGCGAGCCGGGACCGGACGGGATCCCGATCGGGGCCTACGGCGAGACGCACAGCGCGAGCCGCCTCGGCGACTTCCAGTGCCGACGGCTGAACCTGCGGTACCGCGACGAGAGCGGGAAGCCGGTGTTCGCCTACGCCCTGAACAACACGGTGGCGGCGAGCCCGCGGATTCTCATCCCGCTGCTCGAGATCCACCAGCGGAAGGACGGCACGGTCGCGATCCCCGAGCCGCTGCGGCCGTATGTCGGCGGTCGGGAGTCGATCGGCTGACGCGGCTGGGCTGGGCTGGACTGGACTGGGCTGGACTGGGAGGCCGACCGCGGCGACCATCGCGGCATGTCCCGCGCGATCACCGCCATCCTCCTGCTGGTCGGCTCGAACGTCTTCATGACCTGGGCCTGGTACGGCCACCTCAAGAAGGCGGCCTGGTCGATTCCGTTCGCGATCGGCGTCTCGTGGCTGATCGCCCTGCCCGAGTACATGCTGCAGGTCCCGGCCAACCGCATCGGGCACGTCTCGCAGGGCGGTCCGTTCACGGCTCCGCAGCTCAAGATCCTGCAGGAGGCGATCACGCTGGTCGTCTTCACGGTCTTCGCCATCGCGGTCCTGGGCGAGCGGCCGCGGCCGAACGATTACCTCGCGTTCCTGCTGGTACTGGCGGCGGTCGCGGTCTCGATGTCGGGGCGGGGTGCGGCGTGAGCGGAGCATCGCGGAGGCTCGGCCGGCTCGGGGGCCTTCTCGCCGCCGGGCTCGTGCCGTTCGCGGGCGGCGCTGCGGCGATCGAGCCGGGGCCCATCACCGCGACAAGCTTCAACATCCGCTTCGGCTCGGCCGAAGACGGCGAGAACCGCTGGGAAAGGCGGCGGGAATCGGTGTTCGAGGCGCTCCGCGAGGGCGGCGATCTCCTCGGCTTGCAGGAGGCGCTGCCGTTCCAGGTGCGGGAAGTCGCCGAGGCCCTGCCCGGATTCGCGTTCGAGAGCCGCGGACGCGACGCCGAACCGGACGGCGGCGAGGCATGCCCGATCTTCTGGCGGACGGACCGGTACGCGCTCGATCGCGACGACCACGGAACGTTCTGGCTCTCGGAGACGCCCGACACGCCGGGCTCGCGCTCGTGGGACTCGTCGCTGCCGCGGATCGCGACGTTCGTCCGCCTGGTCGACCGGACGGACGGGAGCGGAATCTACGTCTTCAACACGCACCTCGACCATCGTGGCGAGCGGGCGCGGGCCGAGGGGGCGCGGGTGATCGCCGGCCGGATCGCCGCGCGGAAGAGGCCGGCGGATCCGGTGATCGTGCTCGGGGACTTCAACGACGGGCCGGGATCGGCGGCGATCCGCGCCCTGCACGACCGGGGCCTGGTCGATGCCTGGCGCGCCGCGAACCCCACGGCCGCTGAATCGGGCACTTTCAACGGGTGGAAGGACAAGGTCGCGGGCGAGCGGATCGACTTCATTCTGGCCTCGCCGGAGCTGGCCGTCGTCTCGGCGACGATTGACGAGCGTCGGTCGCACGGCCGCTGGCCGTCGGACCATCTGCCGGTGCGTGCGACCTTCCGACGGAAGCTGTGAGTCAGCCCCACGCGGACAGCAGGAGCGGAAAGCCACCGCCGTTCACCGTGCCGTTGCGTTCGGGATCGGCTGCTGGGCACGACGGCTCGATGGCGGCGCGGCGGACGCGAACTCGCTTGCGTAGGCCACGGACGCGGATCCGTCCCGACGCTTCCGCGACGCCGCGGACTTCGCCCGCGCGATTCAGGCCGAATCGTGAGTCAACCTCACGGCCCCTCGAACCCGCGTACCGTCCCGCCCGCGGGCGGGGTGTGCTTCGGGCCGCCGACGAGGACCGACGCGCCGCGGAACGCGACCGAGCGGCCGAAGTTCGAAGCGCTCGTGCTGCCCGCCGCCGGCAGCGTCAGCCGGTCGTAGGTCGACCAGGCCGCGCCGTCGAAGGTCAGCACCGCCGCCGAGCCGCGCCCCGCGATGCCGTTCACGCTGTCGAGCGGCGAGCCTGCGACCAAGGCCAGGCCGTCCGCCCGCAGCGACACGCTCGCCCCGAAGTTCTCGCCCGCCGCACGGTCGACCGGAGCCACCTCGACGCCGGTCCACGCCGTGCCGCCGAACGTCCATACCGTCACCGAGCCGCAGTCGGTGCCGCCACCGGGAACGTCCGCGATCGGCGCGCCCGCCGCCACGCGGGCTCCCGTCGCGTCGACCGACACGCTCCGGCCGAGCGCCGCACCCACCAGCGCCGCCGGCGAGATCACCCGCGTCACCGTCGAGACCGTGCCCGCACTCGCGAGGGCGTGGATGTACGCCGCGCCGCAGCCGGCCTTGCCCGTCTCGTCGTCGCCCGGGCAACCCACCACCAGCGTCGGCGCTGACACGCTCCCGCCGAGCGCGACCGCGTGCCCAAACAGGTCGCTCGCCGTCTTCACGCCCGCCGTCACCGTCGCCGCCAGCGTCCACGTGCCCGAGACCCGCTGGAACACCGACACCTCGCCTGCGTCGGTCACCCCGCCCGCGTTCGCCAGCGGAGTGCCCACCGCGAGGAAGTCACCCAGCACCGACACCGAAGAGCCGAACTTGTCCGTCGCCGCCGGCACCGCCCGCGCTAGCTTCGCCTCGAAGCTCCACGTACCCCCGATGTTCCGGTAGACATACGCCGCACCCGCGTCGGTCTTCCCCGACACGTCCGCGTTCGGCGCACCCACCACCGCGACATCCCCCGAGATCGACACGCTCGTGCCGAAGTAGTCCTTCGCCTTCGCGTCAACCGACGGCGCCAGCAGTTCCGCCACCGCCACCCACGAGGAGCCCGTCCACTCGGCGATCCGAGCGCTGCCCGCGTCCGACTTGCCCGGGATGTCGTCGAGCGGCAGGC
>JBIKVN010000079.1:0-12561 GCA_044356865.1 Phycisphaerales bacterium | reverse complement strand
CGCCCGGTCCGTTCGGGCGCAGGCCGCCGATGATGCCCGCCCCGATCCCGATCGCCGCCGCCAGCAGGATCGCGGTGAAGCCGAGGGTCATCGAGACCGGCAGGCCGTCGGCGAGGATCTCGTTCACTGTCCAGTCCTGGTGCTTCAGGCTCGGCCCGAGGTCGAACGGCCGCTCGGCCTTCCCGAGCGCCCACGACACGCCGCTGGCCTTGCCGAGGTAGTCGACATAGAAGGCGACCGGGTCGTCGAGCTTGTACTGCTTCTTCATCGCCGCGACGATCTCGGGCGACGGGCGGCGTCCCTCGGGATTCTCGAGCGGGTTGCCGGGCACGATCCAGAGCAGCGTGAAGGAGACGGTGTAGACCGCCAGGACAATGAGCGGCACCGCCGCGAGCCGGCGCAGGATGAATGCGGTCACGGCGCGCCCCGCACGCGGAAGCGGCCGAGTTCCTGCTCGAGTCGCGGATGCTCGGTCAGGCCCTCGAACCGGGTCGGGTCGTACATGTAGATCGTCAGGTACTGGCAGATCGGCAGCATCGGCATCGCCTCCTCGACGAGGAAGCGTTCGGCCTCGGTCAGCCGGGCCAGCCGTCGGGCCGGATCGACCTCGTCGGCCGCCGCGTCGAGCATCGCGTCGTACTCCGGATTGCGATACCCGCGATCGTTGTTGCCGTCGGTCGAGCGGGCGAGATCGAGGAAGGTCGTCGGGTCGCCGTAGTCGCCGTACCAGCCGCCGCGGGCGATCATGAAGTTGCCGCCCTTCAGGTCGTCCTTGTAGAGCTTGCCTTCCTTCTCGCGCAGGTCGACCTCGACGCCGAGCGTCGCCCGCCACATGTCGCGGAGCGCGAGCGAAATGTTCTTGTACCGCGGGTTGCCGCTGGAAAACAGCAGGTCGATCGTCGGAAAGCGGCGGCCCTCGGCGTCCTCGACCAGCCCATCGCCGTCGCGGTCGCTCCAGCCCGCGTCGGCCAACTCGGTCCGGGCCCGCGCCGGGTCGAACGCCAGACCCGCGGGGCTCTCGTAGCCCGGAATCGAGCCGGGCGGCACCATGGTGGTGGCGACCCGCTCGTTGAGTCGCGTCACCCGCTCGACGATGAGCTTCTTGTCGACCGCCAGCGCGAAAGCCCGTCGCACCCGGGCATCCTTGAACGGGTTGAAACGGCCGCCCGGCAGCTCGGGCCGGCAGTTGAACGAGAAGAAGTCGGTGCCGAACGCATCGAAGCCGCGGATGTTCCGCCGTTCGCCCGGCCCGGGCGGGGGCAGCGCCGCCACCGCCTCGTCGACGGTGCGCCCCTCGGCCTGCAGTCGCGCGAACTCGGTCCGGTGCCGGTCGAGGTACGCCCGCCGCTGGGCCAGCATGTCGGCCCGGTACTCGACCAGGGTGTCGGCGACCCAGTCGATCCCGCCCGTGTCGCAGGCCAGCACCACGGTGTTCGCGTCCTCGAGCACGCGGGTCTCGATCGAGTCCGACGGGACGTTCGCGCGGTCCCAGTAGTGCTCGTTCCGCTCGATCCGCAGGTCGCGCTTGTACCGCCACTCGACCAGCCGGTAGGGCCCGTTGCTGACCAGCTTGCCCGGCTTCGTCCAGCCGTGCTTCTGCAGCACGCGGCCGCTGGTCGGGTCGATCGAGGTGAAGCCCGCGACACTCGCCTCGTGCACCGGGCTGAAGACCGGGAAGGCGATCAGGTCAAGGAAGTAGGGGACGGGCTTCACGAGGCGGATCACGATCGTGTGCGGGTCGGGCGTCTCGAAGGCGACCGTCTCGCGAAAGCGGCGCTCGGTCTCGGACCAGAGCTTCGCCGCGTCGTCCGGCTGCGGCGAAGGGCGGTTCGGGAAGTCCGCGAGGGCCTCCTGCCGCCACGCGAAAAACTCGGCGGCCCCCGCCACGTTCAGGAAGAGCCCCGAATAGTCCGCGGCCGAATCGGGCAGCAGGGCCCTTCGCCACGCGTAGCGGAAGTCGCTCGCCAGCACCGGGTCGCCGTTCGACCAGCGGGCGTCCTCACGCAGGCGGAACGAATACGTCAGGCCGTCGTCGGAAATCTCCCAATCCTTCGCAACCCCCGGCAGGAACGAGCAGTCGTCGGGATCGAGCGTGACCAGCGTCTGGTAGAGCGCCGCGGCCATCCGCAGGTCCTGCTGGTAGGACATCCGCTGCGGATCGAGCGTGAAGAAGTCGGAACGCTGGGCGAAAACCACGTCGGCCCGCGGTCGGGGGCGGTCGGCCTGGAGCGCGATCAGGACGGCGGCGGCGAGAAGGAGAAAAGGGGCCAGCAGCCGCATCGGCCGGAGCATAGCCGCGGCCGGCCGTCAGCCGTCCGTCACTTCGACGCGTACGGCGCGGCCTTCACGATGCCGTTCCATCGCTGGACTTCGGCGCTGAAGGCGTCCTTCAGGCCACCCGTCCACGAGGAGGCAAGCACGCGGGCCTCGTCGTCCTTCGCGCCGGGCTTGGGGGCCGGGTACGCATTCGGACGCAAGGTGCGGTCGATGAGGCGAAGCAGGGTTTCGCCGGTCGCGACCGAGATCTCGTAGGCCGACTGCACGCTTGGATCTTCGCGAGCGCTGTCCCAATGCCGGTTGGCGGTCTCGAGGACCGCCCCGATCGTCGGCCCGAGGGTCGGTCCGAACTTCGCAGCCTGAGGCCGCGACAACTCAAGCCACTGGTTCCGCAGCGAGACGAGGGCCCGAGCTACCGAGGCCATTCGGGGGTCGGCCTTCGGGCTGCTTGCGACGCCTTGCACAAGACCGCTGAAGATCGCCACTTGCGCGGCCTGCGCGGCTTCGGCGGTCGCCGGGGGCAGATTGGACCGCCGGGCGATGCCGTTGAGAACCTTCATCTCCTGAAGGAGCACCTGGTCATCCGTCTCCGCCCGCGCCGCCGCCACGAGGTTTCGGGTGATGCCGTCGCACTGCACCGCACTGAGGTCGGCATCGAGCACGGCAGCGGCCAGGACGCTTGCCGCCGCCAGTCGCTTGGCCGGGTTCGGCTCGGCGGTCGGCTGGAGCCGCCCCGCGATCAGATCCACCGACTCGGGGGAACGCAGGAAGCGTGCGACCTGCAGGCCGTTCACCGCCCGACGGAGATCCTTCCCCTCGACGATCGGGGCGAGTTCGGCCAGAACGGCCCCCGAATAGGCTCGCCGGAAGATCGGGGTGGCCGACGGATCACGGGCGGGATCGGTCAGGGCGTTTCGGGCCGCCGTCACCTCGGCCGGGTCGCTTGCGGTAGCGATGTCGGACACCCAGCGGGAGACGAAGTCCTTGAGGGCCGTGGTCTGGGTGCCGCTCAGCGGGCTGGAAGCGGTCAGGAGGGCACGATCGACGTTCGGGGCCTGTCCGAGGGCCATCGACTGGACCAACGCGACCGCACCGGCGGCGACCAACGGCCGCCAGCCGGGGAATCGCGAGCAGCCGGTGAAGGAACGGGTCAGCGTCCGGAGGGGAAAAGCCATGAGCAAAGGGTCCTCTCGGGGAAGCGCCCCGGGGTCGCCGGGGAAGGGGCGGACGCTATCCGGGCAAAGGAATGGTGTCAACGAATCGGATCGAGACCGACCTCGTTCCCGCCGAGACTGTCGCTCCGGTCGTCCGGGGACCGAAAACCCCTTTATGACCGCTGTCGAGTCGTCCAGTCGCACCGCTTCGTTCCTGGCCATGGCGTCTCTCCTGGCCGGATGGGGGGGGGCCGCGGCGGCAGGTGGGATGACCTCGCCGGCCCCCACCCAAGCTCCTTCGCCCATCGCTTCGGGGGCCCCGGACGGCCAGGTTCCCGAAGCGGTTCGGATCGCCTCGCGGAAGCGTCTGTCCCGAACCCTCGCGATGTACGCCTCACGGGCGATCCGCAAGGACGAGGTTTCGCTCGCCGACCTTGAGCTGTCGCTCATCCTTGCCGAGGCCGCGACCCGCCTCGATCCCGAGAACGAGGCGGCGTGGCGCATGCGGCAGGGGGTGGCGACGCTGGGGGCGTCCGGCGATCCCGAGTTCGAGTCGATTCGACGAGAAGCCACCGCGCGGCTCGCCCGCCTCGCGCCCGGCGACGAAGTGGTGCGCCTGCAGCGGCTCATGGATGTCATCAACCAGTCGCCGACCGCGGAAGGGCGGGTCGGGGCCTTCCGGCGGATGTTGGCTCCCGAGAACGTGGCGAAGCTGGGGCGACCGGTCGCGGCGCGACTTTCGCTTGAACTGGCGCTCCTGCTCCAGCGGACCGGCGACCTCGCCGGCTTTCGCGCCGCCCTCTCCGACGCGGTGAACCTCGACCCCAGCTTTCCCGCGGCGGCGATCATGGCCGCGGGCTACTTCCGCAACACGGCGAGTCCGCTCGAGGAAGCCGAACTGCTCGCCCTCGCGATGACCGCGAATCCGACCGACCAGCTCATGGTGCGGGCGTTCGCCCAGCTGCTGCTCGAGCACGGTGCGTATCGGGGGGCGGCCCGGTTTCTGGCGATCGCGGCCGAGTCGGTGCATGTGAACCGTCCCGCCGAGGTCTACGACCCGCTGCTGGCCGAGGTGGCCTTGGCCCTCTGGGCCGATGGCCGTCCGCGGGAGGCCATGGAACTGCTGCTCGCGCGGCAGCGTGAACTGGATGCGTTCCTGCGCGAGATGCTCGGGAAGCAGGATCCGGCGATGCTCGGCGACGCCGAACGCCTCTCGCGGGTTCGGTATCCGACCCTCGGGCTGCAGGCGGTGGTCCGTACCGCGATCATGCGCGAGATCGGGAACGCCGACGACTTCGCGAAGTCGCTCCGCGAGGCCGAGGCTTCGTTCGAGGCGGCGGCCACCGCCCGCGATCGCGACGAGATGAAGCCCGAGGATCTGCAGCAGCTTCGTATCGACTCGGCGTTCTTCTGGGCGGCGATCGCCGAGGATGTGGAGAAGGCCAAGGAACTGCTGGCGAAGTCGGGATCCGACGTCGAGGTTCCGGAGGGCGACCAGGCGAGGCTCGACGGGTGGATCGCGTTGCGATCGGGCGATCCGGCGGGTGCCGATCGGATCCTGGCGCCGTTCGCCGAGGCCGATCCGCTTTCCCGCTACGGCCGGGCCCTCGCCCTCGAGGCGTTGGGCCGGAAGCGCGACGCGGCCACCGAACTCCGCGGGGTGTACGAGTCGGCCAGCAGCACCCTCGTCGGCATCCTGGCCGGGAAGCGGCTCGCCGCCCTCCTCGGCGCGCCGATTGCCGCGAGTCCGCTCGCCGCCGAGCTCGAGGGCATCGCGGCGTCGGTTCCCCCCGAGTTCGACCAGCTCTTCGACCCTAACCGCTCGCCGGTGCTGCTTCGCTGTCGCGTCCCGGAGGCCCTCGTCGACGCGTTCGAGCCGATCCCGGTGACCTTCGAGATCGTGAACAACTCGCGGTTCCCGCTGGCGCTCTCGCCCGGCGGCCCGGTGCGGCCGATGGTCGCGGCGCAGGTCGCGGTCTCGTCGGCGGGGCGGCCGACCGCGGCGGAGCTTCCGTACCAGATGCTCGGGATCGACCGCGTGCTCGTGCTGCCGCCGCGTTCGACGCAGTCGATGACCGTCGATCTCAGCGCGACCGAGGTCGGCGAGGCGATCTCGACCTTCTGCGCGACCGGTTCGAGCACCACCATGCGGTGCTACCTGAACTGGGTCGCGACCGCCGGCGGCATGAAGTCGGGGATGCTCGGCGACCGGATCGACGCGCCGCAGCTGCGGGCCGACGGGGTACGCATGAGCCCGGAGTGGATCAGCGCCGCGATCGGGCGTCTCCGGAGCCCCGAGACCGCCGAGGACCTGGCGAATCTCGCCCAGTTGGTGGCGGCGGCCTTCCGCGCCGCCCAGCCCAATTCCGGTCTCAAGCCCGAAACCGTCGAAGCCCTCGCCCCGGTTTGGGACCTGCTCACCGAGGTCATGCCGAAACTCGACACGGCGAGCCAAGCGTGGCTGCTGGCGATCATGCCCAACACCATCGCGCCGATGCGGCCGGCGCTCGACGCGATACGCGACTCGCCCGATCCGCTCGTGCGGCTGGCCTACCTCATCCGTCGCTCCGACCGCTCGTCCGATCCGGTGGTCGAGGCCGCGATCGCCTCGAGCGACCCGGTGATCGCCCGCTACGGGCGGGTGGTCCAGCTGATGCTGCAGCGCGAAGAGGAAATCCTGCGCCGGGACTACAACCTTTCGCCGTCGATCACCCCGTGAGCGAAACAGGGACGCTGGCGGCACTGCTCCTCGGCGGTGGGCGGCGGCGCCAGGTGCTGGCGACCGGCCTCGGGATCGGTGCCCTGGCGGCGGCGATCCTCGCCCTCGCGTGGAACCGCGAGACGGTCGTCGATTCATTGGCGTCGTTACGATCGGCCTCGCCGTGGACGCTGCTGGCCTTGTTGGGCGGGTGCGCGGCCCAGCTGTTCCTGAGCGGTCTCGTGTTCTGGTGGCTCTACCGGCGCTTCGTCCCGGTACCGCTCCTCGAGATGTCGGCCCTCATCGCCGCGGCAAACGCCGCGAACTTCCTGCCGTTGCGGCCGGGACTCGTCGGCCGCATCGCCTACCTCCGGGTCCGCCGCGCGGTCCCGCTGGCGGCATCGGTGCGGGTGACCGTGGAGGCGGCGGGCCTGTCGGCGGCCGTGGTGGCGCTGGTCGTCCTGTTCGTGCCGCTCGCCGACCGCGCCGGCCTGCCCGGCACCGCGGCCTTCCTCGCCGGCGGCCTCTCGGTCCTCCTCGCGACGGTCTCGCCCGGGCTTCGGCCGTACGCGATCGCCGCCCTCGGCCGGCTGGGTGAGCTCGGGGTTCTCACCTGGCGATATCTCCTCGCCTTCGCCCTGATCGGCCGCGAGATCGACGTCGATGCCGCGATGGCTTTCGCCTGCATCGCGTCGGCCTCGTCGCTGGTGCCGTTGGTGCCGAACGGGATGGGCGTGCGGGAATGGGCGATCGGGCTTTTGGCCCCGGCGGTCGCCGGGCATTCGCTCGAGGAGGGCATCGCGGCCGAACTCGTGGGTCGGGCCGCCGAGCTGGCGGTCACGGTCCCGGCGGGCGCGATCGCCGCCGCCTGGCTCGCCCGGAGACCCGTCGCGATCAGCCCGTGACGCCGAGGTCCTGCACCGTGAAGAGGGCATCGAAGCGGATGCCTTCCCGTTCGATGTTCTCGCGGGCGCCTTCCATCCGGTCGATCGTCGCGAGGATCGCGAGCACTTCCGCCCCGCCGTCCCGCAGCACTCTCGCCGCCTCGAGGGCCTGTCCCCCGGTGGTCGCGACGTCCTCGACGATCGTCACCCGGTCGCCCGCCTCGAGCTTCCCCTCGAGCTGCTTGGCGGTCCCGTAGTCCTTCTTCGCGTTGCGCACGAAGAGGCAGGGCAGGCCCGAGGCCATGCTGGCGCTCGACACCAGCGGGATGCCGCCGAGCTCCGCCCCGGCGAGCCGCTGCGTGCCCGCGGGCAACCGGGCCGCGAACATCCGCCCGAGCTCCGCGAGGATCGCCGGCTGCGTCGAGAAGAGGTACTTGTCGAGGTAGTAGCTGCTGGTGCGGCCGCTGCGCAGGGTGAAGGTGCCGCGCAGCAGCGAAGCCTCGGCGATGCGGCGGGCGAGTTCGGCGCGATCCATCGAGATCATCCTCCCGTCCGCGGGCTCAGGCGCCGACGCGGACCTTCAGGTTGTCCAGCACGTTCATGAAGTTGATGTACGCGTCGTACGGGCTGTCGTACGGCGAGAAGTACTTGTGGACATCGCCGTCCGCCCAGTACTTCGTGCACATGTAGTAGAGGTGGTCGCTCGTGGTGAGCTTCCGCCAGTCCTCGAGCACGTACGGGTCGCCGGCGCGGTGCCGTTCCTTCACCGGACCCTCGAGGGCGTACAGGGCGGCGACCGCGCCGTCCTGCAGCGGGTTGCCGAGCCACGCCGAGAGGTCGCGCTCGGTGTCGGCCCACGAGATCGGCGTCGGCACCGCGTACTCGCCGACCGGCTCGTAGCGCGAGACCGCGTGTCGCGGCGTCTCGAAGTCGTTGTGCCCCGGATTCGCGTCGTAGACCTTGCCGGGCAGGGCGTCGAGGAACTCGAAGATCCCCGTGTCGGCCCACTGGTGCTCGCCGAAGGTCTCGTAGTCCATGAACAGGTTGCAGACGTAGCCGTCGCCGTTGATCTGGTTCACCCAGTGGGCGAACTTCTCGGCGGTGAGCGGCCATTCCTTCCAGCCGCGGTTCGAGAAGCGGAACGCGACGTCATCGGACAGGCGGTAATTCTTGAGCAGCAGCCGCAGCGGACGGCCGTCGAGGTCCTCGGCCTGGTTCCCGGTGCGGGGCGGCACGTAGATGTAGTTCGGCGAGCGGTAGCCGAGCAGGCGGTCGACGCCTTCGCAGAGGATCGTCCGGTGCCGGCCGAGCGCCGCGATGTGCTCGGCCAGCGCGTCGCAATAGATGAGCTCGGTGTTGCGGAAGGTGGTCGGGACCTGCCCGAAGGTGTCCCGGACCATCCGTTCCTGCACCCGGATCTGCTCGTCGAACTCCGCCCGCGAGTAGAGGAACGAGAGCGAGTGGTGCGAGGTCTCGTTGATGAACTCGCATGACCCGGTTTCGGCGAGGGCCTTGAAGAGGTCGACGACATCCGGACACCAAGCCCGCATCTGCTCAAGGCAGGTGCCGCTGATCGAGAACGCCGCACGGAAGCGGCCGTCGTGCCGGCGCACGAGGTCGAGGATCCGCGCGGTCGCCGGCCGGTAGCACTTGTCGGCCACCTTCCGCATGATCCGCGCGTTCTCGTCGTTGTCGAAGTAGAACGGGTCGGTCGCGAACACCGAGTACCGCCGGAGGCGGTACGGCTGGTGCACCTGGAAGTAGAAGACGACCGAGGCCATGGGGGGCGGATGATACGGGTCGCCGCCCCGGCCGTCGGAAGCCCCGGCTCAGGCCCGGTAGTACTCCCGGTACCAACGCACGAATTGCGCGACACCGTGGTCGACGGTCGTCACCGGTCGGTAACCGGTATCGCGCTCGAGCGTCTCGGTGTCGCACTTCGTGTCGGGCACGTCGCCGGGCTGCAGCGGAAGCAGGTTCATCTCGGCCTTCCGGCCGAGTTCGCGTTCGAGGACGCGGATGTACTCGAGCAGTTGCACCGGCCGCCCGTTCCCGATGTTGTAGACCCGCCACGGGGCGTCGCTCGTGCCGGGATCCGGATGGGCCGGATCGAACGACGGATCCGGCGACGCCGGCCGGTCGAGCGTGCGGAGGATCCCCTCGACGATGTCGTCGATGTAGGTGAAGTCTCGGGTGTGCCGGCCGTGGTTGAAGACATCAATGGGCTTGCCCGCGAGGATGTTCCGCGTGAACAGGAAGAGCGCCATGTCGGGCCGGCCCCAGGGCCCGTAGACCGTGAAGAACCGCAGGCCGGTCGTGGGCAGCTTGAAGAGGTTGCTGTACGAGTGGGCGAACAGCTCGTTGGCCTTCTTGCTGGCCGCGTAGAGCGACAGCGGGTGGTCGACGTTGTCGTGCACCGAGAAGGGCAGCTTGGAGTTCCCGCCGTAGACCGAACTGCTCGAGGCGTACACGAGGTGCTTGCAGCCGTTATGCCGGCAGCCCTCGAGGATGTTCTGGAAGCCCACGATGTTGCTCTCGACGTAGGCGTGCGGGTTGGTCATCGAGTAGCGCACGCCGGCCTGCGCCGCCAGGTGCACCACGCGGTCGAAGCGATGCTCGGCGAAGAGCCGTTCGAGGCCCAAGCGGTCGGCGAGCTCGAGCCGGACGAACGAGAATCCCTCCCGGGCCCGCAAGCGGTCGAGACGGGCTTCCTTGAGCGTCGGGTCGTAGTAGTCGTTGAGGTTGTCGAGACCGACCACCGTCTCGCCGCGGTCCAGCAAGCGGTGCGACACGAACGAACCGATGAAGCCGGCGGCGCCGGTGACGAGAACGGCCATGGTCCGGAAGGTATCGGGCCGGGGCCCGCGGAAGCGGGATCGCCGGCGGCGGGCGGGAAAGCCCCGGGTTTGGCGGGTGGTCTCAGCGAGCGTCGCCCCAGCGGTCGAGCCAGGCCTGGAACATCAGCACGTTCCACAGGTCGTGGGCCCGCCGCCCCCGGCCCTCGCGAACCTGCGTCCACGCCGCGGTGACCGGTCCCGGGTCGAGATAGCCCTCTCGGGCGAGCCGTTCGGGCGAGAGCAATGCGTCGGCCCACTCCCGCAGCGGGCCGCGCAGCCACTGCTGGAGCGGGATCGCAAATCCCATCTTCGGCCGCTCGAACATGGAGCGGGGGACGCTCCGCTCGAGCACGCGACGCAGCACCCACTTCCGTTCGCCGTCGCGCACCTTGAAGCGGGTCGGCATCCGCAGGGCCAGCTCGACCAGCCGATGGTCGAGCAGCGGCTCGCGGGCCTCGAGCCCGACCGCCATGCTCGCCCGGTCGACCTTCACGAGGATGTCGTCGACGAGGTACGAGACCATGTCGGCCTGCATCATCCGCATCTCGAGATCGCGCACGTCGGCGAGCCAGTCGGGCCGCATGATGAGCGGGTCGCGTCCCGTCGTGTCGCCGAGGGCGATGGGCTCGTCGTTCCAGAAGGTGCACAGCCGCAGGTACATCTCCCAAGGGTCGTCCGCCTTCGCGAGCCGGGCGAGCTTGTGCAGCCGCGTGCCGGGCTCAACCAGGGAAAACGAACCCGGGAGCGATCGGGCGATCGGCGTGCCGATCCGGTCGAGCAATCCCGCCGGGGTGCGCAGGGCGAGGGCGGCGGCCAGCATCCGCAGCGGCCGCGGCAGCGACGAGATCCCGGTCCAGACCCGTTGCGTCCACTGGTACCGGTGGTACCCGCCGAACAGCTCGTCCCCGCCGTCGCCCGAGAGGCTCACGGTCACCGCGTTCCTCGCCGTCTCGCTCACGAGCAGCGTCGGGATCTGCGACGAATCGCCGAACGGCTCGTCCCAGATCTCGGGCAGCGACGGGATCCGGGCGAGGGCCTCCTCGCCCGAGACGAATCGCTCGACATGCTCGGTGCCGAGGTGCCGGGCGACCTCGCGGGCGTAGCGCGACTCGTCCAGCTCGGACTCGCGAAAGCCGATGGTGAAGGTCTTCACCGTACCGGTCGAGAGCCTACGCATCGCGGCCACCACCACCGACGAGTCGATGCCACCCGAGAGGAACGCACCCAGCGGCACGTCGGCGACCAGCCGCAGCCGCACCGAATCCTGGATCGCCGCGTCGACCGCGTCGATCGCGTCCTCGTCGTCGCCGCGGAACGGCTCGCGGGCGCCGCGCTCGGCTGCCTCCTTGGCCGACCAGTAGCGTTCGAGCCGCGCCTCGCCGTCGTCGAGGCGGTAGGTGAGCAGATGGCCCGGCGGCAGTTTCCGCACGTCCTCGTGGATCGAGTGAGGCGTCGGCACGTAGGCGAAACGCAGGTACAGCGCGAGCGCCGCACGATCCACGCCGAACCGCATGCCCGGCATCGCCCGGAGGCCCTTCAACTCGGACGCGAAGACCAGGGTTCGCCTCGCCTCGTTCCGGAAGACGGGCGTGCCCGGCGGCGTCGCCCCGGCGAATCCCCAGTAGAGCGGCTTCACCCCGAGACGATCCCGCACCAGCGTCACCGTCCGCTCGCGGGCGTCGAGCACCGCGAAAGCGAACATGCCGACGAACCGCGTGACCGCCGCCCGCACGCCCCACTGCTCGAAGGCCGCGAGCATCACCTCGGTGTCGGAGTGGCCGCGAAAGGAATGGCCGAGCGACTCGAGTTCCTTCCGCAGCTCGCCGAAGTTGTAGACCTCGCCGTTGAAGGCGATGGTGAAGCGGCCCGAGGCGCTCGCCATCGGCTGGTGGCCCTCGACGCTCAGGTCGAGGATTGCCAGCCGCCGGAAGCCGAAGCCGCAGCGGGTCGCCTCATCGAAGAAGGTTCCGGAATCGTCCGGCCCGCGGTGCCGGATCGCGTCGCTCATGCGGCGCAGCGTCTCCCCGGCCGACCGACGATCGCCGACCAGGCCCGAGTGATCGATGAAGCCCACCAAGCCGCACATGCGCGGGACGCAAGGTAGCGGGCATCGTCCGTTCCCCGTCGATTCAACGGGCGGGACCGGGCGCGAGCCCGACGTCGTGGCCCCGCGGCAGGCACGCGAACGCCGAGACCACCATCAGCGGGGCGACCAGCCGGGCGGGCAGGTTGACGCTCTCGAAGCCGCCGGCCACCCACCACGCGACGATGGCTGCCAGCAGCCCGCAGGCGAGTGGCCGCACCCGCGCCGTTCGCCACGCCGCCCGGAGGGTGCAGGTCAAGGTCGCCAGCATCAGGAGAACACCGACCAAACCCTGCTCGGCCAGGGTCAGGAAGTAGACCGAGTGGGGATGCGGAGCCGTGAAGAAAGTCCGATCCCGCCCGGGAACCCCGGCGGCGTACTCGGCGATCCGCGGACTGGCATCGAACCAGGTCGCGGTGGCGCCCGTGCCGAGGCCGGCGATGGGATGCTCGCGGAAGGCGTCCCACGACGCCTGCCACCACAACAGGCGTTGGGCGATCGAGCTGTCCGGCGCGGAGTGGCGAGTCTCCCGAACGACGTGGACGAGCGGCTCCGGTCCGACGCCGATCCAGGCCAGCCCGAGAAGCGCGAAACCGAGGACCGGTGCCACGAGCACTCCGACCGTGCC
>JBIKVN010000296.1:0-3543 GCA_044356865.1 Phycisphaerales bacterium | reverse complement strand
TCCACATCGGCACCGAGAAGAGCTTCGCGTAGTCGAGGCCCCCGCCGTCCGGCAGCGACGCGTACCTCCCGACCACGCTCGTCGCGAAGAGGCTGCCGACGATGATGCCGACGCCGACGATGACGAGATTGAACAGGTTCTGCGCCGTCGCCCGGATGTCCGAGGTCGTCCACTCGTCGACGACCATGAACGCCACCGCGATGAAGCACCCGAAGCAGAGGCCGTGCAACGCCACGCCCACGAGGACCATCGGCAGCGACGGGAAGTAGGCGAAGATCGCCATGCGGACCGCGTACGCCACGATGCCGACCGCGAGGATCGTCTTCTTCGGGAACGCCTTGACCAGGAACGGCAGCGCCGCGAGGACGAGGATCTCGCTCATCTGCCCGATGGTCATGAGCCCGCCGCCGCCGACGCCGAGGACTGAATTCACCGCCGCGGAGAACCGGTCGGCCCCTGCGCTCGCCGCCTGGTTCTGGATCTTCCCGACGAAGTCGCTCGTGAACACGAAGTAGAACTGGTGCACCATGCTGATCGGGATCGCGACGAGGAACAGGGCCCAGAGCGGTCGCTTGAAGACCTCGCCGATGCCCTCGGCCCACGCGGTGTTCTGCCGGGCCCCGGACGCGGGCGGAGTCGCGGGCAGCGTGAAGCAGTAGAGGCCCATGAGCACGCCGAGCCCGGCCGAAAGCTTGAACGCGACGGCCCGACCCGCGTTCTGCGCGGCGGCGACCTCCTCGGCCGAGCCGCCCTCGGGCGTGTACTGCCGCAGCAGGATCTGCCCGACCGCGATGCCCACCGCGATCCAGCCGATCGTGCCCCAGAGCCGGACCGGCCCGAAGTCGCGGTCGCGGTCGGGCAGGTGGGCGAAGGCGAGCGAGTTCGTGAGGGCGAGCGTCGGGGCGTACACGAGCCCGTAGACGAACGAGAGGACCAGGAACGGCATGAACGCCGAGACGTCGGCGAGGAGCCAGACCAGCACGGCGCCGATCAGGTGGCTGGCTCCGAGCAGCCGCTCGGTCGGGAAGCTCCGGTCGGCGAGCTGCCCGGCGATGAACGGCCCGAAGACCGCACCGACCGCGCCGGCCATCAGGCAGAGCCCGGTCTGGTCGAGCGAGAAACCGCGGTGCCCCATCAGGAACGGGTAGAGGATCGGAAGCCACGCGCCCCAGATCGCGAACTGCAGGAACATCATGATCGAGAGCCGCGTCCGCACGTAGAGGGGCGGGCTCGGGGCGTTCGCCGTGGCCGTCGCGTTCATTCAGGGTCTCCGGGGGAAGGGAAGGGCTCGCTGACCGCTTTCCCCCGGACCGCCCGCGGATGCTAACGGGAAACCGCCATGCCGCCCCCGCTACCATCCGCCTCCCATGGAACCCCGCAGGAAGACCCGTCCGGTGACCCTCGGCGACGACCGCGTCGGTCGCATCACGATCGGCGGCGACGCCCCGATCTCCGTCCAGACCATGACCGCCGGCTACACCTACGACATCGACGCCTGCGTGGCCGAGATCCGCCGCTACGCCGAGGCCGGGGCCGACGTGGTCCGCGTCGCGGTGCCCGAGCGGAAGGACACCGAGGCCCTCGCCCAGATCCTGCCGCAGGTCGACGTGCCCATCGTGGCCGATGTCCACTTCCACTACAAGCGGGCCCTCGAGGCGATCGAGGCGGGCGTCCACAAGATCCGGCTCAACCCCGGCAACATCAGCGACCGCGACCAGGTCAACTCGGTCATCGACGCCTGCAAGGAGCGGGGCCTGCCGATCCGGATCGGCGTGAACGAGGGCTCGATCATCGAGCGGCGCGACAAGCAGAAGCGCATGGAAGAGCTCGGCAAGTACTTCGCCGGCCACCGCTCGGGGCACCTCCTCGCCCTCATGATCGCCAAGCTCGAGGAGTACCTCGACATCTTCCACGCCCGCGATTTCCACGACATCACGATCAGCGCGAAGTCGATGGACCCCTCGCTCGTGATCGATGTCTACACCGAGATCTCGCGGCGTTTCGACTATCCGCTGCACCTCGGCGTGACCCACGCCGGCCCGAAGTCGACCGGGACCATCCGCTCGGTCGCCGCCCTGTCGACCCTCATCGCGAACGGCATCGGCGACACCCTGCGGATCTCCTACGCGAGCGACCATGTCGACGAGGTGAAGGACGGGCTCGAGATCCTCTATTGCCTCGGGAAGCGCGAGCGGAAGGGCGTCGAGCTCATCGCCTGCCCGACCTGCGGGCGGATCCAGGTCGATCTCTTCTCGCTCGTGAAGGATGTCGAGCGGAAACTCACGAGCGAGATCACCCTGCCCATGAAGGTCGCGGTCATGGGCTGCGTGGTGAACGGTCCCGGCGAGGCCGAGGGGGCGGATGTGGCGGTCTTCGCCGGCGACCGCCGCGGGATCATCTATGTCCAGGGCGAGCGGGTCGCGAACGTGCCCGAGGCCGAGATCCTCGACCGGCTGCTCGCCGAGTGCCGCTCGTTCGAGGCCCGGGTGAAGGCCGGCGAGGCCCGGCTCGGCGAGAAGAAGGTCGAGATCGTCCCGCCCGATCCCCTCGGGGAACTCGGCTCGGGGGCGGCCAAGATCGCGGCCGGCCTCGTCGAGAAGGTCACCGTCGGCGGCCGGTGAGGCCGGTTCCGGCGGCGATCGGGAACTTCGCTGCGGCGCGGAACCGGACGGCGCCGTAGGTATAGTCCGCCGAGCCCGGCCGTCGGGCCATCGCCGACACTTTCCCGGATCGAGCATGCCTTCCCACTCCCGTCGTCCCGGCCGCGCCTTCACCCTCGTCGAGATGCTCGTGGTGATCGCGGTGATCGTGGCCTTGATGGGCCTGCTGCTCGCCGGGCTCCAGTCAGCCCAACGCACCAGCCGTCGCACGAAGGCCGCGAGCGACATCCGCCAGGTCGGCCAGGGGTGGATGCAGTACGCGAGCACCTACGGGGACGCGTGCCTGCCGGGATACCTCGACGACGGCGTGCAGGCCGCGTGGAAGGTCAAGTACAAGGACAAGTCGGGCGACCGCGTGCCCGCCCCGTACGCCCGGACCTATCCCTATCGCCTCCTGCCCTACCTCGACCATTCGCCGGAGGTGCTCTACGGCTACCTCGAGGCGAACGACGACTTCGCCTACACCGTGAAGGACGCCGGCGGCGGCCAGAACGACGCGGGCATGGCGGTCGCGTCAAGCCAGCCGGCCTACGGCTACAACGCGTACTACCTCGGCGGATGGTGGACGATGACGGGTTCGGGGCCGGAGGCGAACCCGACGCTCACCTTCGGGAACGCCACCTGGACCGAAGCCAGCGGCACCAGCGTGAAGGGCCGCATCGTCGCCAACCGGGTCGGCGGCGTGAACCAGCCGGACTCGGTCATCTGCTTCACCTCGAGCACCTTCCGGCAGCCGGGCTTCTACAAGGACGAGAACGAGGAGCGCTCGATCGGGGCCGCGTGGATCGTGCCCGCCCGCCTCGGCGAGACCGAGATCTGGCGGCCTTCGGTCGGCGAGGCGATCGGGGTCCAGCTCGGCGGCGGCTCGCTCGCCGGCACGATT
>JBIKVN010000078.1:0-12571 GCA_044356865.1 Phycisphaerales bacterium | reverse complement strand
AAGCCCGTCGAGCCGGGCGCGATCCCGGTGTTGAACGACCCGCTGACGGTGGACCGGACGTCCGCGCCGTCCTGGTAGATGTTGATGATCAGGGAGGCGTGGGCCTCGCCGGCGAGCCCGGCGAGCGAGCAGGCGAGGACGGCGGCGGCGAGCGGGGATGACGGGACGGCTGGCATCGATCTCTCCTTCAGGTGAGCGTGTGGGGACGGGGTTCGGTCCCGCATCGAGGACGCGAATTGCCACGGCCGGGGCAAATCCCGCCGGGTTCGAGAGAAACTAGCACCGGATTTCAGGGGTTACGGCAAACGTGCGCCTGTACAGGCGCAAGTTCGCCGTCGGATGCCCGTGCAGGCGCGGCCGGCGCTTCCGGTGACGGGCACGAGACTTCTCGCGCGACCCGCCGATCGCCACCCCGCCGGGAGCGTTGGCCAACGGCCGACGCGTGTCGAGCCATCCGTCGATCGAGTCAGCCCCCCGTCGGACAGTACGCCCTCAAGTCATCGCACGGCTTCCCGCGTCTCCGCCCTGCATCGGTCGAGCATCGCGGCGATGTCGTCCGGCCCCGTTTGGGGGATCGGGGGTAACCCGCCGGTCCCGCCGCGACGAATTCTTCCCACCGGACCACCGCCTACTCTGCCAGTTCAAGGGCGGTCCGCCCGTTGCCGTAGCGCACCGCCCGGTCGGCTCCGGCCGCGAGCAATCGCCGTAGGCGTTCGAGCGGGTGTGATTGGCGGGTGTGATTGGCCTGTCCACGGTGTACTTGGCCTGTCCAGCCGGTGCGAACGGTGTACTTGGCCTGTCCAGCCGGTGCACTTCACACGGTGCAATTGGCCTGTCCACACGGTGCGCTACCTCAAGGACTGGGCCGCTCGCCACAGGATCACAGTGGTGCGATTGGCCTGTCCAGGCTTCACTTGGCCTGTCCACGGTGCAGTTCGCCTGTCCAGAGGCGCGATCCGCCCACGCGGTGCGATGGGCCTGTCCATCCAATGTGATTGGCCTGTCCAGAGGTGCGATTCCTCAAGGTTTGGGCCGCTCGCCACGGGATCAGGGCCGAGTTCGACGGCGTGCGAAAGGACTCCTGACGCCCCGCCGCGGCCCTCAGGCCCCGCCGTTCTCGAGGCATCGAACGCCCTCCCGCGCCTCCGCGAGGCTTCTTGCGAGCATCGCGGCGATCTCGTCGGGACTCATCCGGGGGATCGGCGGGAACTCGGCCGGTCCCGCCGCCACCGCCGCTTCTCAATGGGCTGCCGCCTCCCGCGTTAAGTCGAGGGCGGTCCGCCCGTTGCCGTCGCGCACCGCCCGGTCGGCTCCGGCCGCGAGCAATCGGCGTAGGCGTTCGAGGGCCCGTTCCCGCCCGGCCTGATCGGCCGCCGCATCGAGCGGCGTGCGGCCGGTGTCGTCGACCGCATTCGGATCGGCACCCGCCGCGAGCAACGCCGCGGCCGCGGTGGCGTTCGGCGCATCGCCCTCGACCGCGTGATGCAGCGGGGTCCAGCCCTCCCCGTGGCGAGCATTCGGATCGGCCCCCGCCCGCAGCAAGGCCGCGATGATCCGCCCGGTCGGCTGGTCCTGGCCCTCGTCGTCGCCCATCCACGCGGCGGCGTGGAGCGGGGTGAATCCACTCTCGTCGGCGACGTTCGGATCGGCCCCGGCGGCCAGCAGTGACTCGACCTTCGCCACCGCGAAGAAGTTCGCCGCATCGACGAGCGGATGCCGCCCGCTCACGCCTGCCCTTCCGGAAAGAGCGGCCTCTGGTTCGGCAGGTCCCGCGGCTGGTCCCGAAGGCGACTCGCGGCGTCGATCAGGTCGTCGAGGCTCTTGAAGTCGTAGTGCTCGCTCGCGAAGCGAATGTAGGCGATCGAGTCGAGGTCGCGGAGCCGGGCGGCGACCCGGCGGCCGATCTCGCGGCTCTCGACTTCCTTCTCGAAGTCGCGCTGCAGGCTCTCCTCGACCTCGCGGACGAGGGCCTCGCGGTCGACCACGGGGATCGGCCGCTTGCCGCAGGCGATGAGGACGCCGCGGGCGAGCCGATCGGTGTCGAAGGGCACCCGCGTGCCGTCCCGCTTGATGACCATGAGCGGGGCCGCCCGCTCGATCCGCTCGTAGGTCGTGAACCGCCGACCGCACTCCTCGCACTCGCGGCGGCGGCGGATCGCGGCGCCGTCGTCGGCGGCCCGGCTGTCGATGACCTTGTCGCGATCGATGCCGCAGGAGGGGCAGCGCATGGCGGTCAGGCCGTCGCCGCGGGGGCCTTCCCGCGTACCGGCTTCACGGCCCGGGCGGCCTCGGCCTCGCGGCGGAGCTGCTCGGAGTCGGCGAAGTCCTCGCCGAAGCGCACCAGACGCAGCGAATTCGCGATGACGAAGATGTACGCGGCGGCCTGGTAGAACGGCGTAACCCAGATCTGGATCTGGCCGGTCGCGGCGAGGGCGAGGCCGATCACCGCGAGGACGAGGGCCGCGACGATGTTCTGCGTCACGATCGCCCGGGTCCGAAGGGCGATCTCGACGAGGAACGGCACGAGCCGCAGGTCGTCGTTCATGAGGGCGACGCCCGCGCTGTTCGTCGCGATGTCCGAGCCGGAGAGGCCCATCGCCACGCCGACATCGGCGCTCGCGAGGATCGGCCCGTCGTTGATGCCGTCGCCGACCACGAGGCAGCGATGGCCCTTCTGGAGGAGGTACTTCAGCTCGGCGTGCTTCTCCTCGGGCAGGCACTCGGCTTCGATCGCGTCGACGCCGACCGACTGGCCGACGCGTTTGGCGACCGGGAGGCGATCGCCGGTGAAGATCGCGATGCGGCGGACGCCGAGCTCGCGGAGCCGCGTGATGACCTCGGGGGCGTTGCGGCGGAGGCGGTCCTCGAGGCCGACCGCGCCGAGGTAGCGGTCGCCGAGCATGACATGCACGCCCGACATGCCGTCGATCTTCTCCTCGACCGCGGCGACGAGCGGGGCAATCGCGGGATTCAGCTCGACGAGCCACGCCGAGCGGCCGGCGTGCAGCGTCCCGGCCGCGGTCTCGGCCTGGACGCCGCGGCCGTGCACCTCGCGGTAGCCGGTGATCGTGGCTGGCGTGATGCGGGCCCGCGTCGCGGTCTCGAGGATCGAGCGGGCGAGCGGATGGTTCGAGCTCTGCTCGGCATCGGCAGCGGCCTGGAGGAGGGCCGCACCCTCGACGCCCTCCGCCGGGGCGAGGCGGCTCACCGCGAACTTCCCGGTGGTGAGCGTGCCCGTCTTGTCGAGCACCACGGTGTCGACGGTCGCGGCCGCCTCGAGGGTCTTCGTCTGCTTGATGAGGATGCCCACGCGGGCCGCCGCCGCGAAGGCCGCGACCATGGCGGTCGGGTAGGCGATGAGCAGGGCCCCCGGAGCGGTGACGACGAGCACGGTGATCGCCCGCGTCGCAGCCTCGCCGCGGGTCGCCTCGTCCGAGCTGCGGGTCGTGAAGAACCACACCAGGCACGCGACCATGAGTACGACCGGGACGTAGTACTGGGCCAGCCGCTCGATGAGTTCCTGATGGACGCCCTTCGCGCTCTCCGCCTCGCGGATGAGCTTCTCGACCTTGCCGATCGTCGACTCACCGGCGACTGCCGTGACTTCGACCTCGATCTGGCCGGTCAGGTTCGTCGTTCCCGCGAAGACCTCGGTGCCCGCCTCGGCCTCGATCGGCACCGCCTCGCCGGTGAGCGACGCCTGGTTGATGCTCGTCGAGCCCTTCACCACGCGGCCGTCGACCGGCAGGTTCTCGCCGGGCCGGACCCGGACGACCATGCCCTTCTGGACCTGCCGCACGGGCAGCGTCCGCTCGGAGCCGTCGGCCTGCACCACGCGGGCCTCGTCGGGGGTCAGCTCGACGAGTTCGCGGATCGCCCGCTGGGCGCCCCACGCGGTCCGGGACAGGATGAGTTCCGACAGCCAGAGGAAGAACGCGAGGAAGCCCGCGGCGAGGAACATGTTGTTCGCCATCGCGGCCAGCACCGCGAGGGCGGCGAGGCAGTCGCTGGACGCGTTGCCGGACTTGATCTCGTCGATCGCCCCCTTCGCGAGCGGTACAAAGAGCATGAAGGCCCCGATCGCGGCGGGGATCGCGGCGACGACGCTTTCGACGCCGAGGGCGATCTGCCCGATCCACGAGGCGAGAAGGAGGACGCCGCCCACGAGGGCGACGAAGAGCCTCCGCTCGAGGCGGGCGGGGGCCTCGGAGGAGTCCCTGTTCGGGGTGCGGTCCTGATCGGCGGTCGCGAGAGAGAGGTCGGACATCGGGGGAGGGGGCAACGTGGCTGCGGTGCCGGCGGGGCGGGGAGACGGAGTCGGAAGGGTAGCACCTCATGGTGAATCGGCGGCATCCCCGTATTCTGGACAGGCCATGATGGTTCGACGCGTCGCGATCCTCGGAGACGGCCAGATGGGGCTGGTCATGGCCGACCTATTGGCGTTTCCCTCCGCGGAGTTGACTCGGGATGTCGCGGTTTGGTGCCCGATGGGGGGCTCGGCCGGGCTGGAGAAGTCCCGGTCGTCATCGCGTCTTCCGGATTTTCGATTGCCGGACGCGATCGCGGTGACTGCCGATGCGGCGGAGGCGTTGGCCGGGGCGGACCTCGTGGTCAATGCCATTCCGACGCAGTTCATCCGGTCGACCATGGAGCGAATCCGATCCGCCCTTCCTCGGGATGCGGGGCTGCTGAATGTGGCGAAGGGGCTTGAAACGGCAAGTCGCCTTCGGCCGAGCGAGATCCTGAGGGCCTCGGTGGGGGAGCGGAGGATCGCGACCCTGAGCGGCCCGTCGATCGCGGCGGAGCTGGCTCGTCGCCTGCCGGCGGTGTTCGTGGTGGCGTCCGGAGATGCGGGGTTTGCGGAGCAGTGTCGCGAAGCATGCAGCTCGCCGTGGACGCGGGTGTACTCGAGCGACGATCTGACGGGGGTGGAACTGGCGGGGGCGGTTAAGAACGTGATCGCCATCGCGGCGGGCATGATCGACGGGCTCGGTCTCGGGAACAACGCCAAGTCGGCCCTGCTCGCCCGGGGCCTCGCGGAGATCTCCCGCCTGGGCGTCGCCCTCGGGGCCAAGGCGGAAACGTTCTATGGCGTGGCGGGGGTGGGTGACCTCGCAACCACATGTTTCTCGCCGGAGGGCCGCAATCGCAGTTTCGGCGAGCTCGTGGGCGGGGGACGGACGCCGGAGGAAGCCCTGGCCGTAATGTCAAGCGTCGTGGAGGGAGTCGCGACCGCGGCGGCGGTGGTCGATTGGGCACACCGGACCGGAGTGGACATGCCAATCTCGGCGGCGGTCGGGCGAATCCTCGCGGGCGAGATCTCGCCGCGGGAAGCGGTGGGTGGGCTCATGGGACGGCAGGGCCGTCACGAGCGGGTCGTGACTTGAGGACACGGAAGTTGGACACGGGAGTTGGACCCGGAAGTTGGACAGGCCGATCTTTTTCTGGATTTCCCGATCGCCCTCCCGAGTCCGCTACCTTCCTCCCGTTCGTGGATCCAGGCAGCGACGAGTCCTGGAATCCTGGAGGATCGCAGCAAGGAGGAGCCGGTGGGCTATCCACGGAGACAGCAAGTGGATCCGCTCGTGAGCGGGGTTTATCACTGCATTTCGCGCTGCGTGCGGCAGCAATCGCTCATCGAATCCGCGGAGCGGTGCGAGTGGGTCGTCCGTCGGCTCGAGCGTCTCACGCGGACCTTCGCGATCGATGTATGCGACTTCGCCGTGATGCGGAATCATGTACATCTTCTGCTGAGAACCCAGCCGGAACTCGCGATGGCGTGGTCCGACGAGGAGGTCGCCAGGCGTTGGCTCGCGCGTCCGGGCCGTGTCGCGCGAGGCGACACGGACGAGGTCGTACGGACCGCCGTCGAGGATCCGGCACGGATCGCCGAGTGGAGATCTCGCTTGTCGGACCTCGGCTGGTTTCACAAGCTTTGGAAGGAGCCGTGCTCGCGGATGTGGAACCGAGCGGAGGAGCAGTCCGGTCACCTCTGGCAAGGTCGGTACCGCTCGATTGGATGCCGCGACGAAGCCTCGGTGCTCATGCAGGCGGCCTACATCCTCCTGAACCCGGTTCACTGCGGGGCAGAGAACGAGTTGTGCGATTCGCCGAGGACTTCCATGGGGCGACGGCTTTCGGCGCTCGCGGACGCGATTTCCGCGGGATCGTGCCGACGAGGAGTCGAGGCCTATCGCCGAGTGCTGCTTGATCCCGCGCTGCCATGCGATCCCGGATCCGACGTCCGCTCCCTGAGCGATGAGGAGTGGTCGGGGAGAATCGCGAAGCGGACCCATGAGAGAGCCCTGCGCGAGGAGGCCTTCCGCCGCGAAAGGGTACGCCCGTTGCTTATCGAGAGGTCTGGCTTGCGGGTCCCCATTGAGGCGGAACGCGCTTCGCAGGCTTCGCAAGGGAAACCGGCCGGTCACGAGGAGGTTGATCCCCGAATCGGCCCGTCCGGCGGCGGGGTTGACTCCCTCGAGGGTGCCGGCGAGAGGGGTCGTCGGTTCGCGGAACCTTCCTCCCCGAAGGAGTTCCCCACTCCTAGGTTCACGCCCATGCGGCCGCGCACGGGACCTCCTCGTCGCGCGAACCCATGGAGACTTCGCGCCACGATAGCGATGGCCCATTCGTGCAGCCTGGTCACTTTCATCGAATGGACCGATCAAAGGGGCCGGATTCGGCGGCCGGACAAGCCCGGCCGAATCGATCCGGGAAGACCTCGTGTTGTGGAACGACTCCGGTCGCGAGACGGGCCGCGACATTCCCATGCCGGTTCCTCTTGCGGCGTGGGATCCGCGAGGAACCAAGCACATCGTGGCGGTGCGTGCGGGTCCGCTCGTCCAAGTCCCGAGAGGCAGTAGCGACAGGAATTCGCAGAAGCCGTCGAATCTTGATCGCCGACGGTGGCCCCGGCCCTTCACTTCGCGGTACCCCGGGGAAGCATCGATGGCTTCGGGCCGTTCGTTCTCGATTCAAGGACAAGTCCCAGTGCGGTCGGCCGGCCGCCCGCGAGGTCGTCGGCGTGCTCCGCCGGACAAGGACTCGGCTCGTCTCGCCGCGCTGTTGGACTGGACTGTCCAACGCCGCTCCACCGATCGGGATCGGTGATGGCCTGTCCAACGCCTCCCTACTCATGTCCACCAACGTCAACCCGCGATCGATCGGGATCGGTGATGGCCTGTCCAACGCCTCCCTACCCACGGCCTACTCACCTTCCCCAAATCCCTCCCGAACAAGTGCCGCCAAGGAGGCAACCGCCTCGTCCTCATCCGCCCCGTCCGCCGCGATCTCGATCTCCGTCCCGCAGGTTCCGGCCAGCATCAACATCTGCATGATCGACTTTCCGTCGACCGCCTCCTCCGAGTCGGTCCTTCGGACCATGACCTCGGCCAGGAAGCCGCTCGCCCGCTCGACGAACGCCATCGCCGGCCTCGCGTGGAGGCCCAGCCGATTCGCGATCGTGACCCGTTCCCGGCGCACGCGAGTACTCAGCGTGCCGGGGCCCCGGCGTCGGCCTCCTCAAGCAGGGTGACGACATCGTCCACGCCCTTCGCCTGCCTCAGGAACCGGCGGAACCGATCCTGCCCGAGCTGCCCGAAAAGGGCCTCCATCGCGTTGAGGTGGTCCTCCGGCCGGTCCTCAGGGGACAGCAGCAGGAAAATCGAGTGGACAGGCTGGCGATCGAGCGAGTTGAAGTCGATTCCCACTCTCGAGATCCCGATCGCCACCGCGAGCTTCTTGATCGCGGCATGCTTCACGTGCGGAACCGCCACCCCGTGGCCGAAGCCGGTCGACCCGCGATCCTCCCGCTGGATCACGGCCTTCGCGAACGGATCCCGCAACTCCCGCCCGATCGTGCCCGCCGCCACCAGGGCATCGACCAATTCCTTGATGGCGTCATTCCGTTTCGCCGACGCGAGTTCCGGCAGGATGGCTTTCCGTACGACAATCTGGCTGAGTTTCATGGTGTTCCCGTTCGGGCTCAATGGCGATGGTCGCGGATCTTGCTCTTCCAGTCCGTGATCTGGCGGTCGGCCCGATCCATCACCAGGTCGATGCAGGCGTACAGGTCCTCGTGCCGCTGGTTCGCGATGAAGTCCTCGTGGCCCGCGACGTCGGTCTTCACCTCCACATGGAATCCCTTGCGGTGCGGTTCCTTCTCGAGCACGAACGTGACCGACTGGAGCCGGTCGGAGAGATGCCGCATGAGCCGCTCCGCCTTTTTCCGGATGTACTCTTCGATGGCCGGGGTGATCTCGAGATGCTTGCCGCTGATGTTGATCTGCATGGCTTCAGGGTAGGCGATGGGGAAGGGTGGGATCCGACCCGGTCGGGGGCACGAGCACCCCGCCGGAGACGAGGTACCGCAACGCCTCGTCAATCGTCATGGGAAGCTCGATGGCCTCCGATTTCGGCACCGTCATGGTGAAGCCGCTGATGGGTGGCGATGCGGGCACGAACACGGTCAGCGAATCGCCAGGCACCCGCTCGGCCGCGGGGAGCGCCGGCCCCGTCACCAGTCCGATGGCCCACATCCCCGGCCGCGGCCAAGGCACAAGCACCACCCGGCTCGGCTTGGACTTCTTCCCGTCCCCGTCCCCGCCGTCCCCGAGGAAGAACCCCACGAACTGCTTCACCTGAGGGTAGATGTTCCGGACGATCGGTACGGAATGGAGGACCCGCTCCAACCCGCGGAAGGCGAGCGTCCCGACATACCCCCCGACGAGCCTTCCCACCAGCCAGACGAGCACCAGCGACACGACGAATCCGAACGGCCAGACATACCAGCGATCGCTCCACCACCGGTCGACCTCGCGAGACCGCAGTTCGCGATCGATCCGCTCCGGCGCGGGCGGCGTCCGTCCGGGCAGCGCCGCCGCCGCCACTGCTTCCGCGATGCGGGCCGGATCCGCCCGAAAGGTCGACTCAAGCGGCCATCCCTCGGCGCTCAGGGCCACCAAGGTCCACCGGGCCCCGGCGTTGATCGGCGCCGCGATCTTGGCGTTCACGAACTGGAACGCGACGGATAGCAGCCAGAGCGTCAGCGCGGTCGGGAGCAGGACTCCGAGCCCACGAAAAAAGAACCTCCGGAAGCGTCCTTTCGAGGGTTTCGGTTCGAAGGCTTCCGTTGCCGTCGCCTTGGACTGAGAGTCGCTGCCATCCGTCATTCTCCGCACAGGATACGGGAACGGATCACCCCGGGGGGACGCTGCCCCGATAGGCACGAAGCGTCACCGGCGTCTCGCCGTACTCATCGTCGCGTCGGAATCGGACCGAGATCGTGTCGCCCGCCGACTTGCCCGCGACCGCCAGCCTCAGTTCCCGGGTCGATCGCACCGGCTTGCCGTCGATCCCCACGATCACGTCCCCGATCCGCAGGCCGGCCGCCCGCGCCGCCGACCGCGGGAGTGTCTGCCGGATCCTCGCCCCGTCCGCCTCGTCCGCCGCCTCGATCCCGAGCGCTCCGTCGCCTGCCCCGATCGTGTCGTCGATCGCCCCGCGGCCCTTCACCCAGCGTTTCCAGTCGCGCTCGACCTCGGCGACCGGACGCCCGAACGCCCGCTCGATGGCCCGCTCCGCGGCGACGCCCCGCTCCTCCCTGGACAGGCCAATCGAGACCTCGCACAGGGCTGCGTAAAAGTCCCCGAGCTCTCCGGTCTCCGCGAGGAACTCGAAGATCGAGCGGGCCTGCGGATACAGCAACTGCGACTTCGCCATGAAGCCGGCCGCGTCGAGGGCAAAGAGCCGTTTCCACGGCAGGACCGCGTTGGCGTTCACCGCCCGCAAGGCCAGGTTGTGCCGGGTGTTCGGCAGGAAGCGGGCGTTCCCGTCGGGCAGGATTTCCCAGTCCTCGAAGAGGCTCGCGAGCCCCTCCTGCACCCACATCGGATGGGTCTGCCGCAGCGTCTCCATGTGCCGGTAGTGCATGAGGTGGGTGAACTCGTGCTGGAGGCTCTGCCCGGTGTCGCGGGTCACGAGGCGGCGGCGGGAGTGCTCGTAGATGCCGGTCGTGGTCGCGTCGGCGAAATAGGCTTTCGCGTCGCGAGGCGACGGGATCGCGACCAGCACGTCGTACTCGGCGAGCTTGGGAAAGAGGTTCCGCGACAGCCAGTCGTGCTGCCGCTCGAGGGTCGCCTTCATCTCGGCGTGGCTCGCATCCTCGAGGCAGCTCGCGAACTGCAGGCGGCGGGCGGCGTCGGTCTCGTACCGGTAGCGGCCCTCGCCGTGGCGGCGTCGCCACTCCTCCAGGGCCGCGATCGGGGCCGCGGAGGGTGCGGTTCGCGCCCGGTCGCGGGCCTCAAGGATCGCGGTGTAGGTCGGATGGCCCCGCAGCGGCTCGAGGTCGGGATCCTCCTCCATCGTGTCGAACTCGCGGAAACCGGCCTTGATCGCCTCGAGCAGCGTCGAGGCCGCGGTCGCGGTGCGCCCGGACTGGCAGTGGGCGCACGCGGCGTTGTAGAGCATGATCGGGTCCCGCTCGACCTCCTGCAGGTACTCCTCGATCAGTCCGATCGCCTCGTCCCAGCGCCGGGCCTCAAGCGTCCGCTCGACCTTCCGCCGCATCGCGTCCGCGGTCGCCGCGTCGAGCGGCGGGGGAGCCGCGACGGCCAGCGAGAGCAGGATCGCGACAAGGAGGGACTTCACGGCGCGATCGTAGCCGCCCGGGCCGCGAGGATGCCGCCCGCGACCGAACGCACCGCCTCCGGCAGGGCGATCCGCTCCTCGGCGAAGACGCGGGCCGCGAGCGTCTCCGGCGTGTCCCCGGGTTCCACCGGACACCGCCTCTGCACGATCGCCCCGCCATGGTCGTACTGCTCGTCGACCCAGTGCACGGTGCAGCCGCTCTCGGCGTCGCCGGCCGCGAGCACCGCCCGGTGGACATGCTCGCCGAACATGCCCGGGCCGCCGTGGCGGGGCAGGAGGGCGGGGTGGATGTTGATCGCGTGGCCTGTCCATCGCGTCCCGACGCGGAACCTGCGGAGGTACCCCGCCAGCACCACCAGCTCGACGCCCGCCGCCTCGAGTGCCGCGTCGAGCCGGTCGTCGAAGGTCGCCGGATCCTCGGCCACGGCCACCACCGCGACCGGCAGCCCCGCCTCGCGGCACCGCGCGATCGCCGGCACCGTCGGCCGCGTCGCCACCACCGCGACGATCTCGGCCGGAATGCCGTCGCGGCGGATCGCCTCGGCGAGGTTCACCGCGCTCCGCCCGCCTCCCGAGACCAGCACCCCGATCCGCACCCGCCTCACGCCGCGACCTCGGCGTGCGGGATCGGCTTCCCCCGCGAGTCGGTCGAGACCATCGTGACCGTCGCCTCGGTCACCGCGACCCGCTCGCCGCTGTCGCACCGCTCGGCCTCGACCTTCACGTGGACCGCGACCGACGTGCGCCCGACCTTCACGGTCCGCGTGAAGAGCGTCACCACGTCGCCGGTCCAGACCGGAGCATGGAACACGACGCCCTCCATCGCGACGGTGACCCAGCGGTGCCGCCCGTGCCGCCGCGCCTCGAGGTAGCTCGCCTGGTCGATGAGCGACAGGATCACGCCGCCGAAGATGCTGCCCTGGTGGTTGGTGTCCTTCGGTTCGGTGATCTCGCGAAGGGCGAGCCGGTAGCCGGGCGGGAAGGTCTGGTCGTCGGCGAAGGGCATCGGTGGATCTTCGCGGTTCGCCCCCCGCCCGGCAACCTCAGCGGGCGGCCTTCGTCCGGGCGGGGGCCTTCTTGGCGGGCGGCTTCGCGGGCTTCGAAGGCTTCGGCGCCGGCATCGGCGCTGGCTTCTTCCCTGGCGTCGTCCCCGGTTCCCCGGTCTTCCTCACGGGCTTCCGCCCCGATCGCGCCAGCATCGGCGCGAGATACGCCCCCGTGAAGCTGCCCTTCGTCGCCGCGACCTCTTCCGGCGTCCCCTCGGCGACGAGGGTCCCGCCGCGGTCGCCCCCCTCGGGCCCGAGGTCGACGATCCAGTCGGCGCACTTGATCACGTCGAGGTGATGCTCGATGACCACCAGGCTGTGCCCCGCGTCGGCGAGGCGGCCGAGCACCGCGACCAGCCGCCGCACGTCGTCGAAATGCAGGCCGGTCGTCGGCTCGTCGAGCACGTACAGCGTGTGCAGGCTCGAGCCCTGCCCGAGCTCGGCCGCGAGCTTCACCCGCTGGGCCTCGCCGCCCGAAAGCGTCGTCGACGCCTGCCCGAGCTGGACATACCCGAGGCCGACCTCCTGCAGGCAGGTCAGCATCCGGTGCATCTTCGGATGGGCCGCGAAGAACGCCGCCGCGTCGTCGACGGTCAGGTCGAGGACCTCGGCGATCGTCTTGCCCCGGTAGCGGCACTCGAGCGTCTCGCGGTTGTACCTGGCCCCCTTGCAGGTCTCGCAGGTCACGAAGACGTCGGGCAGGAAGTGCATCTCGATCTTCCGCACGCCCTGTCCCTGGCACGCCTCGCATCGCCCGCCCTTCACGTTGAACGAGAACCGCCCCGGCTCGTAGCCGCGGATCCTCGCCTCGGGCGTGAGCGCGAGGATCTTGCGGATCTCGTCGAAGATGCCGGTGTAGGTCGCGGGGTTCGACCGCG
>JBIKVN010000002.1:0-38604 GCA_044356865.1 Phycisphaerales bacterium | reverse complement strand
TCCTGACCATCCTCAAGACGATGGTCGCCCAGATCGACGTCCTCGAGACGATGACGCCGGTCTCGTTCCGCTCGTTCCGCGGCTTCCTCGAGAGCGCCTCGGGCTTCCAGTCGTGCCAGTTCCGGGAATGGGAATTCCTGCTCGGCGCGAAGCGGCCGATGCCGCTGCGGAACTATCCGGAAGGCAGTCCCGAGCGGACGACGCTCGAGCGGCGGCTGCGCGAGCCGACGCTCTGGGACGGCTACCTGCGGTTCCTCGCGCACCACGGGCCGACGCACGGGTACTCGATTCCGGCGGCCCTGCTCGGCCGCGATGTCGCGCAGCCGATCGAGCCGTCGCGCGAGCTGCAGGACACGCTCGTCGGCATCTACCGCGACCACGCCGGCCTGCGGGCGATGTCGGAGACGCTCGTCGACCTCGACGAGGGCCTGCAGGAGTGGCGCTACCGCCATGTGAAGATGGTCGAGCGGACCATCGGCAACCTGCCCGGCACCGGCGGATCGCCCGGCGCCGAGTACCTGAAGGCGACGCTCTTCCGCCCGCTCTTCCCGGATCTCTGGGAGATCCGGTCGAGGCTGTGAACGTCGGATGGAAGCGTGAGCCGTCCGCGCCGGGGTCGGATCGCGGCACGGCCCGTCGCCGGCGCCCGCCCCCCGCCTGCGTGACCGTCAACTCGAGGGTACTTCCCCGACGGGGCATGGCCCCGTCGTTCCGGGCGCAGGGTCTTCCGAGGACTGGTCTGACTGGTCAGGCCCGCCTCACCGGCTCGCCGCGTACGCCCTCGCCGGAACCCGCTCGCGCGGCGCCGCGTCGTGGGCGGCGAGCGCCTCGATCGCCTCGCGGCTGGGCACGCCGCGGCGTATCGGGCTCGTGATGCCTTCCTCGTCGCAGAGGAGCTCGGTGGTGATCTCGGCCGAGAGGAAGATCACCGGCAGCCCCGACCCCGGATGCGTCCCGCCACCGACGAGCCAGAGGCCGTCGAGGCCCTGCAGCCGGTGGTGCGGCCGGGCGTGCAGCATCTGGCCGAGGTTGTGGGCGAGGTTGAAGGTCGCGCCGTGGGTGATCCGTTCGGCCCGCCAGTCCCATGGGGTCACGACCGTCTCGGCCCGCACCCGCTCGCGGATGCCGTCGATCCGGAAGGTCCGCTCGAGCTGCCCGTAGGTCTCCTCGCGCAGCCGCGGGGCTTCCGCCTTCCAGTCGATCGGGGCCTTCGCGTTCGGCGTGGGGACCAGCACATAGAGCGAGCTGTGGCCCTCGGGGGCGAGCGTCGGGTCGATCCGCGACGGGTTGCAGACATAGGTCGACGCGTCGGGACTGAGGCGGCCACGCTCGGCGATGTCGGCGAGGTTCTCGCGATAGGTCCGCGAGGTGTAGATCGTGTGGTGGGGGAGGTCGATCTCGCCCTCGACGCCGAGGTACATCATGAAGGTCGAGCACGAGTAACGCTTCGCGTCGATCGCCGTGTCGGTCCAGCCGCCACGGAGATTCTCCGGCACGAGGTTCTTCAACGCCCACGTCGCGTCGGCGTTCACGACCACATGGTCGAAGCGCCGTTCCTGGCCGCCCACGCGGACCCCGACCGCCCGCGTCCCCTCGAACAGGATCCGTTCGACCGGGGCGTTCACCTCGACGCGGGCCCCGAGCTCGCCCGCGACCTCGGCCATCGCCTCGACGAGGGCGTTGCAGCCCCCGCGCGGGTGCCAGATGCCGTACTCGTACTCGATGAACGGAAGGATCGAGAAGAGGCTCGGGCACTCGAACGGGCTCATCCCGAGGTACTTGCTCTGGAAGCTCAGGGCGAGGCGGATCCGCTCGTCGCGGAAGTAGCCCGAGAGGTACGAGTAGAGCGACTGCCACGGCTTCAACCACGGCGCGACCTTGATCGCGTCGAGCGTGGCGAGGTCGAGGAGCCCCCGGATCGGGCTGCGCAGGATCGGCGTCATGAGCTCGAGCTTGCGGCGGTTGTCGCGGATGAAGCGGCCGAACGCGGCGCCGTCGTGCGGGTCGATCGCCGAGAGCTGCCGTTCCATCCTCGCGAGGTCCTGCGTCGCGTCGACGACGAGCGGGTCGCCGCCGGGTTGCCCGATGAGCAGCCGGTACATCGGGTCGAGGCGGGTGAGGTCGGCGTAGTCGGAGAGCCGGCGGCCGGAGGCGGCGAAGACCTCTTCCAGCACATACGGCATCATGAAGAAGGTCGGGCCGCAGTCGAAGGCGTAGGGGCCGTTGCGGAGCCGCCGGGTGCGGCCGCCGACGCGGTCGTGGGCCTCGAAGATCGTGACCTCGGTGCCGGCCGCCGCCAGCAGCATGGCGGCGGCGAGGCCGCCGGGGCCCGCCCCGACGATGGCCACGCGGGGGGTACGGGGGGTGGAGGGGCGGCCAGGGACGGCGACGGGGGCGGGGGCGATCATCGCGGCGAGGGTTCGGGGGGGCTGAAGCCGCGGATTCGAACCGTCTTCCCGCATTCGCGAATCCGTCGGAACGCCGGATCGAAGCGACACGCCCGCCGAAAGTCGGCCGACCCTCCCGAGCCCGCCCCGTGACCTCCGCCCCGACGCTCGAGCGAAGCGCCCCCGCGCCCGCACCGGTCCCGCCCGCCGGGACGGGGCGCCGAGCGTGGCCGGACTGGCCGATGCGGCAACGGCTGGCGTGGCTCGCCCGGTTCGAGCGATCGATCCGCGACGCCCAGGACGAGCTGTGCGACCTCGCCGCGGCCGAGATCGGGAAGCCCCGGCACGAGGCCCTCGCGGCCGACCTCCTTCCGCTCCTCGCGAGCATCGCGTGGCACCGCCGCGAGGCGGCATCCCTGCTGGCCCCGCGGCGGCTCTCGGGCGGACCGATCTGGCTGATGGGAACCCGCGTCGAGATGCAGCGGCATCCGCTCGGCCGCGTCGGGATCGTCGCGACCTGGAACTACCCGATCCAGCTGCTCGGCATCCAGCTCGTGCAGGCCATCACGGCGGGGAACGCCGTCGTCGTGAAGCCGAGCGAGCGGAGCCCGCGGACCCAGCGGCGGCTGCTTGAACTCGCGAGTTCGGCCGGGCTGCCCGAAGGCATCCTCGAGGCGCGACCGGCCGACCGCAGCGAGGGCGAGCGGCTCGTCCGCGAGGACCTCGACCACCTCGTCTTCACCGGCTCGACGGCGACCGGCCGGCTCATCGCCCGGGCCGCGGCCGAACGGCTGCTTCCGACCACGCTCGAACTCTCGGGCCGCGATTCCGCGATCGTCCTCGCCGACGCCGACCTCGCCCTCGCCGCCCGCTCGATCGCCCGGGCGTTCATGTTGAACTCCGGCCAGACCTGCATGGCCCCGCGGCGGGTGCTGGTCGAGCGGGGTGCGTATTCAGGCTTGCTTGCCGCGATCACGCCGCTGGTCGCCGGGGCGAAGCCGGTGGCCCTGGTCGACGAGGCGGCGGCCCGCGCGACGCACGCCGCGGCGGTTGACGCCCTCGACCGCGGCGGGCGCTCCCTGGCCGGTTCGGCCGAGCCGCCGAGCGGCCGCTTCCTGCGCCCGATCGCCATCGCCGACGCCGCCGCCGCCGGAGCGCTCTGGGACGGCGACCACTTCGGGCCCGCGATCGCCCTCGCCCCGGTCGCCGACCTCGACGAGGCGATCTCGCTTCACCGCGCGAACGGCCAGGCCCTCGCGACCGCGGTCTACACCCGCTCGCCCGCCCGCATCGCGGCCCGCGCCGGCGACTTCCGCTCGAGCGTCGTCACCGTGAACGACGCGTTCCTGCCGACCGCCCACCCCGCCGCGAGCCTCGGCGGCCACGGCCCGAGCGGCTGGGGCGTCTCGCGCGGCATCGCCGGCCTGCTCGCCATGACCCGCGAGGTCACGGTGAGCCGCACCGGCCGCCTGTTCCGGCTCGACTCCGGCGACCCCGCGACGCCCTCGGCCGTCGCGGGCCTCCGCCGCCTCATCGCCTTCCCCAAGCGGCCCGCGCCGCTTTCCGCCCCAACCTCCCGCGAGGATCGCCCCGCATGATCGCCCGCCCCGCCGCCCGAAACGCCGAGAACGGCCGTCCCCACATCGTCGTCGTCGGAGGCGGCCTCGCCGGCCTCGCCGCCGCGACCGAGCTCGTCACGAGCGGCGCCGCGGTCACGCTCGTCGAGCGGAACCGCCACCTCGGCGGCAAGATGAACGTGCTCGAGGAGAAGGGCTTCTCCTTCGACATGGGCCCGACGATCCTCACGATGCCGCAGATCATCCGCGGCATCATCGAGCGGAGCGGCCGGAAGGTCGCCGATTACCTCGACATCGTCGACCTCGACCCGCAGTGGCGCTGCCACTACGAGGACGGCACCGTCCTCGACCTCGTCAAGAACCCGCGGGCGATGGCCGCGGCGCTCGACACCCAGTTCCCTGCCGAACGCCCGGGCCAGGGCTGGATCGACTTCATCGAGTACAGCCGCCGCATGTTCCGCCTGAGCGAGAGCGTCTTCTTCTTCCGCGACCTCGGCGGCGTGCTCGACCTCATGCGGAAGCCGCCCAAGGAACCGGGGCTGCTTGGCGACGCCCTTGCGATGCGGATGCACTCGACGGTCGCCGCGACCGAGCGGAAGTTCTTCCGCGAGCCGCATCTGTTGCAGCTTTCCGAGCACTTCCTGCAGTACGTCGGCTCGAGCCCGTTCCTCGCCCCGGCGATCCTCACGCTCATCGCGGCGGCGCAGGTCGATCACGGCTGCTGCTACGCGATGGGCGGCACGCGGATGGTCGCCCGCTCGCTCGAGCGGATCCTGACGGAGGAGAACGCCACGATCGTCCGCGGCACCGGCGTGCGGCGGATTCTTTCCGAGGGCGGCCGCGCGACCGGCGTCGAGCTCGACGACGGCCACGTCATCAAGGCCGACGCCGTCGTCAGCAACTGCGACGTGCAGCGCACCAACCGCGACCTGATCGACACGCCCGAAGGCGCTCGCGAGCAGCGGAAGATCGCCGCGAAGTACACGCCGGCGTGCAGCGGCGTCGTCCTCTACCTCGGCCTCGACCGGCAGTACGACCACCTCCTGCACCACAACTTCCTCTTCAGCCGCGACTCGCACGCCGAGTTCGACCAGATCTACCGTCGCGGCGAACCCGCCCTCGACATGACGATCTACCTCTGCGTCCCGAGCCGCAGCGACCCTGATCAGGCCCCGGCGGGCGGCGAGGCGCTCTACGCCCTCATCCACACGCCCTACACGCGGGCGGGCCAGGAGTGGGAAGGCCCGGGCGGGATGCTCGAGACCTACCGGCCGAAGATCCTCGAGAAGCTCAAGCGGTTCGGCATGCCCGATCTCGAACGGCACATCGTCGTCGAGCGGCATCTCACGCCGAGCACGATCGACCGCTGGTACAACGCCGAGGGCGGGGCGATCTACGGCCTCGCCTCGCACGGGCGGCTCGGCGGCGGCTTCAAGCCGAGGAACCGCAGCCCGGTCCTGAAGAACCTCTACCTCGCCGGCGGCAGCGCGAACCCGGGACCGGGTGTCCCCATGGTCCTCATGAGCGGCGTCACCGCGGCCATTGCCCTGCGCGAGGATCTCGGCCTGCCCGGGCCGTCTCCGGCCGAGGCGGTCAAGCACGGGAAGTCGACGGCCTCGCGGTCCCTCGAGCCGGCGCTCGCGTGAGCGGGATCCTGCCGGCCATCGAGAACCCGTGGTTCCGCCGCGTCTTCGCGCGGCGGTCCGGTTCGATGCTGGCGAAGTCGTTCCACGCGGTGCGGGTGGCGCCGGGCGGCGAGAGAATCCTGGGGCGAGCCCGCGACTCGGGCGAGGATCTCGCGCTCTGCCTCTCGCACGCGAGCTGGTGGGACCCGATCGTCGCCGCGTTCCTCTGGTCGCGTTCGCTCGACCCGCGGCCGGTGCGGGCCCCGATGGACCGCGTCGAGCTCGAGCGGTTCGCGATCCTGCGGCGGGTCGGCATCTTCGGCGTCGATCCGGATGACCCGGCGACGCTGCCGGCCATGGTCGACCACCTCGCGGCCGAGCGGGCGAAGCTCGGGCCGTTCGTCTTCATCGTCACGCCGCAGGGCTCGTTCGCGGATCCGCGCGATCCGGTACGGCTGCGGCCGGGGGCCGCGGCGGCGATCGCGAGGCTCGGGATCCGCCGCGTGATCGCCGTCGCGATCGAGTACGCGTTCTGGACCGATCGCAAGCCCGAGGTGTTCCTGCGCCTCGTCGAGGTCGAACCGCCGGTGTCGCCCACGCGGGTGCGGTGGCACCGCGCGATGGAAGGGGCGATGCAGCGGAACGGCGAGGCGCTCGCGGAACTCGTGCGGGGCCGTGACCCGCGGACCTTCGAGACGCTGCTCGGCGGCGACGCGGCCCGCGTCCATCCGGTCTACGACCTCTGGCTGCGGCTCACCGGCCGCGGCAACTCGATCGACGCGACGCGGCGGATGCCGGCCGCGGGCGGGAAGGAAACACCGCCATGACCGTGGCCCTCGCGATCGGCGCGGTCGTCGCGCTCCAGGCCCTGGTCCTCGGCCTCGTGAACATGCGGCGATACCGTCGCGCCCCCGACGGCCCCGCGAGCGAGACCCTCGTCAGCGTCTGCATCCCCGCCCGCAACGAGGAGCCGAACGTCGAGGCGTGCGTCCGGGCGGCCCTCGCGAGCGAGGGCGTCGCCGTGGAAGTCCTCTGCTACGACGACCAGAGCACCGATCGCACGCCCGAGATTCTCGCGCGGCTCGCCGCCGAAGACCCGCGGCTTCGCGTGCCCCCGACGCGGCCCTTGCCCGACGGCTGGAACGGCAAGCAGCACGCCTGCGAGCGGATGGGCAAGGCGGCCGGCGGCGAGTGGCTCCTCTTCACCGACGCCGACGTGCGGCTCGTCCCGGACGCCCTGCGACGCACGCTCGCGTTCGCCCGCCACGCGCAGGCCGACCTCGTCTCGACCGTGCCGTATCAGCGAGTCGGCTCGCTCGGCGAGGGGCTGTTCGTGCCGCTCATTCACTTCGTGCTGCTGTCGTACCTGCCGTTCGGCCGGATGCGCTCGACGCCCGATCCCGCGGCGAGCGCGGGCTGCGGGCAATACCTTTTCGCCCGCCGCGAGGCGTACCGCACCAGCGGCGGCCATGCCGCGTTCCGGGCCTCGATGCACGACGGCGTGAGGATGCCGCGGGCGTTTCGCGCGGCCGGATTCCGCACCGACCTCTTCGACGGCACCGACCTCGTCTCGTGCCGGATGTACCGCGGATTCGCCCAGACCTGGCGGGGGTTCGCGAAGAACGCCTTCGAAGGCCTCGGCAGCGTGGCGCTGCTGGTCGTGGTGACGGCGCTGCATGTCGTCGGCCACCTGCTGCCGTGGGCGTGGCTCGGATACGCGGCCTTCGCGGGCGATTGGCGGCCGTGGCCGACGGTGCTCGCCTGCCTCGCGATCGCCTTCGGCCTCGCCGAGCGGGTCGCGCTCTCGGTCCGCTTCCGCCAGCCGTGGTGGTGCGTGCCGCTGCACCCGGTCTCGATCGCGGCGATGACCGCCGTCCAGTGGTGGAGCCTCTGGCTCGCGAAACGGGGAAAGCGTTCCTGGAAGGGCCGGACGGCGGGGGGGTGACCGCGCGACTCGGGTGGGGCTCGCTCAATCCGCCTGCGAGAACTCGCGGTCGATCTCGTCGAGCAGGTCGTCGCGCTCGAGCGCCGCGTTCCCGTCGTGCACGAGCGACCAGAGCCGCTCGACCCACGGGAGGTCGGGATGACCGACCGTCGGCGACTCGCCGGCACGCTGGTTCCGGAGCGAGGGATCGATGAACTCGGCGATGCGGGCCGCCCGCTCGTCGGCCGCGACCGGCCAGCGGATGCCGAGCGACTCGCCGATCCGGTCGATCTCGGCGGGGCCACGCTCCAGCAGTTCGGCGTGGCGCACCACGACCCGCGGCAGGCCCCGCGACTGCCGCAGCGCGTCGAGCACATGCCGGGTCCAGAGCCGCAGGCCTTTCGAGATCGGAAACTCGTTGCGGGCCTCGAGCGACGCCGCCACCTCGACCGGATGCCGGACCGGGATGACGACCTTCGCGTCGATGCCGGCCTCGTCGAGGGCCTCGCGCCAGAGGAACGCGAGGCGGCAGCTCCGCGGGTCTTTCACCGCGAAGAGCGGCGTCCGCCGGAACGAGCGGTCGATGAGCTCGCCGAGCTCGCGCACGGCGTTGCGGCGCGAGGCGGCGTCGGGAAGCTCGACCGCCCGCCAGTCGTGCCAGCGGGAGCCGGCGCGGGCGAGGATCTCGTCGTGCTTCCGCGCGATCTCGCGCGATTCCCAGTGTCCCGATGGATTGGCCGGCGTCGAGGGGATGAGGTCCCAGCCGATCGAGGCCCCGGACGCGACGATCGAGGCGGAGAGCGCCGAGGTGCCGCTGCGGTGCATGCCGAGGACGAGGATCGCGGTGCGACGCCCGGTGGGCATTGGCGGCGCCCCGACCGGGGGCCGTCCGCCGAGGAAGCGTCCGTAGGCGTTCCAGTAGGCGACGGGCGAGACGTGCGGGAACGCCTCCAGGAATCCGCGCGACTCGTCGTCGAGTTCGGACGCGGGGGCAGGGGCGGCCTCGCCCTCGATGCGAGGCGCCGGCGTCCGGCACCACTCCAGGCGTCGGGCGACATAAGAATTGAAGGATCGCCCCTCGTGGACCCCGGTGGTGACGAAGTGGTCGAGGCCGGAGAGCGTTGTGCCCGCCTCGATCGCCTGCGCGACATCGGGATGCCGTTCTCGGTACCACGCCTCATGGAAGAGCGGATTCGGCGACATCCGCCGGCAGCGGCGATGGCCGAGATACGCCTCGAAGGCGGCCTCCGGGGTCGAAAGGTCGCCGGTGTGCCACTCGGACCACCTTTGGGCGAGTTCGAGCAGGCGGCGGTCGCTCATCGCGAGCCGAAGCGTCCGTCGGTGCGTCGGATCCACGGGGCGAGTCTATCGCAGCGGGGGCGGCGAACCGGCGTCGGGTCGGGGGTTGAACCCGCGCCGGGGTCCGGTGGTACCTTCCCCGCCCGATGAGCGAGACGCCCGGATCGCGGCCGGTTCCCGATCTCGAACGCCGGCTCGCCGAACTCGAGCGTCGCGTCGCCGAGCTGGAGGGATCGCCGACGGTCCAGCGGACGTTCGAGCCGCTGAAGCCGGTTCCGGTCGCGATGCCAGCCGGGATTCCCCAGATCCCGACTTCGCCTGCTCCGCCGCCTCCCCCGATCATCGCGCCGGTCACCCCGCCCACGCGACCCGCCGACGCGCCGCACCGGCGGTTCGCGCCGGTCGAGGCGCCGCCCGGAGGCAACGACGCCTTCGAACGCTTCGTCGGCGGCAAGCTCGCCGCCTGGCTCGGAGCGATCGTGGTCATCGCGGGGCTGGCGATCTTCGCGAAGTTCGCCTTCGACCAAGGCTGGTTCGGGAAGCTCACGCCCCGCGGGAAGTTCACGCTCGGGGCGGGGGCGTCGCTCGCGATCCTGCTCGCGGGTGAGCTTCTTCGGGGTCGCATCGGGGCGGTGCCCGCCGCCAGCCTCGTCTCGGCGGGAATCGGCGGGCTTTATGCTTCGATCCTTGCGGGAACCAGCCTGCTCGGAGTCCTCGGCCCGACGGGAACGCTCGTCGCGAGCCTCGTGGCGCTGGGCATCGGGTCGCTGCTCACGCTGCGGTCGGGGTCGCTCGCGGTCGGGTTCACGAGTCTCCTCGGCGGCTATCTCGCGGTCGCCCTGACCTGGCCGTTCGACGGCCGCGAGGCGATCGTCGCGGCGTACCTGTCGTTGCTGCTCGCGGCGGCGCTCGGGCTGGCGATCGCGGGGCCGGCGAGATTCCGCTGGCTGCGGCTGCTCGAGATCCCGCACGCGACGCTTGCGCTCATGTGGAGCGTCCGCGTCGCGAGCCTCGAGCTCGTCTTCGCCTTCCTCGCCCTCTGGTGGGCGATGACCGTCGCCGAGTGCTCGGTCGCGGCGCTCCGCGGCCGGTCGAACCGGCTGAATGCGACGGTCACGCTCGGCGCGACGAGCGTCACGCTCACGCTGGCGGCCCGCGGGATGCACACCGGGACCGCGCTCGAATGGCTGCCGGCGCTTCTCGCGGGCCTGGCCGCGGCGGGAGCGTGGCAGTTCGGGGGCTTCGGACGGACGCCGGCGGTCGACGGGTCGGATGATCCGGGAGAGGTCCGCATCGAGCGTTCGATCACGCGCCACGGCCGCACGCTCGCGTTCGCCGCGGCGGGGCTCGCGGCGGCGCAGGCGGGGTTCTCGCTGCAGGGCGGGGCGCTCGCGTTCAGCTGGGGCGTCATGGGCCTCTTGGGCGTGATGTTCGGAGTCCGGCACGGGCCGCGGTCGATCGCGGTCGCCGGGGTCCTCACGCTGGCCCTCGCGACGGTCGCGGCGGCGTTCTTCTGGACGCACGCCGGGCCGACGTGGAAGGCCTCGTGGGGCGCCGGAGGTGAGCTCGGCCTCGTGAGTGCCGCATGGTCGATCGAACTCTCCGGCGCCTGGTGGTCGGCGATCGCGGTGGCGTTCGCGCTGCTCTTCGCGGCCCGCGCCTGGACCGCGGCGGCGGATCCTGCGAAGCCGCCCGTCGTCCCGAGCCTCTTGGCGTCGGCGGCGGCGCTCCTCTGGACGGAGCTCTCGTTCCTGCTGCTGGGCGGCTATGCCTCGGTCGCGGGCCTGCTCGCGGTGCCCGTCGCGGCGACGCTCGGGGGAAAGACGCCGATCCTCGTGAAGTCGATCGGGCTCGGCTGGTGCCTCTTCGCTTCGCTTCTCTGGTTCCTGCTGATTCTCCAGGTCCCCGGCCTCACGACGGGGCGAGCCGACGGGACGCTCTTCCTCGCTGGCCTCGTCGTCGCCGCCTTCGCCTTCCTCGGGGCCCGTTTCCGCGGTGAGCCCTGGGGCGAGATGACCTTCGCGGGCGGCCTCGGCTTCGGGCTCGCGGCCCTCGCGACCTGCCTCTGGCTCGACGCCTGGTACGGCCTCGAGCGCGACGAGCCGCTCGCGACCGCCCTCGCGAGCGGGGGCATCGCGGTGGCGAGCGCGATCGCGGCGATCGTGGCGGCGCGGGCGGGCCTGCCGCTGGTCGCCCGCACCGGCCTCGTCGGGCTCGTGCTCGCGACGGTCGCGTTCCTCACCGCCGGTTCGGTCGTCGGCGACGCGATCGCCGGCATGCTCGGCACGCGCCCGTGGCTCTGGAACGGGCAGAATCTCGCGGGCCTCGCCATCCTCGCCTCGCTCGTCGCGGCCCGCGGCTCGCTGACCGGCGACGACCGTCCGCGGTGGGGCGACGCCCTCGGGGCGCTCCTGCTTGCGACCTTTGCGGTCGTCACGAGCCTCGCCCTCTGGCGGCTCTTTGACCCCGCGCATGGCCCGCTCGGCGGCAGCCGCGGCCTGCAGGAGTACAGCCAAAGCACCTGGTGGGCGATCCTGGCCCTCGGGCTCGTCGTGCTCGGCTTCCGCGGAAACCGCGCGGCCTTGCGTTGGATCGGCCTCACGGCCCTCGGGCTGGTGGCCGCGAAGGTCCTGCTTCTCGACATGCGGAATGCCGCCACCATCTGGCGGGTGGTCGCGATGCTCGTGATCGGTCTGCTGCTGGTCGGGACGAGCGTGATCTACGCGAAGGCCGCATCGCGAACGGGCCGCGGGACCTGAGCCGACCTATCCTCGGGCTCCCATGCGGACCCGCCGCCAGGCCGAGCGAGAGATGCTGAAGACGCTGCGCGGCGCGACGGCCAAGCCGAAGCCGAAGCCGCGCCGGAAGCGGGCCGCGCCGGCGGCGCCGACCGTCGACGTGACGGGTCTCGCCGGCCCCGCCGCGCTCGAGCGTTGGTTCGACTCGCTCGGCCGCGTGCCGCACGATTTCCAGCGGGAATGCTGGCGGCTCGATCGCGAGGGCCGCAGCGGGCTCGTCTGCGTCCCGACCGGGGCGGGCAAGACCTACGCGGCGTTCGGCGGGGCCCTCGCCGAACTCATCGACGCGCGGCACGGGTTCGCGAGCCTGCCGGGCGAGGCGGTCGCGTCGCTGCGGGTCGTCTACGTCTCGCCGCTCCGGGCGGTCGCCCGCGATCTCGAACTCGCCTTGCGGAAGCCGATCGAGGAGATGGGCCTCGCGATCACCGTCGGCAGCCGCACCGGCGACACCGATTCCTCGGAACGGGCGCGGCAGCGCGAGCGGCTGCCCGAGGTGCTGGTCACGACGCCCGAGTCGCTCTCGCTGCTGCTCACGCGACCCGACGCGGCGGCGATCCTGTCGGGCGTCCGGGCCGCGATCGTCGACGAGTGGCACGAGCTGCTCACCTCGAAACGCGGCGTGCAGGTCGAGCTTGCGCTGGCGCGGCTGCGGAGGTTCTCGCCGGGGATGCGCACCTGGGCCCTGAGCGCGACCGTCGGGAAGATCGAACGGGCGGCCGTCGCGGCGGTCGGCACCCGCTCGCCCACGCCGCCGGCGATCGTGAAGTCGTCGCTCTCGCGCGAGATCCGCGTGCGAAGCCTCGTGCCGCGGGCGATCGACCGGCTGCCCTGGTCGGGCCACTTCGGCCTCGCGATGCTCGAGCCGCTGCTTGAGTGGCTCGACCCGGCGATCCCGACGCTGGTCTTCACGAACACGCGGGCGATGGCCGAGCGTTGGCACGCCGAGATCCTCGCGAAGCGGCCCGCATGGAAGGCGCGGGTGGCCCTCCACCACGGCTCGATCGACCGCGACGAGCGGGAACGGGTCGAGGCGGGACTCAAGTCGGGTTCGATCGGCATCGCGATCGCCACGAGTTCGCTTGACCTCGGCGTCGACTTCGCGCCGGTCGAGCGCGTGGTCCAGATCGGCTCGCCCAAGGGCGTCGCCCGGCTCATCCAGCGGGCGGGCCGGGCCAGCCACCGGCCGGGGGCCGCGGCCGAAGTCCTGTGCGTGCCGGCCCACGCGCTTGAACTCGTCGAGATCGCCGCCGCCCGCGACGCGATCGCCCGCGGCGAGATCGAGGAGCGACCGGGTCTGGCGTTGCCGCTCGATTGCCTGGTGCAGCACCTCGTGACCGTCGCCCTCGGCGGCGGGTTCCGCCCGGACGAGCTGCTTGAGGAGGTCCGCGGCACCGCGGCCTTCGCCGACCTTTCCGACGACGACTTCGCCCGCTGCCTCGAGCTCGTGCGGCACGGCGGCCGCTCGCTCGCCGCCTACGAGCGCTTCCGCCGCGTCGAGCTCATCGACGGCCGCGCGACCGTCACCAGCGCCGCGATCGCCCGCATCCACCGGCTGAACGTCGGCACGATCACCGCCGACCCGGTCGTCTCGGTGAAGCTCGAGCGCGGCCCGCGGCTCGGCTCGATCGAGGAGGACTTCATCGCCCGGCTGCGTCCCGGCGACTCGTTCCTCTACGCGGGACGGATGCTCGAATTCGTCCGCCTCCGCGAGGCGGTCGCCTCGGTCCGGCCGGCCCGGCGGAAGACGCCGTTCACCCCGCACTGGAACGGCTCGCGGATCCCGCTCTCGACCGCCCTCTCGGCCGCGGTGCGGCGCACGTTCGCGGCGGTGCGCGAGGGCCGCCGCGACGGCCCGGAACTCGCCGCCGCGATGCCCTTCCTCGCGGCGCAGGCCGAACTCTCGCGGATCCCCGGGCTCGACGCCGTGCTGCTCGAGAGCGCGATCACCGACGAGGGCTCGCATCTCTTTCTCTACCCGTTCGAGGGCCGCCTTGTGCACGAGGGACTCGCGGCGCTGCTCGCCCTGCGGCTCGGCCGGAAGCGCCGCGCGACCTTCGCGATCAGCGTGAACGACCATGGGCTCGAGCTGCTCGTCGAGGGCACCGAGCCGCTCGAGCCGCTCGTGACGGCCGAGGTCTTCTCGACGGTCTCGCTCGTCGACGACCTCGTCGAGAGCGTCAACCTCGGGGAACTCTCCCTGCGGCAGTTCCGCGAGATCGCCCGCGTCGCGGGCCTCGTCACGCCGCGGCACCCGGGCGTCGAGCGTTCCGGACGCGACCTGCAGGCGGGAACCACGCTCCTGTGGGAAGTGCTCAACGAGTTCGAGCCCGACTCGCTGCTGCTCGCGCAGGCCCGGCGTGAGGTCCTCGAGCGCCAGCTCGAGGAGAGCCGCCTCGCCCGGACGCTCGAACGACTCGGCCGCGGCCCGATCGAGCGGGTCGCGCTCGCGCGGCCCGGCCCGCTCGCGTGGCCGCTCATGGCCGATCGCCTCGGCACGACGCTCTCGACCGAGTCGCTCGCCGAACGTCTCGCCCGGTTCCGGCCCGGTTCCTGATCGGTCGCCGGTAGCATTCACCGATGCCCGACGCCCCGCGATCCCGCCTGAGCCGAGCCCGCTTCCGCGCCTACCTCGCGCGGAAGCGGGAGACGGCCGGCGCCGAGGAACGCAAGAGAATCGCCCGCGGCCGCGGGGCGTTCACGCTGCTCCGCGAGTTCCTGCGGCTGCTCCGGCCGTGGCGAGGACCGATCGCCGCCGCCCTCGCGAGCCTGACCTTCGCGACGATCCTCTCGCTCGCCCCGCCGGCCGCGACGAAACTCGCCATCGACTACGTCTTCAGCGACCGTCCGCTGCCCGAGTGGCTCGCCGGTCCGTTCGCCCCGCTCGGCGTCGGGAATGACCGTTTCCGCCTGCTCGTGGTGATCGCCCTCGCCCTCGTCGCGATCGCCCCGGTCCGCATCGGCCTCGGCCTCGCGAGCCGCTGGACCACGACCCGGATCACGAAGAGGGTGCAGGTCGAGGTGCGGCGCAAGGTCTTCGCCCACGCGGTCCGGCTCCCGCTGTACCGCGTGCAGGAGCTCCGCTCGGGCGGTGTCGCGAGCATGCTGCGGGAGGATGCGGGCGGCGTCGCCGAGCTCGTCTTCTCGCTCGTCTACAACCCCTGGCGGGCGGCGATCCAGCTCGTCGGAAGCCTCGCGATTCTGGCCGCCACCGACTGGCGGCTGCTGCTCGGCGCGGTCGTGCTGCTGCCGGTCGTCTGGTTCAGCCACCGCACCTGGATCGGCCGCATCCGGCCGCTCCACCGCGACCTGCGGCAGACCCGGACCGATGTCGACAGCCACGCCACCGAGAGTTTCGGCGGGGCCCGCGTGGTGCGCGGCTTCGGTCGCCAGCGGAGCGAACTCGGCCGCTTCACGCGGGGGAACGGCCTGCTCGCCCGGCAGGAGGTCCTCACCTGGTGGTGGAGCCGCGGCATCGAGATCGCCTGGGAACTGCTCATCCCGGTCGCCAGCGCCGGGCTCCTTCTCTACGGCGGCCACCAGGTGCTGGCGGGCTCGCTCACGACGGGCGACCTCGTCATGTTCCTCACCTACCTCGTGCTGCTGCTCGTGCCGATCGAGGCCCTCGCGATGAGCGCGACGCAGTTCCAGACCAACCTCGCGGCGCTCGACCGGACGCTCGACCTCCTGGCCGAACCGGTCGAGATGCCCGACCGGCCGGGGGCCAAGGCGATCGATCGCCCGGCGGTCCGCGGCCGCATCGCGTTCGAGGGGGTCTCGTACCGCTACCCGAAGTCGGGCCAGGAAGTGCTGCACGACATCTCGCTCGTCGCCGAGCCGGGCACGATGGTCGCCCTCGTCGGTCCGAGCGGCGCGGGCAAGACCACGCTGACGAACCTCGTAGCGCGGTTCGACGACCCGAGCGACGGCCGCGTGACGCTCGACGGGACCGACCTGCGCGAGTACTCGCTCGACGGCTACCGGTCGCTCCTCGGCATCGTCGAGCAGGACATCTTCCTCTTCGACGGCACCATCGCCGAGAACATCGCCTACGGGCGGCGAGGCGCGACCGCCGCCGAGATCACGCGGGCGGCCGCCGCGGCCCACGCCGACGAGTTCATCACCGGCCTCGAGAAGGGCTACGCGACGGTCGTCGGCGAGCGGGGGGTGCGGCTCTCGGGCGGGCAGCGGCAGCGGCTCGCGATCGCGCGGGCGATCCTCGCCGACCCGCGGATCCTCATCCTCGACGAGGCGACGAGCAACCTCGACACCGAGAGTGAACGCCTCATCCAGCGGTCGCTCGCCGGACTCATGCGGGGCCGCACCAGCTTCGTGATCGCCCACCGCCTGAGCACGATCGTGCACGCCGACCGCATCGTGGTGCTCGAGAAGGGCCGCGTGCGGGCGATCGGCCGGCACGACGAGCTGATCGAAAGCGACGAGCGTTACCGCGCGATGGTCGCGGCGCAGACGGCGCCGCCGCCCGAGCCGCGTCCGGACGCCCGTTCCGGATCGACCTCGACCACCTCGTCGCCCGCGATCGCGTAGAAGCGGGAACCGGGGCTCGACGCCACGGCGACGCCCCGCGCGAATCGCGTGAACGCCGGCATCACGAGCGACCTCGGCGTGAGGGCGAAGCAGGGCAGCGTCAGGCGATCGACGCCCGAGCGCAGCGTGACCGTCGGGTGGAGATGGCCTGCGATCGTGAACGCATCGTCGCGGTCGCCGGGCTCGTGCACGATGCGCAGCGGGCCGAGCCGCAATTCGGTTCCCGCCTCGCCGACCCGCCACTCCGGCGGCAGCTCCGGCGCGTGCCGATCGTGGTTCCCGCGCACGAGATCGATCGCGGCCCCGACGCCCGCCCGCCACGCCGCGAACCGCGCGACGACCGCCTCGGACAGCCCGCGCCGCGAATGCACGAGGTCGCCCGCGACGACGATCCGCCTCGCCCCGCACGCCTCGATCGCCCGGCCGAGCCGCCCGAGCGTCTCGTCGAGGATGCCGCCGGGAACCGCAAGCCCCGCGTCGCGGAATGCCGCTTCCTTGCCGACATGGAGGTCGGCCACGACGAGCGTCGCCTCGGCCGGCAGCCAGAGCGCCCGCTCGGGACGGAGCCACGCGTCGTTTCCCGCGAGGTCGACCTTCACCGGCCGCCCGTTCACGCATTCCCCTCGCCGCGGATCGAGAGCGTCACCCGCTCGCCGGTCCGCACGTCGCGGCGGCCGCGGATGTGCTCGTTCCCGAGCTGCCCACACGCCCCCATCACCCCGCGGCCCTTCGTGTGCCGCCGCTTCACGAACTGCCCGCGGTCGCGGGCGCGGTCGATGAACGCGACGATCTCCTCCTCGGTCGGGGCCCGCCACGGCGAGTCGCGCCGCGGGTTGTAGGGAATGACGTTCAGCGAGCAACGCACCGGCTTGAGATAGTCGCAGAGCTCATCGCAGTGTTCCGGCGCGTCGTTGACGCCGGGAATGAGCACGTACTCGACGCAGATCGCGACCGTCGGCCGGTTCGGGAAGGCGAGCATCGCCTCGCGGAGCCTGGCCATGTCGCAGGCCCGGTTGATGGGCATGATCGACTCGCGGATCGTGTCGTTCGGGGCGTTCAGCGAGACCGCGAGGTTCACGCGGCGGAAGCCCGGCTCGCGGGCGAACTCGGCGAGTCGCGCGATGCCCTCGGGCCGCCCGACCGTCGAGACCGCGACCTGCGCCGGCGGCAGCGCCGGCCCGTCGTGTCCGGCGAGGACGCGGATCGCCTGCAGCACCGCGTCGAGGTTGTCCATCGGCTCGCCCATTCCCATGAAGACGATGTTGCGGGGGCGATGGCCGACGAGGTGCGTCGCCGCGAACCACTGGCCGACGATGTCGGCGGCCGAGAGGTGCTTCAGGAGGCCCATCTGGGCCGTCTCGCAGAACCGGCAGCCCATCGCGCAGCCGACCTGGCTCGAGACGCAGAGCGTGCGGGCGGTGCGGCGCTCGCCGCGGATCCACATCGGGATGAGCACCGATTCGGTCTCGAGCCCGTCGGCGTGGCGCTGCGTGAACTTCACCGTCTCGCCGTCGACCTCGGTCGCGGCGACCGGCGCGACGCCGATCCGCACCCACGGCTCGAGGGCCTTCCCCTCGCGGAACGCGGCGCGGTACAGCTCGAGGGCTCGCGGACGGCGGGTGCCCCGCGCGGCGGCGGCCGAAACGAACTCCTCGAGCGTCCATCCGAGAATGTCGACGGCTTCGCCCATGTCGAGCGGCTCAGTCTACGGGCCTTCGAATCGGCCGCCGGCGACTCCGAACCCCGGTCGGCGCGAAGAGTTCCCCCTTCGGGCGTACCATCCCGGCCTCCGGAACCCCAACCCCATGCACCTCAAGCGATCCGACCATCCGCACGGCCCGCCCATCGTCCCGGTCATCTTCCACCTCGAGGATCCCGAGGGCCTCACCGGCACCTCCCAGAAGGAGTGGAAGCTGATGGGGGGCGAGGGCGAGAGCGTGCTCGAGGTCGCCATGGACCATGGCATCAACATCGAGCACGCCTGCGGCGGGGTCTGCGCTTGCTCGACCTGCCATGTCTATGTCGAGAGCGGGTCCGAGAGCCTTTCCGAGCCGACCGAGGCCGAAGAGGATCGGGTCGAGGAGGCGCCCGGCCTCCGCCGAACCAGCCGCCTCTCATGCCAGTGCGAGATATCGGGCCCTGGTCCGATCCATGTCCGGATTCCCGCCTGGAATCGCAACGCGGTGAAAGAGATTCCGCACTGATCTGGGAACCCCGGACGCCTTGTCCGGGGCCCGGACCGGTGCGGAAGCCTCGAACCCAAAGCTCGTTTCCGCAGCCCGTTCCTGCGGAAGCGACGAACCGCCATGCCTTGGATCGCGTAGGCGGCCGCCCTCCCGGACCGCCCGCCGGTCGCGGGGGGCCGCGGCAAGCGGGCTGCAGGACCAGGGGAGAAACGCCGATGACCCCAGTCCGCGTTCCCCGGTGAGGGAACCGTTGGAACGAAGGACTGCATGGGACGGATCGTTGCGACCATCCTGATCGGAGGACTCCGGCGCTCGGATTTCGAGGCGGCGGTGGGCTTTCGGCTCGCGTGCCTGCCGTTGGACACGCAGGAAACCCTCCTTCGGGCCTGGGTCGGACGGCTGGCCGCGGCGGGAGTCTCGGAAGTCCGGGTCATCACCGACGAGAGCGCGGACAACCAGCTCGTCCGCGAGACCGATTTCCTTCGCGGTCGCCTTCGCGGGACCGAGATTCGGCTGCTGCGCGAGACCTCCAGCCATCGGGGAACCGCCGGGGTCTTGAGTGACATGGGATCCGATCTCCAGGAAGGCGACTGCCTCGTCTGGATCGAGCCGCACTGCCTCCCTCCGCTCGATCTCCGACCGATCGTCGAGGCGGGCCGTTCGGGCGACGTGGCCATCGGCCTCGCCGGCCTCGACGATCCGGCCGGCGCGTGCGTGATCCCGGCCCGGGTCCTGCGGCATGTGTCGCGGATCGGCTACCAGGACTTCAAGGAGCAGTTCCTCCCCGCCCTCGCGACGCTCGGCGAGCGGGCGGTTCCGGTTCCGGTGGCGAAGGAGACCATCCGGGTGCATTCACGGTTGAGCTACCTGAAGGCGATCGCGGCCTGGGCGAGCGGCGCGCAGGTCGCCCCGGGGGCCGAGGTGCATCCCACCGCCCGGGTCGAGGGCCGTTCCATCGTGCTGGCGGGAGCCCGGATCGGCGCGGAAGCGGTCGTCCTCGATGGCGTGGTGCTCGAGAATGCCGCCGTCGGCGAGGGAGCGGTGGTGGCGCGAAGCGTCGTGCCGATGTCCCGTCGGGTCGCGCCGCGATCGCTCGTGGTGGACCGGGTGGTCGACATCGAGAGTTCCGACGCGACCGATGAGCTGGTGGCCGTGGGCCGGGGAGCGGCGCGATGAGCCTCCATGCCCGCGGCTGGTCCCGCCGGTCGGCCTGGATTCTCGCGGCCCTCTGTGCCGCGTCGGTGGTGGCGTTCCACCATGCGTGGATGGATCTCTTCCGGCACGGCATCGATCGGCCGGAGAGCCGCTACATCCTCTGGGTTCCGGCCTGCGCGGCCTTCCTGTTCTGGTGCCGCCGTTCGCGGCTGCCCGCGGTGCGGTGCCGTCCGAGCCTGTGGGGGCCGCTGACGGTGGCGGCGGCGTCCGCGCTCGCCTCGTACTCGGAAGCCATCGACCTGCGGGTCGGCATCCACCTCGCGGCGGTCCTGGCCCTTCTCGGGAGCGTCCTCACCATGACCGGTCTCGAGGCGATTCGCCAGTTCGGGCCGGTGTTCCTCGCCCTGTTGCTGATCGTCCCCATGCCCGGTTCGGTGCGGCAGGAGATCTCCCGTCCGATGCAGGATGCGGCCGTGGTGCTCACGCAGGCGACCCTCGACCTGATCGGGGTCAGCGCTCTGCGCGACGGATCGCTGCTGGTGATCCGCGGGACGCCCGTCGCGGTCGGCGAGGCGTGCGACGGCATGCGGATGGCGCTGGCGCTCGGTCTCACGGTGTTCACGTTCGTGTTCTCGATGCCGCTGCGGTGGGGGGCGAGGCTCTTCCTCGTGCTCATCTCGCCGCTCGTCGCGGTCGTCTGCAACGTCATCCGGCTGGTCCCCTCGAGCATCGCCTTCGGGTTCGCGGAGGAATCGACCGCCGTTCGGGTCCACGAGATTTTCGGCTGGATGATGCTGGCGGTGGCCGTCGTGGCGATGTTCCTCACCCTCCGGCTCGTGCGTTGGCTTGACCTTCCCGTCACCCGCTGGAGGCTTCTCGGCACATGAGCCAGCGACGCACCGGCCGCCGGGGCCTCATGCCGGCTCCCGCCTTCCTGGCCCCGTCCCTGACCGCCGGGCTGCTCGCCCTGGCCGGCTGGAGTTCGGCCAGCCAGGAGGCGACCATCGAGGATCGGCTCCGCGCCGAGCGGATCGCGGCCCTGCTCGGGGTGATTCCCGAACGGCTCGGGCCGTGGATCACGACCGAGGTCCCGGTCCCGACCGAGGCGATCGAGATCCTCCGTCCCAACGCGATCTTCTGCCGCCGGTTCATGCGGATCGGGGGCGACGAGGACCTGACGGTCATCGTGGTGCACTGCGGCGACGCCCGCGACATGAGCGGGCACTACCCGCCGATCTGCTACCGCCAGCTCGGATGGACCCTCGATCTCGGGCGGATCTCGCGGCCGGAGGTCGAGAACGCGGCGCTTTCCGATCCGGAACTGAGCGTCTACCGGTTCCGTCGCACCGGCGCGACCGGCGAGCGGGAGGAGATGACGGTGCTGAACGGGTTCATCCTTCCCGACGGCCGGACTTCGGCCGACGTGTTCGACCGCAATCCCCTCTCGGGCCCGGCCCCGCGGGCGTCCCGCGGGATCGCCCAGGTCCAGTTCGTGTTCCGTTCCGACATTCCGGACGCGGCGGCGGTGGAGATCGCCCGCGACGTCCTTTCCGAGCTGCCGCGGGAAGCCTTGCGGTCGCTCATCGGCACCCCGCTGGGAGTCTCACCATGACGGAAGAAGCAGCACGCATGTCCGGCGACGATTCGGGACGCGGCGATCTCGTGGTCGCCCGCGAGCCTGAGGCCGTGGCGGCGCCGGTGAACCCGGTCGAGCTGGTCTTCAACCGCATGCACGGCCGCTGGCTGTGGTTCGCGGTGACCGCCGCGATCCTCGTGCCGCTCGGGGGCTTCGCCGCCTGGCTCGGCACGCCCGTCAAGTTCGCGGGGCAGGGATTCGTCTCGGTCCAGTCGCGGCTCGACACCAACACCCTCGCCCGCACCCCGGAGACGGATGTGCTCACGAACTTCGGGCAGTTCGTGAACGAACAGGCGATTCTCCTCAAGAGCGAGCGGGTTCTCGAGGAGGCCTCGAAGGATTCCCGCCTGCAGCCGTTCATGGACCGGATCGCCCGGCAGGGGGTCGGGGCGATCGCGGAAGGGCTGGTCGTCAGCGCCGTCAAGGGGACCTCGTACGTCTCCGTCCTCAAGGAATCCGACGACCCGCTCTTCGCCGCGGCCACCGTCAACAGCCTTCTCGACGCCTACATGCGGGTCGCCGGCCCCGATGCGGAGACCGATTTCACCCGCAAGCTGAACGCGAACCGCGAGGGCCTCACCGGCATCCGACGCGAGATCGAGGCCCGGCAGAGCGAGCTGTCGGAACTCGTCCGGACCTCGTCCTACGGCACGAAGGACTTCAACGGCATCATCGGGCGCAAGGTCGCCGCGCTGCAGGCCCTCGAGGGGCAGATCCAGATGGTGTCCGGCGCGCTCGAGCGGATCGAGGCCTCGCGACCGGAGGGCGAGACGGAGATTCCTCCGGACGCCGTCATCGAGCCGCGGCCCCAGGAGCTGCTGCAGGTCGATCCCGCGATCGGGGAGATCAAGCGGAATCTCGACCAGCAGAAGCTCCGGCTCGAGCTCTCCCGGGAGAACTTCAAGCCCGGCCATCCGGCGCTGCAGAAGGCGCAACGCGAGGTCGAGTTCCTCGAGAAGCAACTCGAGCTGCAGATGAAGGTGGCGGCGGATTCCTGGCGGACCGGCGCCGGGATCTCGATGCGCTACGGCGAGCTGCAGAAGCGACGCGGCGAGATCGAACGCGAGGCCGAGCGGCTCCGGGCCGAGGTCTCGACCCTGAACGACGCCCAGGCGAGGTCGGAATCCATCCTCCGCCGGATCGCCCAGCTCCAGGGCGACGAGTCGCTCTTCCTCGAGCGCATCAAGCAGCTGACCACCGAGGAGGACGCCATCCGCCGCGGCCGGGTCACCATCCAGCAGTACGCGGCGAGCCGCGGCGAGCCCTCGAGCGACAAGCGGATGATGATGGCGCTGGTCGGTGCCGGCGGGGCGGTGGCGGCGAGTTTCGCGTTCTTCTTCCTGATCGGGACCATCGACCGGCGGACCTACGGCAGCTTCCAGCTCGAGTCGGCGGGCGATCGGCTGCTCCTGGCGGGCTCGATTCCGGACATGTCGGAGGTCGCGGAGGATCCCGAGATGGCCGAGCTCGCGACCAACTGCGTCCATCGCATCCGGACCCGGATCGAGTCCCGACGGACGCCCGGCGACGGGTACGTGATCATGGTGTCGAGCCCCTTCCAGGGAGACGGCAAGACGACGCTGGCGGTGTCGCTGGCGTGGAGTTACGCCGAGAGCGGCCACCGCACGTTGCTCGTCGACAGCGACTTCGTGGGCATGGCCCTGTCGCACCAGTTCGACAAGCTGAATCGGCCGGGGCTCCGCGAGGCCCTCGGCGGCGTCGACCCGCTCGGCCTCATCGAGCAGCTCGGTTCGGTCAACCTCTCGATCCTACCGGTCGGGGCGGACCGCACCTTCGGGGCCTCGCGCCTCAATCCGGCCTCGCTCCGGAAGCTCTTCAACACCCTGCGGAAGCGCTACGACATCGTCATCGTCGACACCGGACCGATGACGGCCAGCATCGAGGCCCTGCCGGTCGCGACCGCGGCCGACGGCGCGGTGCTCTCGTTGCGGCGGGGCCGGTCGCGATCGCGGCTGCAGGAGTGCATCCGCGAGATCGGGGCCGTGGGCACCGAGTACCTCGGGGTCGTGCTCAACTTCGCCCAGAAGGCCGACTGCGTCCGCTACGGCAGCGTCTCGCGGATGTCCGCGTCGGTCTCGAAGGCGCTCGAGGGCGAGTCCGAACCGCGGGCCCCGCATCCGCTCCTGGCGGCGCTGGAGTCCACCGACGGGCCGAGGTCATCCGGGGAATGAGGACCATGAACCGGATCACCTCCCGCGACATCTCCCCGAGCGCCGCCCGCTCCGCCGCGTCGTCCCGGATCTGGGGGCTCGGACCGGTCGAACTCCACGACGCCTACTGGCGCAGCCTCGGGCTGGCCGTGGTGCGCTGGGGGAGCGACGGCGCCTCGATCCCGCGGGCCGATGGATACCTGCTGCTCGATCCCGGACAGCTGGCCGCATTCTCGCTGCTTCCGGTGGTGGACGAACTCGTCTGGAGCCGGGCTCCGCTCCATCGGGTCACCATCGTCTCGCCTCGCGAGGCGCAGTACCGGGAACGAGTGGTGCTGGGCGTCGATGGGCTGGTGAAGCGGGTGCAGCGCATTTACGGTGGCGGGGGCGGAGGAGGTGCGGGTGGGCACCGGATCCACCTCGCCGCCGACCGCAGGGTGGCCGCCGCCTGGGCCAACGCCGGCTCCCGGCGGGAGGGCCGCAAGGCGGTGCAGTCGCTCGTCGGCGCCGTACGGACCGGTTCCCTCCGCGTGGAGGGCGAGGCTTTCCGCGCCGGCGACCCGGAGGAGGAACGGTCGTTCATGGATCTCCTCGTCGGGCTCTGGCCGGACCCCTCCGAGTCCCTCGAGGGAGTCGAGAACCTCGGCGACGGGGTGTTCGTCCCCCAGGGCATGCGACTCGGGAGTCGCGCCGTGATCGGCCCGGTGTGGATCGGCGGCGACGCGATCCCGCCCGGATCCGGACCGATCGTCGGTCCCGCCACTCTCGTCGACCGGGTCGCGACGCCGTCGGCCGTTCCCCTTCCCATGGAGGAGATCCGCTCGGCACCGGTCCGGCGGGCGCGGTTCCGTTTCGGTTCCTGGAGCGGCCAGGCCTTCGTCAAGCGGACCGTCGACATCCTCGTCTCGGCGACGGCCCTCCTCGCCCTTTCGCCGGTGATGGCGGCGGCCTCGATCGCGATCGTCCTCGACGACGGCTTCCCTGTCTTCTTCGGTCACCGCCGCCAGGGGCGGGATGGCCGGGTCTTCCGCTGCTGGAAGTTCCGGACCATGCGCCGTGACGCCGAGTCGCTGGCGCGGGAATTGCGCGGGCTCAACGTCTGCGACGGTCCGCAGTTCTTCATCCAGGACGATCCGCGGGTGACCCGCATCGGACGGCGGTTGCGGTCCCTCAACGTGGACGAGCTGCCCCAGCTGTGGAACGTGCTCGTCGGCGACATGAGCCTGGTCGGGCCCCGTCCGAGCCCGGAGGGTGAAAACCAGTACTGTCCCTCGTGGAGAGAGTCCCGATTGAGCGTCCGTCCCGGGATCACCGGCCTCTGGCAGGTCCGCCGGACGCGGCGTCCCGGGTACGATTTCCAGGAGTGGATTCGGTACGACATCGAGTATGTGCGGACCGCAAGCCTCTGGCTGGACCTGAAGATCTGCGTGGAAACGATCGTGAGCATCATGGGAGGGGGCGGCCGTCATGGCTCGAATGGGGCGCAGTAGACGGCGCTGGATCGCGATCGGCGTGTCGGTCGGGAGCGTGGCCGCGCTGGTGGGAGCAGGCATCGCCGCCGCCGGCTGGTACCGCGCCGGGTTGGTGGATGCCGCGCGTGAGCGGGGATTCGCCCTCTTCGACGAGGGACGCTACGCCGATGCCCTGGATCCGCTGAGCTACTACGTCTCCCGTCGCCGCGACGACGCCGAGGCCCTGGTTCGCCTCGGCACCGCGCGGGCGTCGGTCTTCCGCGAGAACAACCGTCACCTCGTGTCCGCGGCGGGATTCCTGGAGGCGGCCCTCAAGGTCAATCCGAACGATCCGGCGGCCCTCCGGGCGTTGCTCCCGATCTACCGGCAGCTGGGGTACCGGACCGAGCTCCTGCGGGTGGCGGATGTCCTGCTGAAGCTCGATCCGCGCGACGCCCGGGCGGTCGAAGCCCGTCTCGCCGCGCGGGTCGAGCAGGGTGCCTGGCCCGCCGCGGCGGGGGATGCCGAATTGCTCGTCGAGCTCGAGCCGGAGGTGGTGAGCTGGCGGGGGGCCCTCCTGGACATCCTGCGGTTCGGTGATCGCCCCATCGACCAGCGGCTCGCGATCGTCGACCTCTGGATCGCCGGCGGCGAGCCGGACGGCCGGTACCGCCTGCTCCGCGCCGAGCAGTTCATGCTCGACGGGAAGCTCGAGGAGGCGAAGTCCGAATGCGTACTCGCCGCGGAGCGGGGGATCGCCGACCTGGCTTCGCTCGAGCGGCTCGTCGAAATCATGCAGATGATCGGTCTCTCGGAGGAGCTCGAGCGGACGCTCGCGGTCTCCCGGGAACGGTTCGGGGCGGAACTGCTGGCCCGTCTCGATGCCCGACTGCAGTTTCTCGGGGGGCGGCACGAGCAGGCGATCGGCTCGCTCGACCAGCTGTGGGCCTCGGGAGAGCGGGCGGTCGACCTCGGCAAGTCGCGGGTGATCGCCGCCGAGCTCGCCGGCGATCCCGAGCGCGCGGACCGGGCGATGTCGGACCTCGAGGCTCTCGCGGTCGAGGGATCCGGCGAGCGCGACAACCTGTTGGCGTGGACCCGGGCGGTCCGCGCGAGCCGACCGGTCATCGGACCTTCACGGCGGGACGGCACCCCGACCAGCCCTGCCCAGCGCCGCGAAGCCCGGGAGGCCTTGATTCGCGGTCTCCAGGCATGGCAGGACGATTCGTTCCTCCTGTACCGGCATGGCGAGATGAATCTCGCGGCGGGCGAGTACGCCGCCGCACGGCAACTCTTCGAGGCGGCGTTCCAGCGTGAATCTCGCCGGTGGGCCCTCGCCGGCATCCGGGCCGCCCACTCCGCCCTCCGCGCCGGCTCGTCCGACGCTTCGTTCCGCCTTTCCCGCGAGGTGGTCGGCCGCCATCCCCGAAACGTCCTCGCGTACGTCGGGCTGGCCGAGTCGCTCTCGGCCCTCAGCCGCGAGGGACGCGTGCCCTCGATGGTCGATCCGACCCTGCCGCGCGGCCTCACCGCCTCGGCGATCCTCGCGCAGGTCTATGAGGCGATCGATCGGGACTTCTCGATCCTTGTCCCCTATGTGGCGGCGCTTCTCGACGAGGGGCGGTCGGAGGAAGCGCTGGATGTCGCCCTCGAGGCGGCGTCGCGCGAGAAGCCCGAGATTCCCGTCGTCGCCGCGACCGTCGGACCGCTGCTCGAGTCGGGGGAGATCGAGGGAGTCGAGGAACTCGTCCGCAAGTTGCGGAGCGCCGACGCCGACTCCTTCGACGTGAAACTTGCCGCCATCGACCTGCTCATCGCCCGCGGCGAGCTCAACCGGGCCGCCGAGGATTCGGCGGCCCTGGTCGTCGCGGTCGAGGAGGATGCCTCGGAACTCCCGCTGGCCCTTCGCCAGGCGTGCCGCATCGGGGTCCTTCGGGATGATCCGGCTGCGGTGGCATTGCTCTCTCGCTACCTCCGGGTCGCCGACGGGGATCCGGATGCCGCGTCGTTCGTGCTCGGCCAGGTCGCGACCTGGTCCGACGAGGCCCTGGTCCGCCAGGCCATCGATCGCATGAGCGATGCCGGCGGCGAGCGCTCGCAACAGGTGGTGCTGGCCGAGGCCACCCGGACCCTCGCATTCCGCCGCGGGGACTCGAAAGCGCTGGCGGCCGCGATCGTGGAGGTCAACCAGCTGCTCCGCGCCGACCCCAACAGTCCGGCGGCGCTGATCGTCCTGTCCCGCCTGATCTCGGCCAGCATCCCTCCCGACTGGATGCGGGCCTCGGCGTTCCTCGCGAAGGCCGTGGACCTGCAGCCGCGGGACACCAGTCTCTATCCGGAACTGGTCGTGCTGCTGCAGAAGGCGGGCAACACCGTCGACGCGACCCGCTACCTGCAGCAGTATCTGCGGTTGTCGGGCCAGGACCAGGAGGCCTCCCGTCGCGCGGCAAGACTGCTGCTCAACCAAGGGGCGTTCGTGGAGGCGATCCCGGCCCTCGAGCGATTGTCCGGGCGGAGCGGCGGAGAGGGGGATCTCCTCGCTTTTGCCGAGGCGAATCGCGCCGCGGGCCGGATCACCGCCGCCGAGAACGCCTATCGCGAGGCGGCGACGCGACCCGGCCGGAGTTCCGTGGCGGTCCAGGCGTACGCCGAGTTCCTGGCCCGGCTCGGCCGGCTCGAGGAAGGGCGACGGGTCATCCGGGCCGATGCCGAGGGCGCCCCGCCGGTGCTCGGCGAGGTGGATCGGGCGATCTTCCTTTTCCGGCTCGAGTCGATCTACGGCACCACCGAATCGATGGTCGAGGCCAACCGCCTGCTCTCGTCGATCACCGTCGAGGATCCGCGGATCGCGGCCTTGCGGGCCCAGCAGGCGATGCGCCGGGGCGACGACGACGAGGCGCTGCGTCTCGCCGAGCAGGCCCTCGGGAAGTACCCCGACGACGAGTCCCTGCTCGGGATGACCGCCAGTCTCCTCATCTCCCGCAGCGGCGACCGGGATCGTGCCGGCGCGTTGCTCGATCGGCTCGGGAAGACCCGGCCGGAGTGGCAGGATCTCATGGAGGTGCTGCGGACCGCGGGCGGCGAGGGGGCCGAGCTCGACCTCTCGCCGGAGACGCTTGCCAACGCGGTGCAACTCACCGAGAACCATCCGCTCTTCGCCGAGGGCTGGTCGTTTGCCGTTTCGCTGCATCGCGACGCGGGGCGGGATGATGATGCGTTGCGGCTCGCCCGACGGGCGTTGAGCCGGCTTCCCTCCGAACCATCCATGGCCGCGATGACGGCCGATCTCCTCCGCGGTCAGGGGCGCATCGAGGAGGCCCGGGAGGCCGCGCGGGCCTGGCGCCGGCTGGTCCCGGAGAACACGATCGATGCCGATGCGTTCATCGCCGAGCTTTCGCTCGCGTCGAGTCCCGCCGAGGCGGTTTCGCTCCTCCGCCCGCACGCGGCGATGCTCCGTTCGGAGCCCGAGCGGAACGCGTCGCCGCTGGCGGTGCTCGTGATGGCCGAGCTCGCCACCGGGAACCGCGATGCGGCCCGGGAGATCGCGTTGGCCCATTCCGCCGTGGGGCCCATCCTCGCCGCCTGGACCCGTGGGTCCCGTGCGGCGGAGGCCGCCGAGGCCAAGGAGATGCTCGACCGGATTCCCCTCGAGGGGCTGTCCGATCCCGTTCGGCTGGGAATCGCCGCCGAGTACTCCGCCCTCGCGACGCGCGGCCTGACCGCCGCGGTCGAATCGGCCCGGAACATCATGGCGGATCTTCCTCCCGAAATGCTCGCCTCGCCGCTGGCCCGCCTGCTGGCGGCCGACCTCCTGGCGGCCGCGGGGCAATCGGACGAGGCGGCCCGCGCCTACGAGTCGCTCGTCGGGGGCGTTCCGCCCGCCGTGGTGGTTTCGCTCGAGACCTCGGCCCCCGGCTCGCTCGAGGCCGATGCCGAGGGGATCCGGACCCAGATCGTGTACGCGCTCAACAACTCCGCGGCGCTGCAACTCGGTTCCGGCCGCGACCGGGAGTCCGGACTTCGGACCCTGGACCGGGCCCTCCGGATCTGGCCGGGGAACCCCAGCCTGCTCGACACCCGCGCCCAGATCCTTCTGGCGAAGGGCGATCTCGTCGCGGCCCGCACCGCGGCGGCGGCGGCCACGACTTCGGATCGCAACTCCCTGTCGGCCTGGCTGACCCTCGCGGAGGTCGATCTCGCGGCCGGCAAGCCGGATACCGTCGAGCGGGCCTTGCGGGAGATCGAGCGGGTGGCCGCCGGCTCGGTCCTCGTCGAGCGACAGGCCGTCGAGCGGCGCCGCCGGGTCGAGTCCGAACTCGGGAACCTCCGATCCGCGAGGGATCCGGCATGACCGCGGCCCGGAAGGGCATCATCCTGGCCGGCGGCTCGGGCACGCGGCTGTATCCGCTGACCCGGGCGGTGAGCAAGCAACTCACCGCGGTGTACGACAAGCCGATGGTCTACTACCCGCTCTCGATGCTCATGCTTGCGGGCATCCGGGAGGTCCTGGTCATCACCACCCCGCAGGACCAGGCGGCGTTCCGCAGCCTGCTCGACGACGGGAAGCAGTGGGGGATCTCGTTCTCGTACGAGGCGCAGCCGCGGCCCGAGGGTCTCGCGCAGGCGTTCCTGATCGGCGAGCGTTTCCTCGACGGGGCGCCGAGCGCCATGGTCCTCGGCGACAACATCTTCTACGGGGCGGAGCTGCAGCGGCGGCTCGCTTCGGCGGCCGCCCGGACCTCGGGAGCCACCGTCTTCGCCTACCGCGTGAACAATCCGCAGGAGTACGGTGTCGTCGAGTTCGGCGCCGACGGCCGGGCCCGCAGCATCGAGGAGAAGCCGAAACTCCCGAAGTCGAACTACGCGGTGACCGGGCTCTACTTCTACGACGCCGACGTGGTCGAGATCGCGAAGGCGGTGAAGCCCTCGGCCCGCGGCGAGCTCGAGATCACCAGCGTGAACGACGCCTACCTGCGACGCGGCGACCTCTCGGTCGAGCTGCTCGGCCGCGGCTCGGCGTGGCTCGACACCGGAACCTTCGAGACGATGCTGCAGGCCGCCCAGTTCGTCCACACCATCGAGGCCCGGCAGGGGCTCAAGATCGCCTGCCCCGAGGAGATCGCCTTCCGCAAGGGCTGGATCACCGCCCGCGAGCTCGAGGCCCTGGCGTCGCCGCTCGCCAAGAACAGCTACGGGCAGTACCTGTTGCAGCTGCTCGCCGAGCCCTCGGGGCCGCCGGGGTCGTGAACCGATGAACATCCTCCCGACCGACCTCTCCGATGTCCTCATCGTCGAGCCGAAGGTTTTCGGCGACCACCGCGGGTTCTTCCTCGAGACCTGGTCGAGCCGCGGCTTCGCCGAACGGGGGTTGCACTTCTCCTTCCTGCAGGACAACTGGAGCCGCTCGTCGCGGGGGATCCTCCGCGGGCTGCACTTCCAGATCCGCCATCCGCAGGGGAAGCTCGTGCGGGCGGTGCGGGGCGAGATCTTCGACGTGGCGGTCGATCTCCGCCGCTCGTCGCCGACCTTCGGGAAGTGGACGGGGGCGATCCTGAGCGAGACGAACTTCCGGGCCCTGTGGGTGCCGCCCGGTTTCGCCCACGGCTTCTATGTGCTCAGCGAGACGGCGGATGTCCAGTACAAGGCCACCGACCTGTACGCGCCGGAGTGGGAACGGACCCTCGCCTGGGACGACGAGACGGTCGGCATCCGCTGGCCGCTCGAGCTCGGCGGACCCCCGGTCCTCTCCGAGAAGGATCGCACCAAGGCCCTGCGCCTCGGCGCGGTGGAGACCTTCCCGTGAGGATCCTGGTCACCGGCGCCGGAGGCCAGCTGGCCGGCGCTCTCGAGCGGCTCGCCGGTCCCGATCGCGAGATCGTCGCGCTGGGCGCCGACCGGCTCGACATCACCGATGCCGCGGCGGTCGAGCGGACCGTCGGGGCGGTGCGGCCGGAGGCGATCGTGAATGCCGCCGCCTACACCGCGGTCGACCGGGCCGAGTCCGAGCCCGATGCGGCGAGGGCGGTCAACGCCGACGGCGCCGGGCACCTCGCGCGGGCCGCGACGCGGCACGGCGCGGCCCTCGTGCAGGTCTCGACCGACTTCGTGTTCGCGGGCGACCTCGGCCGGCCCTACCGCCCCGACGACGCGACCGGTCCGCTGTCGGTCTACGGCCGGACCAAGCTCGAGGGCGAGCGGGCGGTCCGCGACGCCGCGCCGGACGCGGCGATCATCCGCACCGCGTGGGTCTACGCGGCTTCGGGGAAGAACTTCCTCCTGACCATGCTCCGGCTGATGGGCGAGCGGGGCAGCGTGCGGGTGGTGGCCGACCAGGTGGGGTCGCCGACCGCGGTCGACGGGCTCGCGGCCGCGTGCGTCCGGGCCGCCGAGGGCCGTCTCGGGGGCACCTGGCACTGGACCGACGCGGGCGTCGCGAGTTGGTACGACTTCGCGGTCGCGATCGCCGAAGAAGGTCTCGCGGCCGGGCTCCTCCGCTCGCTCCCCGAAGTCACGCCGATCCGCACCGAGGATTTCCCCACGCCCGCCCGCCGGCCCCCGTACTCCGTCCTCGACAAGACCTCGACCCTCGCCGCCTTCGGCCTCCCGGTCCGCCACTGGCGCGACGGGCTGCGGGCGACGATCCGAACCCTCGCCAGCGCGAACCCGACATGACCGCCTCCTCGCGAAACTCCCCCGGCCGCCCCATCTCGGAACCCGTCCTCGTGACCGGCGGGGCCGGATTCATCGGGGCGAACTTCGTCCGCGGCCGGCTCGCCCGCCCGGACGCGGGACCCGTGACCGTGCTCGACGCCCTGACCTACGCCGGAAACCGGGCCAATCTCGCGGGGCTCGCCCCCGACCGGTTGGAGTTCGTCCACGGCGACATCCGCGACACGCCGCTCGTCGAGCGGCTGCTCCGCGAGCGGGGGATCCGCACCATCGTGCACTTCGCGGCCGAGAGCCATGTCGACCGCTCGATCACCGGCCCCGATGCCTTCATCGACGCCAACGTGAACGGCACGCACAGCCTGCTCAAGGCCGCCCGCGCCGTCTGGCTGGCGGGAAGCGGCGTGCCGCACCGCTTCCACCATGTCTCGACCGACGAGGTCTACGGCTCGCTCGGCCCGGACGACCCGCCGTTCGCCGAGACCAACCAGTACCAGCCGAACTCGCCCTACTCGGCGAGCAAGGCCGCTTCCGACCACCTCGTGCGGGCCTACCACCACACCTTCGGGCTCGAGGTGACCACGAGCAACTGCTCGAACAACTACGGGGCGTACCAGTTTCCCGAGAAGCTCATCCCCCTCGTGATCGTGAACATCCTGCACGGCAAGCCGCTGCCGATCTACGGCGACGGGATGAACGTGCGCGACTGGCTGCATGTCGACGACCACTGCCGGGCCATCGAGCTCGTGCTCGAGCGGGGCGTTCCCGGCGAGGTCTACAACATCGGCGGGAACAACGAGCGGCCGAATCTCGAGATCGTGCATGCGCTGTGCGATGCGGTCGACGCGAGGTTCGGCGGCGATCCGGGACTCGCGGCCCGCTTCCCCGCGGCGCCGGCCGCGAACGGACGCGTCGCCCGCAGCCTCATCACCTTCGTGAAGGACCGGCCCGGCCACGACCGTCGCTACGCGATCGATGCCACCAGGGCCCGCCGCGAGCTCGCCTACGAGCCGCAGGAGACCTTCGCCTCGGGCTTCGCCCGCACCGTCGACTGGTACCTCCGCGAGGAGGCGTGGTGGCGCGGCGTGATGGACGGCTCGTACCGGAACTGGATCGAGCGGAACTATGCCAGCCGGTGAGGCAGTTCAGCCGGGGCCGTTCCCGAAGTCGTCGGACGGCGCATCGGTCTCGGGTCCGGCCGCCCGCTTCGCCCGCGGCGATTTACGGGCCGCCCGCGCCATGTCGATGACCGCATGGATGTCGCGGCGCAGTCGCGGCCAGGCGAGTGCGGTGGCGGCCATGGCGGCGATGCCGACCGACCAGATCACCGCGAGGCGGGCCACCGGCCCCCCGGGAACCTCGATGAGCAGCCGGGGCACGCACATCGCGGCGACCCCGACGAGGGACACCACCGTTCCCGGGACGGTGGCGTGCAGGAAGGTCCGGAAGGGAATGGGGGATCCCCGCAGCGACAGGTAGCACACGGGGAGCCGGGACACCTGCAGGGCGATCACCCAGCCGATGGCCATCCCCAGCGCCCCGCCGAGCCACGCGCCCACGACATTCGCCGAGATCACGGCGGTCGAGGTCCAGGCGGTGAGTCCGATCTGGCGCTTCACCCGACCCGAGGCCTGCTGGACCCAGTTCGCGCTCGCGGCGGTGGCCATGCCCACCGAGGCGAGGGCCAGGATCCGGAAGATCGGCACCGCGGGAGAGAACTGCGGGCCGAGCATGATGAGCACGATCTCCTCGGCCCCGATGAAGAGGAAGGCCGTCACCGGCGTGGTGAACAGCTCCAGGAAGGAGACCAGCCGGTAGTACGCCTTGCGGAAGCGTTCGGGCTCGTCCCAGAGCTGGACGAGGATGGGCAGGGCCAGCCGGTTCATCGGCCGCAGCAGGCGGGACATGGGCAGCATGAGCAGCCCGTAGGCCTTCGAGTACTGCCCGACCTCCGCGGCGCCGGCGAACCGCGCGAGGATCACCCCGTCGGAGGCCATGCGGACGGAGCTCATCATCGAGGCGACCAGGAGTCCGGCTCCGCGGCGGAGGAGGCGCCGGGTCCCGTGGCCGGACCGGAATCGGCCGGGACGCCACCCCGAGACCGACCAGCGGATCGCGGTCATCAGGCCGGACATCGTGGCGTTGGCGATGAAGATCGACCAGATCCCGAAGCCCGCCACCGCGAGGCCGATCGAGACCGCCGCGTTCGTGCCGATCCCCACCGCCTCGGCGCGGGCGATGCTGCCGAACCGGAGCTCCCTCTGCAGGATGACCCGCTGCTGCGTCCCGAGGGCCCGCAAGACCATCGCGAGGGCCGCGATGGGCACGTAGCGGACCACTTCCGGCTCGTTGACGAAGTTCGCCAGCAGCGGGGCCCCGGCGATCGCCACCGCGGCCATCGCGAGGGCCAGCGTGGTGTTGCACCAGAAGAGGTTCGAAGACTGCTGCCCCGAGAGCCGCCGCTCCCGGATCGCGACCGACGAGAGTCCGCCTTCGCCGAGGGCCTCGAGGATCCCGAGGTATCCCGAGACCACCGCCACGATCCCGAAGTCCGCGGGCGTGAGCAGGCGGGCGAGCACCATGGTGCTCGCCACGCGCCCGACGCCCCGAAGCAGTTCCGCGACGAACGTGGCCACGCCGCCCCGGGCGGCCTTCGACCTCAACTTTCCCTGCTCGAAGCGTTGGGGCGGTCGTTCGGACACGGGCCCCGTTTCAGCTCGCCCGGGCGTGCACCGCATCGCCGCCGAGCGGCATGCGGACGAACCGCAGCACGGTCACGCCGGCGGGCAACAGCTCGCGTACGCTCTTCTTCTCGTCCTTCACGAACTTCTGGCCGAGCAGGGTGTGGTCCTCGAAGAACTTCCGCATCTTGCCCTGGGCCATCTTCTCGGCGATCTCGGTCGGCTTGCCGGAGGCCTTCGCCTCCTCGACCGCCTCGCGGCGGCGGGCCTCGACGAGGTCCTTGGGCATGTCGGCCTCGCCGATCGCCATCGGGGTCGGCACGTTCGCGGCGATGTGCTGGCAGATGCCGATCGCGACATCGGCGGGAATCGCCGCCGAGGTCTCGAGCAGCACGCCGAGCTTGCCGTCGTGGTGGACATAGGAGCCGAAGAACGCCCCGGCGGCGGCGATGCCGCGGCCGAAGGAGATGTTCTCGCCGGTCTTGAGGCGGATCTCGTCGATCCGGGCGGTCATCGCAGGCGTGACCGAGAGGTCGCCGGAGCCGTCCTTCGCGGCGAGCGCGGCGACCGCGTCGGCCATCGCGACGAACTCGTCGTTCTTCGCGGTGAAGTCGGTCTCGGCCCGGACCTCGACGATCGCGGCCCGCTGGCTTCCCGCGGCGCCGTCGATCCTCACCGCGATGCGTCCCTGTCCGGCGGCGCGGTCGGTGCGGGTGTCCATCTTGCCCTTGAGGCGCTCCTTGAGGATCGCCTCGGCCTTGGCCATGTCGCCCCCGGCCTCGGCGAGGGCGGCCTTGCAATCCATCATCCCGAGGCCGGTGCGCTCGCGCAGCCTCATCACGTCCTTGGCGTTGACGGCGGTGGTGTCCATGGGTGTTCTCGAGGATCCTGGTGCGTGATCGCTGGCCGTATCACTGGGCTTCGGGGGCCGGCGCGGCCGCGGCCACGCCTTCGGCCTCGTCGGCGCGGAAACGGCTGCGGGTCGAGCGGCGGCGGGGCGCCGCATCGTCGCCGGGGGCGGCGGCGGGAGCCTCGCCGGCCCGCTCGGCGACCGTCTCGGACTGCTGGCGGTTCGCGAGGCCCTCGCGGATCGCCTCGCAGAGCTCGCGGACGATCACGTCGATCGAGCGCATCGAGTCGTCGTTGCCGGGGATCGGGATGTCCGAAAGCTCGGGATTGCCGTCGGTGTCGATGAGGCAGACCGTCGGGATGCCGAGGTTCTTCGCCTCGAGCAGGGCGTTCTTCTCGCGATTCGTGTCGATGCAGACGAGGGCCCCGGGCAGGCGGCCCATGCCGCGCACGCCGCTCAGGTTGCGGGAGATCTTCTTCCGCTCGCGCTCGAGCTGCGACTCCATCTTCTTCGAGTAGTTCTTGATCTCGCCGCCCTCGAAGATCCGGTCGAGCTCGTCGAGCCGCTTGAGCCGCTCGCGGATGGTCCGGAAGTTCGTGAGCGTGCCGCCGAGCCAACGCTCGGTCACGTAGGGCATGCCGACCTTCGCGACGTAGTCGGAGATCGCGGCCTGGGCCTGCCGCTTGGTGCCGACGAAGAGGATGTCCTTGCCGTCCTGCACGGTCTTCTGGAGGAACTTCTTCGCCAGGAGCAGGCCCTTGACCGTCTCCTTGATGTCGATGATGTGGATCCCGTTGCGGACCGAGTGGATGTAGGGACGCATCCGCGGGTTCCAGTTGCTGCGGCGCTGGCCGAAGTGGATCCCGCTTTCGATGAGCTGCTCGACGAGGGTGGACATGGGTCTTCCTTATTCAGCGACACCGACGCACCGGCGACGGCCCGATGCGCGGCCCGTTGGGGGTCGTGCACCGGCGGGGCGTCCGAGGGCGCTTGGCACCGGACGGAAAGGGCGCCTCCCGGGGCCGGCGTCGCGCCGCCACGGGAGTTCCCGCGGCCCGGCCGCCAAGGCCGCAGGGTCCGCGAGGGAGAATCGGGGAGTATACAGGGTCCCGGCCCATCCGCCGGGCTGGTGAACCCCCCCTCGGACGCCCGATAGTCCTTCCCCGATACTGCGACGCCGCGTCCGCGGTCCCCCCTCCGAGACTTCCGATGCTGACCAAGGTCTTCAAGAGTTACGACGTCCGCGCCACCTACCCGAAGCCCCTCAACGAGAAGCTGGCCTGGCAGATCGGCTGGGGGACGGCCGAGTTCCTGCTCGGGGAGGCGGCCGCCGCCGGCCGCGACGAGCCCATGATGCGGGTCATCGCGGTCGGCCGCGACATCCGCAAGAGTTCGCCCTCGCTCGCCGAGGCCCTCACGCAGGGCATGCGGGATTTCGGGGCCGATGTCGTCGACCTCGGTCTCGTCGACACCCCGTTCACCTACTTCGCGGCGAACCGGCTCGGGTGCGCCGGGGCGGTCATGGTGACCGCCTCGCACAATCCGCCCGCTTACAACGGCTTCAAGATCTCGCGGGCCGGCGCGAAGCCGGTCGGCGGGGCGAACGGCCTCGGCGAGATCCAGCGGCTCGCCGCCCTCGTCGAGCGGGACCGCGTCGACGCCCGCGGCGGGGCGATCGAGTCGCGCGACCTCTGGCCGGCGTATCGCGAGCACCTGCTGCGGTTCCTCGATCCGGCGCTGCTTTCGGGCAAGAAGTCCCTGAAGATCGCCGTCGACGCGAGCAACGGCAGCGCGGGCGCCGCGGTGCCGAAGGTCCTGCACGGGATCCCGGGCCTCAAACTCGAGGAGCTCCACTTCGAGCACGCCTCGGGCACCTTCGCCCACGAGCCGAATCCGCTTGTCGAGGCGAACCTCGTCGACGTGAAGGCCGCGACGCTGCGGACGAAGGCCGACTTCGGCGTCTGCTTCGACGGCGACGCCGACCGGTGCATCCTCGTCGACGAGACCGGGGCGACCGTCGGCTGCGACCTGCTGCTCGCGGCGATGTTGGCGGAGTTTCTCGAGGGCCGCGCCGGGGCCTCGATCGTCTACGACCTCCGCTCGAGCCGCGCCGTGCCCGAGGCGGTCCGGGCCGCGGGCGGCGTACCGGTCGAGAGCCGCGTCGGGCACGTCTTCATGAAGGCGAAGCTCGCGGAAACCAAGGCCCCGCTCGGCGGCGAGCTCTCGGGCCACTTCTACTTCGAGGACATGTTCGGCACCGACAGCGGGCTGCGGACGCTGGTCGCCGTCGCGAGCCTCGTGGCCCGCAGCGGCAAGCCGCTGTCGAAGCTTATCGCCCCGTTCCGCCGCTACGCCCACAGCGGCGAGATCAACTTCGAGAATCCGGACAAGGAGGGGGCCCTCGCCGCCCTCCGCAAGGCGTATCCGAAAGCCAAGGTCACGACGCTCGATGGCGTCAGCCTCGACGCCGGCGACTGGTGGTGCAACGTGCGGATGTCGAACACCGAGCCCTTGCTGCGGCTCAATCTCGAGTCGGCCGACGCCGCGAGGACGACGAGGATGGTCGCCGAAGTCTCCCGCTTCCTCGGGAAGCGCGTCGACCACTGAGCCGCGCCGCCCGCTCACTCGCCCGGGATGACCGTCGCCGCGGGTGAGACCGTGCCTTCCCAGGGGCTCGACGCGGTCGCGTAGAGCTTGCGGGGGATGCGGCCCGCGCGGGCCCCGAGATACCCTGCGTCGCAGGCGAGCCGCATCGCGTGGGCCATGCGCACGGGATCGGCCGCGTGGGCGATGCCGGTGTTCAGCAGCACGCCGTCGGCGCCGAGTTCCATGGCGACGGTCACGTCGCTCGGGGTGCCCACGCCGGCGTCGACGATCACCGGGTACTTCGGGTCGCCGCCGAGCGTGGGATCCTTCAGGAGACCCAGGATCATCGCGATCGCCCCCGGGTTCGCGACGCCGCGGCCGCTGCCGATCGGGCTGCCGGCGGGCATCACGCTCGCGGCGCCGGCCTCGCGGATCCGGACCGCGGCGATCGGGTCGTCGCTCGCGTAGCACAGCACGGTGAAGCCGTCGGCGACGAGTTCGCGGCAGGCCTCGAGCGTGCCGACCGGATCGGGCAGGAGCGTCTTCCGGTCGCCGAGGACCTCGAGCTTCACCCAGTCCTTGCCGGGGTTGCCGAGGCCCTCGAGGATCTCGCGGCCGAGCCGCGCCACCCGCACCGCGTCGGCCGCCGAGAAGCAGCCGGCGGTGTTCGGCAGGATCGTCAGCCGGTCGAGGTCGAGGAAGTCGAGCAGCGACCGGCCTTCGGCATCGACGAGCCGCTCGCGGCGGACCGCGACCGTGACGGTGTCGGCCCCGCTCGCGGCGATCGCGGTCCTCATCGTGTCGTGATCGCGGTACTTGCCTGTCCCGACCACGAGGCGGCTCCGGAGGCGGAAGGCACCCACCTCGAGCGCGGGGATCGGGAGCGTCTCGGGCACGGCGGTGAGCGGGGTCGGGGGCATCGGGGGAAGGAGGTTAGGGTACGTCCGGTCACATAGGTGACACTTCGTACCGGGCACATGGGTGACACTCGGCCCGGTACGGTCGACGCAGTCTACGGCCTCCGTTCGGGCCTCATTCCTCGACCTCGTCGACCAGGTCTTCCGCTT
>JBIKVN010000077.1:0-12743 GCA_044356865.1 Phycisphaerales bacterium | reverse complement strand
GGCCTTCGCGCGATCGCCCTGGGCGTCGATCGCCTCGGCCAGGAGCGCCCACGCGGCGTCGTTGGTGCGATCGGCGTCGAGGACGAAAGCCGCGGTCCGTTCGGCCCGCGCGGCCTCGCCGAGCCGGAGGAAGGTCAGCGACAGCCGCAGGCGGGCCGGCGCCTCGCGCAGTCCGCCAAGCCTTTCGGCCTCGAAGAAACTCGCCCGCGCCGCGGCCCAGTCGGTGCGGGCCACCGCCACCGCGCCGAGCAGCTCGTGGCCGGCCGGCAGTTCCGGGCCGGTCGCGATCGCCCGGCGGGCCGCCCGCTCGGCGGCGTCGAAGTCGCGGGCGGTGAAGTGCAGGTCGGCGAGATTGACCCAGGTGGGATGGTCGTCAGGCGCGGCCTCCGACGCCTCGCGAAGGGCCGCGATCGCCCCGGCAAGATCGCCGGCGGCGCGACGGGCCCGGCTGAGCCGATCGAGAACCAAGGGGTCCGCAGGCCAGTCCTGCAGCGCCTCGCGGGCGGCCGCCGAGGCCTCGGCGGGCTTGCCGGCGGCGAGCAGCGCGTCGAGCCGGGCGATCGTCCGCTCGCGGGTGACGGCGCGGGCGGCGACTTCGCGTTCCCACGGGTCGACCAGCGGCGGGGCGAGCGGCATCGGGCCGGCGGCGAGCCGATCGGCGTCGCCGCGGCCCGCCAGGCGATAGGCGTTCGCGAGCAACCCGTCGCGGTACGGCATCGGCGCCATCGCCTCGAGCAGCGCGATCGCGGCGGCGGCGTCGCCGTCCTCGAGGGCGGCGCGGGCCGCGCCCAGACTCGCCAGCGGATGCCGCGGCTCGATCGCGAGGGCCCGGGCGAAGAGTTCCCGCGCGGGCTCGAGCTCGCCGTCGTCGAGATGCCAGTACGCGGCCCGCCATGCGGCGGCGGACAGCCCGGGCTCGAGCTCGCGCACCCGGGCGAGCGAGTCGAGCGCCGCGGCCCGATCGCCGGCGGCGTCCTCGGCGAGGGCGCGGACGAACCAGGCGTGGGCGTTCCCGGCGTCGGCGTCGAGGATCGATCTCGCTTCCGTGATCGCCGGACGGGGAAAACCGTTCGCGAGATAGGTCCTTGCGAGATCAAGTCGTGCCGCACGATCGTCCGGCGCCGCCTCGCTCGCGGCGCGAGCCCCTTCGATCGCCTTCGCGACCGCCCGCGGCACGCCCTCGGGAGCCCTGAACGGCTCGGGCGGCGCGAGAACCGGGGCGGCGGGCTCGCAGGCACCGAGCGCGGCGGCAAGGCCCAACGCAAGCCGCGCGATCGCGCGTACGACCGCGGTCGGGCACGGCGCACTCGACCTGTCGTCCGGCGAGACTCGTCCCCACGAGACCGGCACGGGGGTCAAGGTAGCGAACCTTTGCGGTAGTTCCCGGGGAAAAGAGGTCGCCGGATCGATTTTCGGGCCACGGAACGCCGATCGGACTCCGATTCTTCTTGCCGCCCCGCTCCGTCCCTGCGACAGTCCCCATTCCGCCCTGATGCCGGCCCGATGACGCGAACGGAGTCCACCAACCCCGCTTTCGAACCGGACGAGCGCCGCGCGGCGACGGCCGTTGCGTTGGTCCGCGACCTCCTCGCCTGCGGCTTCGGCGAACGGATCCTGCTGCTCACCGGCAACGGGGCATGCGAGGCCCTCGAACGCGGGCTCGATCGCCGGCTCGAGGATCGGATGGCCGCCCGAAAGGGGTTCCTCCGCACCGTCGGGCTTCCCTCCGACCCGACCGTCGCCGAGCGGGAGTTGGCCTCGATCCTCGCGCAGGAAGTGCCGGACGGGATCGTGAACCGGTCGCCCCACGCGATCGCGTCGTGGCCGGCCGTTCGGAACGCGCTCGCGGGCGGATCACGGCTTCTCGAGCTGCCAGGTCTCGACGACGACGCCTTGGTGCACTGCCTGGCCGAGGTCGACCTCGGATCGCTGCGCTGGACCGCGCTCGAGCTGGCCCGGCGCGTCGAGCGCGGCTCGACGCTCGCCGTGCGCGACGGGAATCGCGAAACGCCGTTCCCGCTTGCGAACGCCCGGGCCGCGGACTTCCTCGCTCCCCCGCTCATGCGCGGCGCCGTCGCATCGCTGCCCGGCGCGATCGCGATCGCCGGGCTGCCGGGCGGCTCGACGCTGCTCGTCGGGCTGCATCCGACCGCCCGCCCCGACGGCGGTCCGATCGAGCGGTCGCGTTCCCTCGGCGCGGTGTCCGTGCTCGGGCCGGACGGTCAGCCGGCCGGCGATCGGGATCGAACCGCAACCGTCGTCGTCGACGGCGTGGGGATCCTGCACGGGGGAACGATCGTCGCGAGCGACGCGGACCCGAAGCCGAAGGCCCCGCGAAACCGACGCGGTCGGCTCCGCGGCACGATCGATGCGGCGCGGCGGGTGCTGTCCGGCATGCCGTTCCGGACCTTTTTCGCCGACGGCGGACGCATCTCGATCGCCGGGCCGCTCATCGCCCAGGCCGCGTGGTTGCGCGGGCTGACCGGCCGTTCGGTCGGACGGATCGAACGCTCGGACTCGTTCCGGGTGGGCGGGCTGCGCCGCCGCCTGCGTCCCGACGACGTGGTGATCGCCGCCCTCGGCGGCCCCCGCTCGCGGCTCGAGCGGATCGGCGGCCGCGAGGCCGGCTGGTTCGAGGTGCCGACCTACCCGCGCATGGTGGTCCCGCTCGGGCCGCTGCGGGAAAAGGGCCTCGAAGCGTTCACCGCGGCAAGCGAATCGGCCAAGGAACCCTTGCGGTACATCCGCACCAAGCGACTCGGCTGGCGGACCGTGGCGGCCGATCCGGAATCGGTGCGCCGGTTCGAGACCCGCTACCACGTTCCCACCATGGTCGACCGCCACGGGCCCGAGGCGGCGATCCGGCCTCCCGCCGGATTGATCGAGGAGTGCGGTCGCGCCGAACTGCTCGAGATCATCCACGAGGGCCAGGCGGTCGGGATGTCGCTCTTCCGTCCGACCTCGCCGCGGGCCGAACTGCTGCAGATCGGCGTGCTCGACGGCGACGAGCGGTGGCTGAAGATGCGGATCCTCTCGCTCTGCTACGCCCTTCCGGGGCTCCAGTGTGCCCAGCGAGCGATCGATTCGTACGACCTCGGCCGGAGCCCGCCTTTCCCTTGGCACCCGGTGCTGAACTTCAAGTCGAAATGGGGCGCCGCGGTCGACCCCGGGCCGGCGACCGAGCGCCTGCTCGTGCGGCTCCCCGCGGCATCGCCCGCCACCTGGCATCTCCTGTCGCGCTCGGGCCTCGTCGCCGTCCGTCGCGACGGGCAGGCGGTCGCGATCGTGGCGGTCGACGGCTCGAGCGACCTCGAGCGGGTGCGGGAGGTGGCGCTGCCCGGTCTCGCCGAGATCGTCGTCGTGCACGAGGGCATCGATCCCCCGACGGTGACCGCCGCCCTCGAGGGCGTGCGGAATCCGCGGCCGGTCCGGTTCGTCCCGCGGGCGGACCTCGACCGCCTCGCCGCGATCGTCGGGTGATCGCCGACCGGTAGCATCCGCCGCGTGCCGCTCGGCCGGAACCGCCCGACGATCGCCGTCCTCGCGCTCCTGGCGATCGCGGGGCTGTCGCACGCCGACAACGACAACGGCGACGACGTGGCCCGGCTCAGCGAGTCGTTCCGCCGGTTGCCGCCGGGCGAGCGCAGCCGCTACCTCACGCAGTCGTTCGCCTTCATGAACGTGAACCGCATGGACGGGTACGAGCCGCTCTTCGGAGGCGGACCGCGGCCGGATCGCTCGACGCCGCCTCTTCCCTTTCCCTCGGGCAGCGAGGGCGTCGATCCCCTGCTCGGTTCGCCGCTGCAGTTCCTGTTCGACCCCATCCGCCTCGGGCAGGAGGCCCTGGCCGACCGGGGGCTGAAGCTCGGGATCTACGAGCTCCTCGTCGGGCAGGCGGTGACGGACGCGGCGCCGGGCACCCGCTCGGCGCTCGGCTCCTCGCGCTTCGACCTGCGGCTCGACGCCCTCGCCTGGCGACCCGAGGGCCTCGGCACGGGCCGCTTCTGCATCCAGTTCCGCCAGAACAACGCCATGCCGGGCGGGGCGAGCGACCTCGCGAACTCGGTCGGGTCGGTGACCGCCCTCGACGAGCCGCTCGCCTCGATCTCGACCAAGCTCGTCCGCTGCCACTTTTCGCAGGGGTTCCTCGATGACCGGCTCACCGTCACCGTGGGCAAGGTGAACCCCGAGGACTACATCGGGCTGAACGTGTTCGCCAGCGACGAGACCAGCCAGTTCCTCGCGAACGTCTTCGACGGGAACGACGTGCTGCCCGTCGCGTACCAGGCCGGCACGGTCGGCGTGGTCGCCCAGGCTCTCGTGCTGCCGTGGCTCTACGTGAACGCCCAGTGCGTCTCGGCGGGCAACGCGACCGAGGCGTACTTCGAGGAGACCTTCGGCTCGGGCTACTTCGTGGCTGGCGAGGTCGGGGTCGTGCTCTCGCCGCTCGACCGGCCCGGGCGGATCTCGTTCGCCTGGTGCGCGAGCGACGAGAACGCCACGACCCTCGCCGACGATTCGAAGACCTTCGGCCAAGGCTGGGTGTTCGTGGCCCAGCAGTTCCTGGATCCCGAACTCGGGGTCTGGTTCCAGGCCGCCGGGGCCGACGAAACCATCGCGTACACCGCCTCCGACGAGATTGCGGTCGGGATCACCTCGCAGGACGCATTCGGCCGCCGCGGCGACGGCTGGGGGGTGGCGGTCGGGCGGTCGAACCCGGTCGCGGCCGGGGAACGGATGCAGAACACGATCGAGGCGTACTACCGGCTTCAGGTCACGGGGGCGTTGCAGGTGACTTTCGACGTGCAGGCCCTCGTGCCCCCTGCCGGTTCGGCCGGGGAGGAATCCGTGTTCGCGGGGGCGATCCGGGCGAAGTGGACGTTCTGATCCGTGGATGCGCCGCGTGCACAACCTGTCGAATCGCCTTGGGAATCCATCCGGTTGCGGGTTCGGCCGAGGCCGGTACCTTTTGCGCGTCCGGGGCCGGGTCGGTCCCGCGCTGGAGGAGAGTCCCGATGAACCGAACCGCCCTCGCCACCGGATCCGCCCTCGCCGCCTGCTCGCTCGCGAGCCTCGCCCACGGCCAGACGGCGCTCTTCTCCTCGCTCTCCGGATTCTCGCAGTCGGCGACCCTCGGTCCCGGAACCGTGACGGACTCGGGCACCTTCGGGACCCCGGTCGACACGCTGTTCTCGAACGCGTCGAACGGCGGGACCGATTCGTTCGTGGCCTTCTACAGCACGGGAATCTACGACACGTTGTATACGTCCGCTTCCCGGTCGAACTCCTATTCCGGCGGGACGATATCCGGGACCGCGACGATCAACCTGCTCACGACGGTGAGCATCGGCGGGCTCATCGATACCGACGCGAGTTTCACCTGGCAGATCAACTCGGTGACCGTCAACATCGGCGACATCTTCACCGCAGGCACCTACACGCTCTCGTGGAGCGGGTCGCAGGTCGGGTCGACGTCCACGTTCGCGGGGCAGATCTTCTTCGCGGGTCCGGCGTCGTCGGTGCCGCTGCCCCCGGCGGCCGTCCTGGCCGCGGCGGGGATCGCCGGCCTCGGACGCCGCCGCCGGCGCTGAGCCGGATCACCGCTCGCCGCAGGAAATCCCGAGTTCCTCGAGGAACTTCCGCGCGGGCTGCAGTTGCCGCTCGAACCGCTTCCACCGCCCGATCGAACGCGGGTTCAGCGGCTCGCGCACCTGGTCCTGGCTCGGGGTGAACGCGAGGCGTTCCGACTTCCAGAAGTCGAGGCACGCGGGCTCCCACTCGAGCCCGGCGAACTCGAGCACCTCGCGGATGCGACGTTCGGGCTCGCGGACGAGATCCTCGTAGCGAAGCGTCATGATCGGGAGCGGAGCCTCCTGTTTCCAGCGCTCCATGATGTCGACCTGCAGGGCGAAACCCTGCGCGAAGCTCCTCGGCTCGGCCGCGAAGACGTTCGCCGCCGCGAAGCCCGTCGCCATGCACGAGACGCAGACGTCGAGCGGGTGGCGGTCCATGTGCACGACGACCGCGTCGGGGCAGGCGAGCGAGATGAGCCCGACCACTTCCCAGTTCCGCGGGTTCTTGTCGACCACGACGGGCTTGTCGGGGTTGCCGTGGCGGAGGAGCGCGCGGTATTGCGTGCCCAGCCGCTCGACCTCCTCGTCGGTCCACTTCGATTCCCAGTCCTTGGTGGCGAGGACGCTCGCCGCGATCCGCAGGAAGAACGGCACCTCGTCGGCGCCGCCGACCTTCGGATGCATGGTGAGGATCTGCTCGAGCAGCGTCGTGCCCGAGCGGTACATGCCGAGGACGAGGATCGGCCGCGGCTCGGCGGGCTTCGCCCTCGCGAGCCGCCGGCGCCGCTCGCCCGAGAACGCGCCGAAGATCGCCTCGCCGCGTCGGCGGTCGGCGGCGGCGTCGTAGGCGCCGGCCTGGATGAGCTTCGCGTAGGTGAAGGCGTCCCAGGCCTCGGCGGCGCGGCCGAGCTTGTCAAGCACCGAGCCCCGCTGCAGCGAGATCGACGAGACCGAGGCCGGCACGAGGTCGTTCGAGGCGAGGCCGCGGTCGAGGATCGCGAGGGCCTCCTCGTTCCGCTTCGCCCGGCGCAGCAGCCGCGCGAGGACCAGCGAGACGTGCCCCGATAGCGGCCCCGTCCCCTTCCCGTGCGGCTCGAGCAGCTTGAGGGCCTCGTCGCCCCGGCCGGCGAGCTCGAGCAGGTCGGCGTGGGAGGCGCAGCTCTCGGCGCTCATCGGGTCGAGCGCCTCGAGGCTGTGCTGGACGGCCGACCGGATGTCGCCGGCGTAGCGTTCGGCCGTCGCGAGCATCGAAAGGGCCCGGCGGCGGTCGGGCGAGATCTTGAGCAGGCGGTGGAAGATCGAGAGATCGACGATCCGGGCCATCGCCCCGAGCTGCATCGAGGCGAGCAGCTCGAGGGCCGGGACGTTGTCCGGATCGATCGCGAGCACCGGGGCTGCCACCGCCTGGGCCCGGCCCGAGTCGCCGTAACTGCGGAGGAGGCTCGCGAGCCGGAGCCGCGCCTCGACGTTCTTCGGGTCCTTGACGATGAGCTCGTCGAGGGCCTGCGCCGCGAGGACGATCTCACCCCACTGCTGGGCGGCGCCCGACGCCTCGAGGAGGTGCTTCGCCTCGCCGCTCGCCTTCGCGGCCTTCACCATGATCTCGGCCGAGGCCTTCCTGTTGCCGCGCTTGAACTGGCTCTCGGCGAGGAGCCGGGCGAGGTCGTACGCCCCGGGGTTCGCGGCCAGCACCGGCTTCAGCAGCTTGTCGAGGGCCGCCAACTCGTTCCGCTGCATGAGGATTCGGCCCTGGAGAAGGGCTTGGGCGGGCGGAAGGGGTCGGTCGGGTCGCATGATCGGGGCTGCCGGGAAACGGGTCGAGCATGCTACCGACCGTCTTTGCGAAGGTCCGAACCCAAGTTATCAAATGGTTTTGCCGGGCATGGCCCCTGCCCGTCCCCCCTTCGTCGCGGCGTGCGGGAAGTTCGGCTCACTTCGCCCTGGCGCGGTGCCGATCTGGACCTCATGGATCCGATCGCGAAAGGCCGCATCCTGTTCACCAGGGACCATACTGAATCGCCCGTGTTGCGGGTCGGGGCGTCGTCCCTCCGGCGACCGCCGGACCGACCCATGCAGCTCGGCGCCTATCCGCTGGCCCCCGGAGTCCGGATCGAGCCGACCGGGCCTGCGAGCGCCCGGATTCGCCTTGATCCGTTCGGGGCTTTCCCGCTCTTCATGGCCGGTACGCCCACCGTTCTCGGCGACTCGCTGCCCGAGGTGGCGGCGCACGCCGACGTGACCGGACTTGTCGACCCCGTCACCGTGGCCGGCCGCATCGCCTTCGAGTGCGATGTCGGACCGCACACGCTTCTCGAGGGCGTTCGGCGGATGCTCCCGACGGAGGTCGCGGAAGTCGACTTCGACAGCGGACAGGTCACCATCGCGAACGCCCCGCCCGAGCGAGCCCGACCCGATCCGCTTCCCTTCCTGATCGATCTGGCGGCGCGGGCGTTCGGCGAAGGCGCGGACGCGGAGTTGAGCGGCGGATACGACTCCCGGCTGGTGCTCGCGTTGGGTTGCGCGGCCGGCGTCCGCCCGCGGACCGCCATCACGATGGGGAGTCCGGGCAGCTTCGACGTCGACTGCGCCACGGCGATCGCCCGCGAACTCGGGATTCCGCACCGGATCATCCCGTTCCCGAGCCTGGAGGATCCGGACTGGGACACCATCCGGCGATTCTGGCTGGACAGCGGGTGTTCGATCGATCCCCTCGAATACGCGTGGGTTCCCACCGTCTTCGGGTCTGCATTCGAGGGGCGGCGCATGCAGCTGTCGGGAGTCGGCGGGGAGATCGCGAGCGGATTCTTCGCGTTCCGGGGCGACGAGACGATGCTCCGTCTCGCGGGATGGAGGCGGCTGATCCAGTTCCGCATGGCGAAGCGCCGCCATCGCCTGGCGTCGATGGGACGCGAGGGCGAACGGCTGCTGGAGTTGGCCGTCGACCGGGTGGTGGAACGCATCCACGGCTCCACCGGGTGGCGGGAGTTCGGGCTGCGGATGTATGTCGAGGAGCGCTGCCGGTCGTGGGCGGGATCGGTGCTCGCCGGGTCGTCAACGCTGTACCGACCGGTCGCGCCCCTGCTCACCCCCGAGTACCGATCGCTCTGTGCCGCCGAAGCGTCGCGCGATCACGGGCGGGCGTGGCAGCATCGACTGATCGGCACCCTCGAACCTCGATTGGTCCGGTTCCCGTTCCATCCGAACTGGTCGACGCTCCGGAAACTCGGCCGGCGATGGTCGAGAAGCGCCTCGGGAGCCCCTCGCCCGGATCCGCTGCGGCACGGGGACGACCGGATTCGGGAGTGCTTCGAGTCCGGATGTCTCCAGCTGAACTGGAGTCCCGAAGTCGCCGCGGCCCATGCGGGCACGGCCATCGCGCTCGGCTGGCTGGAACTGGAGCGGGCCGCCGTCTTGCGAACGCTGGATCGGGAGCGGAGCGCTGCCCGCGAGTCGAGCCGACGCCCGGCCTGAAGCGGAAGATCGCGAGATCAACGCGAGACGCGCCGAGAGCCGGTCGTCCTCGACCACTCTTCCTTGGCGAGTTCCCGCGCCGCGGCGGCGGCCTCGAGCAACCGGTGCCACTCTTCGATCCGCGCGAGCTGGTCGGGAGACGCGGGCTCGGTCCGTACGAGACCGTCCGTGTCGGGATGGAGCGCGATCGCCATGCACCGGACGACCTCGATGCGGACCCGCGGATCGGGTTCGGCGGAGGCGATCGCATCGCGGGCGATCCGGATCGAATCGAGAAACGCCTCGGCCACTTCCGCGGTGAAACGCTCGAAGGACTTCCGGTCCCGCTCCGCCGCCTCGCGCTCGTCGTCGGTGCCGGGAACCGCGGGCGGGTTGAGCCGCCGGAACTCGTTCTCCCTCCGCCAATGCCAGGCGAGCCGCGCCCCGTTGCCGACGGCGATCGCCCGCGTGACGGTCGGGCCGATCCGGGTCATGAGCGTGTCGGGCTCGAGCCGGATCGCCGGTCCGAACCGGGTCGCTCGCGTGAAGGCGAAGCCAGACCTCGTGGATGAGCCCCGTCGCGGACCGGGTAGGGTCGGTCGACCCGAAGCGCATCCGCGACCGGGTCATGCGGCGCGACTCGTCGTACACCATCGCGAACCACCATCGGACGGGGGAGACGCATGTCGGGCCCGATGGGGTGCGACGCGAGTCACGGCGTCCCGACACCCGATGTCACAGGGCGCGTGATTCCAAAACAATCTGCGGTGCCATGGCGGGAATCCCGCAGGTTGCCGGGGGATCCGGCGGCTGGATCTCCTCTCGGTATCTTCTCGCCCCATGGCACGACCGACCCCGCCCGTCCGCCCCCTCCTTGCCTTCGCGACCGCCGGCCTCCTGTCCGCCTGCGCCGCCCCCGGAAGCGGTGACCCGACCGCGATCGACCCGACCGCGGTCGTGAGACCGAAGGACGCGATCGGCACCTGGGCCCTCTCGGACAACCTGAACAACTCGTTCAACCTGGTCCTGACCCCGGGCGGATCGGCCTACAGCACCTGGGGGCGAGCCGACCCGGCCAAGCCCGGCGAGATCGGATCGTGGCGGATCGAGGGCGGCCGGGTCATCGTCGACCTCACGAGCGGATGGCGGGACGAGATCATCCCGGCGGCGAACTCGTTCGCCGCGAAGGCCGAGGAGGATCCCGAGGCGCCGTTCATCGCGAGCGACCGCTTCGTCCAGGAGAGTTGGGCCCCCGGGGCCGACCGCGCGGGACCGCCTTCGAACGGCGGGCGGGCGGTGAAGCTGAAGGGCCCGTGGGTCAGCTGGGTCGGCCTCTGGGTCGAGGCGGGCTCGTCGCGCACCTGGTCGATGCAGTCGGACAACCTGGTCTTCGGCGGCGAGGGAAACCCGGCCATGGGACTCTGGCACATCCACACCGAAAGCGTGATCGTGCAATGGGCCGACGCCCGCCGCAGCGAGCTGCGGGTGAAGGGCGACCATGTCGAGGTGACCACGGTGAAGGCCGACGGCACGACCACGATCGCCCGGCTCGACCGGATGCGGTGAGGCCGCGTCGGGTCGGCCCCAGCCGACCCGCTCCGCTCACCCCCGCGCCGTCTGGTCCTGCGACCAGCGGTATTCGCCGGCCTTCAAGGCCCGGTCGGCCGCCCGGCGGCTGGTGGCCCGCACGAACGCCCAGGTCACGAGGGCCGGCCATTCCCAGGGGCGGACGAGCATCCGCTTCACCATCCGACCGATGTTCGCCGAGCTGCGGCGATGGACGATTCCGGGAAACAGCGTCGCGAGCTGGTTCCCGCCGAGCCGCGTCCTCTTCTGCACCGCCCGCAGCGACGCGAAGGTCCGCGGGGCCCGGACGATCGCGCCGGGGCCGGGGCTCGTCTTCCGCTCGTGCGGCTCGAACTGGCACTGCACGAAACTGTCGTCGGCGATGATCGCGGGAAACTCACCCCAGCGCGATCGCCCCTCGGCGGTGGTCGCGAAGGTGCCCGAGCCGTTCGGGGCTCCGGTGCCGAAATAGGCGTTGTAGCGAAGCGCCCGGTAGAAGAGCCGCACGCCCCGCGACGACTCGCTGGTATCAAACCGCGGCGGCGGCGAGGCGAGATGGACTTCGCCGCCGAGCGTCGCGAGCACCGCCCGCAAAGCCCCCGGCTCGATCACGATGTCGCCGTCGAGGAAGACCCGCGGGAAGCGCGTCGCCACCGCCTCGCCGCGGTTGAGGGCGTTCGTCTTGCCGCCCTCGACGACCTCGACGACGGTCACGGCCGGCGCGAACGAGCGGGCCACCTCGGCCGTCCGGTCGCGGCAGCCGTTCGGCACCACGATGACCTCGAGGTCGGGGACGCCCTCGGCGAGCACCGCGCGAAGCACCTCGCCGATCAGGCGTTCCTCGTTGTGGGCGGGAATGATGACGCTCGGCACGGCAGGGCTCGCGGAAGGACCGGGTTCGGTCTATCGGCCGCACGGCCCCCGCGGTTCGCGGCGATTTCCCCGGAAATCTCGCGGGCGGCGAGCGAAACGGGAAACCCGCTACCTTCCCGGCGGTCCCGACCGATGGAAGCCCCATGCACGCCTTCACGCTGACCGTCCTGACCGTTCTCGCCGCCCCCCCTGCGAACCCGCCGTCCACGACCATCCCGGCCCCGCCCGCGGGGACCTGGACACTCGAGTCGCTCGACGGTTGCGAGGGCAACCTCGACCGTTGGGAACTCAAGGACGGGATCCTCGTCGGCCGCGCGACCGCCGAGCGGCCGCTCGAGCGGAACGCCTATGTCTGGCTGCCCGGCAAGCACGCCGACTTCGTCCTGACCTGCCGGTTCCGGATCACCGGCGGCAACTCGGGCATCCAGTACCGCACCGACCCGCAGGAGACCGGCGAGCCGAAGGGCTTCCAGGCCGACATCGACGCGGCGAACTCATACACCGGGCGGCTCTACGAGGGCGGTGACGGCGGGCGCGGGCTCGTGAACGAGCGGGGCGAGCGGGTCGCGTTCACGGCCGACGGATCGCGGGAAACCACCCGCTTCCTCGAGGCGGCCAAGGCCGACGCGAGCATCAAGACCGGCGAATGGAACGACTATCGGATCGAAGCCGTCGGTGGCACGGTCCGGCACCTGATCAACGGCACGCTCGTCACCGAGGTGTTCGAGGCGGCGCCGCGGCGGCGCACGGGCCGCATCGGCATGCAGCTCCATACCGGCGAGCCGATGACCGTCGAGTTCGCCGAGGTCGCGCTGCGGCCGGTCGGGGCCTCGGCACCGAAGGTCGTGAAGTGAGCGGCGGAGACGCGGAACTGGGCTTCGAGCGTCCGGTGCTCTTCGGACGCTCGCTCGCGGAAAGCCTGCGGATGTACGGGCTCGAGGGGGAAGGCCTCCGCGGCCGGAAGATCCTCGATTGCCCCGGCGGACCGGGCTCGCTTGCGGCGGAGCTCGCGGCGCTCGGCGTCGAGGTCGTCGCCTGCGATCCGGCGTACTCGATGGACGACGGCACGATCGCCGCACGCTCGCGCGAGGACCTCGCCCGGACGATGGCCGCGATCCGCGAGCGGCCCGGCCACTTCGCGTACGACTTCGCGGGCTACGAGGCGGAACGGCGGGCGGCGCTCGAACGGTTCCTCGCCGATCTCGGCCCGGGACGGGCCGCCGGACGCTATGTCGCCGCCGGCCTGCCGGCGTTGCCCTTCCCCGATCGCTCGTTCGATCT
>JBIKVN010000295.1:0-3617 GCA_044356865.1 Phycisphaerales bacterium | reverse complement strand
TGCTCGTGCGCGACGCGACCGCCGAGATCGTCGGCTGCCTGATCGAGGACAACCTCGCGGGCTTCGGCGGCGGCATCGCCGCGGTCGACGCGACGCTAGTCGTGGATTCCTGCGACATCCGGCTCAATCACGCCGCCCACGACGGCGGCGGCTTCTGGTCGACGGCGTCGGCGGGTCGCCTGATCGGCGGAGCGGTTCGCGGCAACGCGGCCGGCGGCGAGGGCGGCGGCGTGGCGATCGACGAGGCCTCGACGCTCGAGGCCGCCGGCACCGAGTTCTGCGACAACGAGCCCGACGACGCCGCCGGTCCGGTCGAGGGCGAGGCGTCGCGGTGCGGGGCGTGCGCGGCCGATCTCGACGGCGACGGCCTCGTCGCCGCGGGCGACCTGGCCGTGCTGTTCGCCGCGTGGGGCGAGGGCGATCTCGCGGCGGATCTCGACGGCGACGGCGCGGTTTCGGCGGCGGATCTCGCGACGCTGCTCGAGGCCTGGGACGCGAACTGTCCGCGTTGACGCGGTGGCCCGAGCGCGGCGACCATGCCGCGATGCCCCTTGCCCGGCGGATGTTCGCCGCGATCTCGGTCATGCTGTTGGTCGCGGCGATCGCGTCGCTCGTGATCGTCTGGCCGGACTGGTCGCGGGCCCGTGCGGCCGCCGCGTGGCCGACGGTCGAGGGCACGGTCATCGAGTGCGCGATGACCGCGGGACGCACCGGCGGCGGGGATGGCCGGCAGGGGGGCCGGACCTGGGGGCTCGAAATCCTGGTCCGCTACGAGGTCGACGGCGTGACCCTGGTCGTCGACCGCGAGGCCTTCGCGGAGGTGCGAAGTTCGAACCGGGACCGGTACCGCGAACGGGCCGAGGAACTCGCGCCGGGCACCACGGTCACGGTTCGCCACGCGCCCGACGAACCGGGCTTCGCGGTGCTCGAGCCCGCGGGAAGCTGGATCCTGGCGCTTCCCGCTGGGGTCTTCCTGGTCGTGGCGTGCGTCTTCGCGGCCCTGGCCCGCTTCGCCAAGGCCCCGCCGCTTGCCGCCGCGATGCTGGCCGCCGCCCCGTGCGGCTTCCGGCTTCTCGCCCTCGCGCTGCTGGCGTTCGCGGCGCTCGCCTTCCTTGGCGTCGGCGGGTTCGGGGTGGCGATCGGGCTCGGGCGGCTGGCGGCACTATCTGAGGCCGAAGCCTGGCCCGAGCGCGACGCGACCGTCGTGCGCAGTGAATGGACTTTCGCGAAGCATGGCGCCCGGATCGATGCGAAGGCGGTGGTCGCCTATCGGTACGAAGTCGACGGCGTGCCCCACGAGTCGTCGTCGCGCTCGGCGGTCGCGACACCCGAGGGCGACGCCCGCGATGGGAACCGGCGGGTCCTGGCCCACCGTCCCGGCGATCGGGTCCGGGTGCGGGTCGACCCGGCTGATCCGACCCGGGCCGCGCTCGAGCGCCCGTCGCGGACGCTCGAGTTGGTCGCGTTGGGCGTCGCGGTCCTGTTCTTGGCCATGAGCTGCGGGGCGATCTTCGCCGTGGCGAAAGTCACGCGCTGGTGGTCCTGACCGGTGCGTCGGCAACGCGGGGTTTTCCAAAAGACTCGAACTTCATGGCGAAGATCCCGGCGTTCGACGCATTCGAGTGGGGGAATGGGCGGTACCCGCAACCGCCCGGGAACTTCCTCCTCCTGTTCCCGGGATCCAGTCCCCGGGATTCTCGGGCCCGGTCCTCCTCGTGGGGACCGGGCTCTTTCGGTTTCATCCGACCCGCGAGCCTTCCTCGCCTGCCGCGAAGAGGTGACCGTCGGCGGGATCGAACCCGACCGCGACCGTCGCGCCCTCGCCGATCGCCGCATCGGGCAGCACCCGCGCGGTGACCCGCCGGCCGGCGAGCTCGAGGGCGACGTCCATGCGATCGCCGAGCTGCTCGATCGCCGCGACCGCCGCGGTGCCGGTCCACGGCGAGCCTGTCGCGGCGGCGCCGAGCCGCAGGCGATCGGGGCGGATCCCGAAGGCGATCTCGCCCGGCATCGCCGCCGCTGATTTCCCCGCGGGCAGTTCGATCGCAAGGTCGCCCGAAACGAACCGCTCGACGCCGTCGCCGCGGTGCAGCCGGCCGTCGAGAAGGTTCATGCCCGGCGTTCCCAGGAACGCCGCGACGAAGCGGTTCGCCGGCCGGTGGTACGCCTCGAGCGGCGCCGCGACCTGCTGCACGCGGCCGCGGTGCATCACGACGAGGCGATCGGCGAGGGTCATCGCCTCTTCCTGGTCGTGCGTGACGTAGACGATCGTCGCCCCGAGCCGCCGGTGAAGTTGACGCAATTCAATGCGGGTCTCGAGCCGCAGCCGCGCATCGAGGTTCGAGAGCGGCTCGTCGAAGAGGAAGACCTTCGGCTTCCGGGCGATCGCCCGGCCGACCGCGACCCGCTGCCGCTGGCCGCCCGAGAGCTCGCGCGGGTAGCGGCCGAGGACGCCCTCGAGGCCGAGGATCCGGGCCGTCTCGGCGACGCGCTCGCCGATCGCCTGCGACTCCGCCCGTCGCGCCGCGAGCCGCCCGCCGAACGCCGCCCCGAGAAAGCTGCGGTGCTCGCGCCGCCGCTCGAGCCCGAAGCCGATGTTCGCCGCGACCGTCAGGTGCGGGTAGAGCGCGTAGTTCTGGAAGACGAACGCGATGTCGCGGTCGCGGGCCGGCATGTCGTTCATGCGGCGGCCGTCGATCTCGAGCGTGCCCGCCGTGATCTCCTCGAGCCCCGCGATCATCCGCAGTGTGGTGCTCTTCCCGCAGCCCGAAGGCCCGACGAGCACGCAGAACTCGCCCTCCTCGATGCCGAGGTCGACGCCCTCGACGGCGGTGACGCCTCCGGGGTAGGTCTTGCCGAGTTTCCGCAGCCGGACTTTCGCGTGCGATTCGCTCATGCGGGTTTCCAGGGGGCGTGGCGGGCTCATCCCTTCACCGCCCCGCGGGCCAGACCCTCGAGGAAGGTTTTCTGGGCCGCGAGGAACAGGAGGATGCAGGGGATCATGGTCAGGATCGAGAGGGCCATGAGGAGCTGCACGTCCTCGAGGCCGCCGTACTGGTTCTTGAAGCCGTTCAGGGCGACCGCGAGCGTCGCCTTCTCGTCGGAGTGCAGGTAAACGAGCGGGCCGAGGAAGTCGTTCCAGGTGCCGATGAAGGTGAAGACCGCGCAGATCGCGGTCACCGGCCGGCAGAGCGGCAGGACGATCCGCCACCAGATGCCGAGGTGGCCGAGCCCGTCGATCCGGGCCGCCTCGACGAGCGACTCGGGGATCTGGGCGATGAATTGCCGGTACATGAAGATGAAGAAGGCGTTGCCGAGGAACGCGGGCACCACGAGCGGCAGCAGCGTGTCGATCCAGCCGAGCGAGCGGAAGAGAAGAAACAGCGGGATGATCGTCACTTGCCCCGGCAGCATCATGGTGGCGAGCATCACGAGGAAGAGCGGCCGGTTCCCGCGGAAGCGCAGCCGGGCGAACGCGTAGCCGACGAGACTCGACGAGAGCACGGTGCCGATCACCACGAGCACGGTGATGACGATCGAGTTCGCGAGGGCGTCGAGGAAGCCGAGCCACGGCCGGCTGCCGGTCTCGCGGATCGCGGTCGCGTAGTTGTGCCACT
>JBIKVN010000076.1:0-12790 GCA_044356865.1 Phycisphaerales bacterium | reverse complement strand
CGGCGGCGCGGCGTTGCCGCGGTCGCGGATAGGCTGTGAGTCCCGGTTCGCCGCACGGGAAACCCCCCCCCGACCGCCGGTAACGTGGGACTTCTCGCCGTCCCGCGGCCGCCTCCGTTCCCTCCCACCGAGCTTGGTTCCATGAAGTCCCGCCTCCCCACCGCCGAAGTCCGCCGCTTCGCGTTCGCATTCGCGTTCGCGTTCGCCCCGCTCGCCTGCAGCCCGCGGCCGGTCGCGACCGCCCCGGCCCCCGAGCCGCCGGTCGCGGCTCCGGAGCCCGTCGCGCCGGAACCTGCGTCCGCCCCGCCCGAGCGCATCGTCCGCGGCGCCGTCAATCCCTACGGGTTCCAGCCGAAGGATCTCGCGGTCGCGGTCGACGCCCGCACCACGAACCTGCGGCAGCTTTTCGAGGAGCTCGGGCCCGACGCGATCGAGTGGTACCAACACGTGCAGACCCTCTCGAACCCGTGGTTCGAGGGCCGCGCCCCGGGCACCGGCGGGCACGACCGCGCCGTCGAGTACCTCGAGTGGTGGATGGCGAAAGTCGGCCTCGAGCCGGCATTCAGCGAGTCGCAGTCGTTCCGCCAGCCGTTCGAGCTGAGCGGCCGCGAGCGGAAGGTCGAGGTCGCGCGGCTCGGCTTCGGCGGCCGGGAATTCGCGGCGGGCCGCGACTTTACGGTGCTCGCCGTCTCGGGCGAGGGCGAGGCGTCGGCGCCGCTGGCCTTCGCGGGTTACGCGATCAAGGAAGGCCCGGACGGCTACACGAGCTTCGCCCAGAGCTCGGTCGACGACGTGAAGGGCCGAGTCGTGCTGTTCTTCCGTTACGAGCCGCTCGACGCCGAGGGCCAGAGCAAGTGGGGCGGCCGTCGCTTCACTCCCGCCTCGGCGATCGGCCCGAAGATCAGGCATCTCGCCGATCTCGGCGCCGCCGCGATCGTGATGGTGAATGCGCCCGGCGCGAAAGACGCCCCGCCCGGCCTCGAGGACCTGCGATCCAGCCGCTTCGGCGAGCCGGTCGGCGTGCCGGTCGTGCAGGTCACGCCCGAGGTCGCCGACGCGTGGGTGAAGACGCTCGATCCGCAGGGCCGCGACCTCGCGACGCTGCGCTCGCTCTGCGACGACGGCTCGCTCCAGACCATCGCCCTCGCCGCCGACCGACCGGTGACCGTCGCCGCGAAGGTCGCCGACGGCAAGGTGCCCGCGGCCAACGTCGGCGGCATCCTCCGCGGCCGCGGCCCGCTGGCCGACGAGTGGCTCGTGGTCGGCGCCCACTTCGATCACGTGGGCTACGGCCTCTTCGGCGCCGATCCGGCCAACCGCGGCCAGCTCCATCCCGGCGCCGACGACAACGCCAGCGGCACCGGGGCGTTGCTCGTCCTCGCCCGTCGCCTGCAGGAGGAGTACGCGGCCGCCCCGCCCGACGCGAACCTCCGCAGCGTGCTCTTCCTCGGCTTCAGCGCCGAGGAAAGCGGCCTCGACGGCTCGCGGCACTGGGTCAAGAACCCGTCGCTTCCCGCCGACCGCATCACCGCGATGTTCAACCTCGACATGATGGGTCGGCTCCGCAGCGACGAGCTCAACGTCGGCGGCATCGGCAGCGCCGAGGGCTTCGACGCCAAGCTCGCCCCGCACTTCACGGCCAGCGGCCTGACCATCCGCGCCGACCCGAACGGACGCGGCCCGAGCGATCACGCGAACTTCTACGGCGCCGGCGTGCCCGTGCTCTTCTTCTTCACCGGCACGCACGATCTCTACCACCGGCCCGGCGACCGGGCCCACACCGTCAATCCGGCCGGAGCCCTTGCGGTGCTCGACCTTGTCGAGAGCATCTCGCTCGACCTCGTCGACGACCCCGAGCGGCTGAAGTTCACCTCGACCGACGGCGGCAAGACGCCCGACCGCGGCTACGCCGGCGTGCGGCTTGGGGTCATGCCCGGCATGGCCGAGGACGGCGAGCCCGGCGTGCTCGTCGAGAACGTCTCGGCGGAGACCAGCGCCGCCGAGGCGGGCATCCGCAAGGGCGACGTGCTGCTCGCCTGGGAGGGCAAGGAACTCAACGGGGCCGGCGACATGATGGCCCGGCTTCGCGAGCACCAGCCGGGCGATCGGGTGAAGATCACCCTCCGTCGCGACGGCAAGGAAGAGACCGTCACCGTGACCCTGAAGGCCTCGCAGCCGCGGGAGTGAACCCATGTCCCTCACCGACTTCGTCACCCTCGGCCGTTCCGGCCTTCGCGTCTCGCCCCTCTGCCTCGGCGCCATGACCTTCGGCGAGGAGTGGGGCTTCGGCTCGACGCCCGCCGACTCCGAGAAGGTCCTCACCCGCTACCTCGAGCGCGGCGGCAACTTCATCGACACCGCGAACATCTACACCAAGGGCCACTCCGAGGCGATCCTCGGCGACTACTTCACGACCGGCCCCGGTCGCGGCCGGCGCGACCGCACGGTGATCGCGACGAAGTTCATGGGCAACCTCTACCCCGGCGACCCGAACGGCGGCGGGGCGGGGCGGAAGTCGATCTACGAGGCGTGCCACCAGTCGCTGCGCCGCCTCAAGACCGACTACATCGATCTCTACTGGGCCCACTTCTGGGATCGCCTCACCCCGATCGACGAGGTGATGCACACCCTCGACATGCTCGTCCGCCAGGGGAAGGTGCGCTACCTCGGCTTCAGCGACCATCCGGCGTGGGTCTGCGTGCAGGCCCAGTACGAGGCGAACCTGCGGGACTGGACGCCGCTCGTCGCTCTCCAGATCGAGTACAGCCTGCTGCAGCGCACCGTCGAGGCCGATCTCATGCCGATGGCCCGCTCGCTGAACCTCGGCGTGACCCCGTGGAGCCCGCTCCGCGGCGGCGTGCTCAGCGGGAAGTTCGATCGCGCGAACCCGCCCAAGGACGACGGTTCCACCCGCGTCCGTTCCGACAGCAAGTTCCTCACCGAGCGCACCTTCGCGATCATCGACGCCCTCCGCGAGATCGCCGCTGCCCGCGGCGCGACGCCCTCGCAGGTGGCCCTCCGCTGGGTGATGGACCGCGCCGGCGTCGCCAGCACGATCATCGGCGCCCGCACCCTCGCCCAGCTCGACGACAACCTTGCCGCCGCAGCGCTGCGCCTCGCACCCGACGACACGCGCCGCCTCGACGAGCTCTCGCGGGTGGAACTGCCGTTCCCCTGCGACTTCCTCGAGTTCGTCCGCACGGGCATCCAGAACGGCACCACGATCAACGGCCAGCCCAGCGACCCGTGGCCGCTGTCGCCGAAGAGCGACGCCGAGCGGTTCTGAACCGGCGGGGACGCGCGGAGTTCGCCCGTCCCGAGCCTATCGGACGGCTTGGTTGCCTCCGCTTGCCGCATCCACCTCAACGAGGCCTTCCCGCATGCCGATGAACGGGGTCCCGACGGTTCCCGGAACCGCCGGGCATTCGCCATGGGACGCTGGAAGTCATTTCAGGAGGCCTTGCTCCGGCCTTCGACGGCAGCGACGCTCATCGCGATCGCGGTGGCGTTCACCACGATCGTCGCGTGCGGCGCGCTCATCGACGAGCGGCTGGTCGGATCGGGCACCGGTCGCGACCTCCTGCCGTTCGGCCGATCGGACGACGACCTCGAGGTGACGTCGCGGGTGCTCGAGCTTCGCCGTCGCGACGACGGGCGGCCGATCGTGATCGTGCTCGGCGCGTCCGAGACCCGCGAGATCATCGACCGTCCCCGACTCGAGTCGCAGCTCACGGCGTCCGAAGGGACCGCACCCGAACTGCTGATGCTCACCCAGGCCCGGCAGGGCCTCAGCGAAGTCGTGCGCCTCGTCGAGGAGATCCCCGACGGCACCCGCGGGGTCCTCGTGCTGAGTCTCGGCGTCGGTCGCTTCGTGGTGGGCGACGACGACGCCGGCAACGAGCTCATCTGGCCGCGACTCGGCTTCCGGACCGAGCGGCGCGACGCCGAGCTCCGGGCCGCCGGCCAGTCGCCGCCCAGCCCCACCGGGATCTTCCTTGTCGACAACCTCCGCTTCTACTTCCCGCGCCTCTTGGCCCTGCCGCGGAACCTCCTGCTCGGCCCGCCGGTCCGCCGCATCCACCGCTACGACGACCGCCCCGCGATGTCGGCCGAGGAGTGGCAGTCGCGGGCCGATTTCACCCGCCAGCGGCTTGCGGAGTTCGACGCCAACTTCACGGCGAACGCCGAGCTCCTCACGCGGGCCCTCGAGGCCCTGCGTGCACGCACGCGGATGACCGTGGTGGTCACGTCGCTGCCGGTGAACCCCCGCTTCGTCGACGAGGTGATCGGCGACGAGCGATACCGCGCGATGATCGCCCGGATGTTCGCGATGGTCGAGGGCTGGAACGTCGAGCTCGTCGACCTCTCGGCCGCCCGGCTCGCCGTCGAGGACTACTGGGACTGGATCCACCTGCGGATCCCGGCCGCGCGGGCCCGCACCACCGACCTGCTCGCGCCCGCGGTGCTCCGCGGCCTCGCCGCGGCGAAGGAGCGACCGTGAACGACCCGCACCCGTGGTTCCGCCGGCTCGGCGTGACGCTCCAGGGCCTCACGCTCGGCGGCCTGCTGATTCTCGCGATCCTGAAGCTCCTGCAGGTCGCGAGCCAGGACAGCGTCTTCCGCTACGAGGGATTCTGAGGTTCCGACGTGGTCACGAATCCCCTCTTCTGGCTCCTGCTCGTCGTCGGCCCGCCGGTCTATTGGCTCGCGCCGGCCGCGGTCCGCATGTGGGTGCTCGCGGCGCTGTCCGCGGCGTACGTCGCCACGATCTCGGCGTGGGGCCTCGTGGTGCTCGCCGGGCTCATGCTGCTCACCTGGTCGGTGCCGGCCGCCCCCACGCCCAACCGCCGGCTGCGGCTCTGCCTGCTCGTGCTGCTCGGCTACCTCGCGTGGTTCAAGTACGTGCCCGAGCTCGCCCGCCAGCTGGCGCCGGAATCGTCGCTGGCCTCGGTGGCCCTGCCGGTCGGCATCAGCTTCTTCGTGTTCAAGCTCGTGCACGTCGGCATCGAGATCGCCCGCGGGAACCTGCGCGACCGCTCGCCCGCGACCTTCGCGGCCTACGTCTTCCTCTTCCCGATCTTCACCGCCGGCCCGATCGAGCAGTACGACCACTTCCTGAAGAACGCCGAGGTCCGGCCCGCCCTGGCGTCGATCGTCGAGGGCCTGCGCCGCATCGCGTCCGGCCTCGTCAAGAAGTTCGTGATCGCCGAGCTCCTCGTCTTCGACCTGCTTCTCGACGGTCGCGGCGCCGGCTCGTTCCTCGACCGCCTCGCGTCGATGTCGCCGGGCGAGGTCTGGGCCTACCTGGCCTGTACCTTCGTCTACGGCTACTTCGACTTCGCGGGCTACTCGGACATCGCGATCGGCGCGAGCCGGCTGTTCGGGATCCGGGTCATGGAGAACTTCGACCATCCGCTGACGGCCCGGAACATCGCCGAGTTCTGGAAGCGGTGGCACATGACGCTCGCGGCGTGGACGCAGCGGTACGTCTACATGCCGACGCTCGGACTGACGCGGAACCCGTGGCTCGGCGTATACCTCACCTTCACCGTCATGGGCCTGTGGCACGCGGGGAACCTGAACTTCCTCGCCTGGGGCCTCTACCACGCGAGCGGGGTGTGTGCGGCGCTCATGGTGGCGCGGGCCCGACGGGCCCGGGGCGGCCGGATCCCGGCGATCGACCGGATCCCGCGGTGGGGGACCGTGCTGATGTGGGTCTTCCTCACCGGAAGCGCGGTCTTCTCGACCACCAGCGGATTCGGCGCGTTCGCGATCGTTCGGGTCCTCGCCCGGATGGTGGGGATCGACGTCGCGGCCGCCTGACCGGTCGGTCCCGAAACCGGGCCGGGCGGCCAGGTTTCGTAAGGTCGGGCCACGAATCGGCCGAAGGTCGGGGGAACGGGCCCGCTCCCGGCCTCGGGGGTTCCGACCGCGGGCCGGCCCGGTCCCGAGCAGGACGAGCCACCATGATCGACGCGCAGCGACTGACCGCCCATTTCATCGACAAGTACGGACTCGCGTCGGGCTCCTTCGACGTGCAGACCCCGCTCTTCTCGTCGAACATGCTCGACTCGTTCTCGATGGTCGACCTGATCATGTTCCTCGAGAAGTCCACCGGGATGCGGCTGAATCCGGCCGACGTCACGCTCGACAACCTCGACTCGATCGAGCGGATCCTCGACTTCGTGTCGAAGCAGGCCGCGGGTTGAGGAACGCCCCGCCCGGGAACCTGCCATGAGCCTCGACTCCTCGAGCGGCATCGTCGTGCTGGGGACGCCCCGTTCCGGCACGACTCTGCTCCGTCGCCTCCTGAACGCCCATCCGCGCATCGCCTGTCCGGGCGAGACGAACCTGCTGGCCGCGTGCGGGCGTTTCCTCCGCACCGAGCGGACCGTGACCGGCATCGAGCTGGGTGTCCCGGCCGGGCTCGCCTTCGGGGGCATCTCCGAGGAGCGGCTGCTCGCGTCGCTGCGTGAGCTGTTCTTCGGCTTCCATCGCGAGATGGCCGAACGGGCCGGGAAGCCGCGCTGGGCCGAGAAGTCGGCGTTCGATTCCTTCTACCTCGACGCGATCGAGCGGCTGCTCGTCGGGCACGTGCGCTTCCTGGTGCTCAACCGCCATGGCCTCGACTTCGCGATGTCGATGGACGACCTCTGCCGCGAGAACGGCATGTTCCCGGCCGAGATCCACCGCTACGTCGCCCAGCACCCGATGCCGCTCGAGGCCTACGCCCACTGTTGGAGCGACGTGACGGGAAACCTGCTCGACTTCGCGGGTCGGCATCCCGACGACGCGCTCGTCGTCCGCTACGAGGATCTCGTCGCCGACCCGGACACGGCGATGCGGCGGGTGTTCGGGTTCCTCGGGGAGGAGTGCCCCGACGGGCTCGTCGCCGCGGCGCTCGGCTCGCGCGGCGGGCTGGGCCTCGGCGACTGGAAGACCTACGGACGCACCGCCGTCGACGGGGCCAGCGTCGGCCGCGGCCGGGCCCTGCCCGAGTCGCTGCGCGGCCGGCTGGCCCCCATCCTCAATCCGACGCTCCGCCGGGCCGGATACGACGCGCTTCCCATGGGCGACGGCCCGACGCCCGAGGAGGCGCGCCGTTCCTACGAACTCGGCCTGCTGCTCGCCGCCCTGCGGCCGAAGCGCACCGATTGACCGCGACTCAGCCGGCTTCGCGGATCCGCTCGTTTCCGGGCGGACCGTCGACCAGCCATTCCCGCGGCGGCGCGTGGCTGATGAAGTGGATCGGGCTCGCCGTCACGCCGTACGCGCCGCTGCAGTGCAGCCCCACGACGTCACCCACGTCAAGCCCCGGCATCGCCACGCCGCGCCCGAGGGTGTCGATCGTGGTGCAGAGCGGGCCGACCAGGTCCACGACCTCGTCGGCGGCGCCGCGCGGGGCACCGGTCACCCGGAACATGCGGTAGTTGCGGTGGATCACCGTGCCGAAGTGCCCGCACGCCGCGAGATGGTGGTTCATGCCGCCGTCGCAGATGCACAGCACCTTGCCGCGCGAGACCTTCCGGGCGATCACGCGGGTCAGGTAGATCCCCGCCTCGCCGACGAGGTAGCGGCCGAGCTCGAGGGCCAGCTCGGCCCCGGCGAAGCGCGGCTCGGCGCGGAACGCGTCCAGCTGCGGGTTGATCCGTCCCGCCACGGCGCGGAGATCGACCGGAACGTCACGGTCGTGGTAGGGGATGCCCAGGCCCGCGCCGAACACCAGCTTCCGCGGCGTCAGGTCGTGGGTACCGGCGAAACGCCGGAAGAGCTCGAGGAAGATCTCCCAGTTCTCGGCGATGGCCGTCGCGTCGAGGCACTGCGTGCCCGAGTAGATGTGGAACCCGACGAGCTCGAGGCCCGGCAGGCCGCGGATCCGCCCGAGCGCGTCGTCGAGGACCTCCTCGTCGATGCCGAACTGCGACGGCTTGCCGGCCATGTTCAGGCCGAATCCCTTGGGCACCCGGTTCGGGGCGATCCGCACCAGGATGGGCTGCCGCAGGCCGAGCGACCGCGCGATGCGGTCGGCCTGCTCGGCCTCGGCCATCGACTCGACGACCAGCTCGCCGATCCGGCTCCGCACGGCCGCCTCGATCTCGGCCGGCGTCTTGCCCGGTCCGGTGAAACTCAGCCGCGCGGCGTCCCAGCCCGCCGCGAGGGCCCGCGCGAGCTCGCCGCCCGACGAGATGTCGAGCGTCTCCACGCGCCCCTGCAGCCAGGCGAGCAGCGCCCCGTTCGGGTTGCTCTTGACCGCGTAGCTCAGCTGGAAACGCCCGCCGAAAGCGCCCTTCAGTTCCGCGATCCGCTCCTCGATGCGATCGAGGAAATGGACGTAGCACGGCGTGCCGTGCTCGCGGGCGATCCGCTCGAGCGCGGGCCCGAGGTGACGTTCGGCGTCGTCGCCGCTCATGCGGCCCGCACCGCATCGAGGATGGTCGGCCGGTCGAGCTTTCCGCTGCCGGTCTTGGGGATGTCGCCCGGCCACACGTGCACCCGCTTGGGGATCATGTAGTTGGGCATCGTCTTCCGGCAGAAGGCCAGCAGGGCCTCCACCTCGATCCGCGTCCCGTCGAGAGGCGTCACCACGACCTCGACGGCCTGCCCGAGCAGCTCGTCGTCGACGCCGAACGCCACGACGTGCATCACCATGCCCGATCGCGACACGGCGTCCTCGATCTCGGTCGGGCTGATGCGGAAGCCGCTCGACTTGATCATCGAGTCCTTCCGGCTCACGAACCAGTAGTGGCCGTCGTCGTCGATCCGCACCAGGTCGCCGCTGTAGCACACCGGCTCGTCGCCGATCAGGTGGCGCAGCTGCGGGCACGGGCGGATCTTCTCGGCGGTCGCCTCGGGCTTGCCCCAGTACCCCAGGCTCACGAGGCTGCCGCGGTGCACGAGCTCGCCCTGCTGGCCGGGCCCGCAGATCCCGATCTCCTCGTCGACGATGAAGGTCTCGACGTTGGGGATCGCCTGGCCCATCGAGCCCATCTTGCGGTGGAAGAGCTCCGGCGGCAGGTAGGTCGAGCGGAACGCCTCGGTCAGGCCGTACATCAGGAAGATCTGCACGCCCGGGAACACCTTCGGCATCACCTCGAGCGTGTTGGTCGGGATCTTCCCGCCCGAGTTCGTGATGTACCGCAGGTCCGGCAGCGCCGTCTGGACCTCCTCGAGGTACCGCACCACCGGGATCCACGCGGGCGGGACGGCCGCGAAGCCGGTGATCCGCTCCTTCACGAGCTGCTTCACGATCTCGGCGGGCATCATGACGCCCTGCAGCACGACGGTCCCGCCGACGAGGAACATCGTCGTCAGCTGGTTCAGCCCGTAGTCGAAGCTGAAGGGCAGCAGGCTCAGCAGCCGGTCCTCGGGCACGTTCCGGACGTATTCCGCGACGCTGCGGGCGCCGTTCAGCAGGTTCAGGTTCGTGAGCATCACGCCCTTCGGCTTGCCGGTCGAGCCCGAGGTGTAGAGCAGGGCGGCGAGATCGGTATCGATCCCGCGATGCGGCGCGACCGTCCGGTCGGCCGGCACCGTCGACCACGGCACGAAGGCGGGATCGACGGTCGCGATGGTGCCGTGCACGACGACATGCTCGAGGGTCGCGGGCCGGCCCGCGCGGGCGAGGGCCTCGGCGGGCCGCTGGTCCGAGACCAGCGCCTTCACCTGGCAGTCCTCGAGCACGTACTGCAGCTGCTGCAGCGACCATTGGTGGTTGATGTTCACGATCACCGCGCCGAGCCGGGCGGCCGCGAACATGCCGACCACCTCCTCGATGCTCTTGCGCAGGTGCACGCCGACCCGGTCGCCGCGCCGGATGCCGTGGTCGGCCAGCCATGCGGCCAGCGCCCCGGCCCGCCGGTCGATCTCGGCGTAGGTCACCTGCCGCGTGCCGTCGACGACGGCCACATGGTCCGCGCGGTGCTCGAGATTGCGGGTGAGGAGGTCATGGAATGTGCATTCGTGCCTGATCATCGGGAGCTTCCGGGAGGGGGCGGTACGGCCGGTCGGACACCAGACCGCCCGGTATCGACCGGGTCCGCTCGTCGATGAAGGGCAAATCGCCGGATTGCGGACTTCCGGGCGTCAATCCCAGCTGAAGACACCCTTCTTCCACGCGTACACGTAGGCCACCACGCTGGTCGCGATGAAGAAGAGGATCCGCCCGAGGAAAATCGCCGACTCGGTTCCCTGCGGCTCGAGCTGCGTGAACGAGACCGCCCACGGGTAGAGGAAGATGATCTCGATGTCGAAGACGAGGAACGTCATCGCCATGATGTAGAAGCGGACGTTGAACCGCTTGCGGGCGCTGCCGATCGGGTCCATGCCCGACTCGTAGGCGACGCCCTTCGCGGCGTTGTCCGACCGCGGCCCGATGAGCAGCGACGCCCCGATGTTGACGATCACGAAGATGATCGCCATCACCAGGATGAGCAGGACGGGCAGGTACGACGCGAGATCGACGGCGGCGAGGGTCATCGGAGGGATCCGGGAAAGGGCCGCATGGTAGCGTCAGCCGAGCCGCGGCCGGCGGCCGCCGAGCCCGACCCGTGACTCGAGGGCGCGGCCCGCCCGCAGCAGCGTGCCCTCGTCGAAGAGGCGACCCATCAGGCTCATGCCGTACGGCTCGCCCGCCGCGTCGAACCCGACCGGCAGGGTGAGCGACGGGTGGCCGGTGGCGTTGGTCAGCGTCAGCAGCTCGTCGGCGTAGCAGGGCGAGAGGACCGCGTCGACCTGGCCGAAGAACCGCGAGGCCGTTTCCATGGCTCGCCGCCGCAGGCGATCGGCCTGCACGAGGTTGATGGCCGGCATCAGCCAAGCACGACGGAAGGTGTTCGGCCACGCTTCGGGTGCCTGCCACGACAGCTCGTCGTCGCGGTTCGATCGGGTGAGCGACTCGAACGCCGCGGCCGCCTCGACCATGAGCGGGATGAGCAGGGGATCGGGGTCGACCCCCGGCGGCTCGATCTCGACGAGCTCGCACCCGGCATCAAGCAGCGCCGCGATCGCCGCCGCGTGCAGCCCGGCCCGCTCGCCCTCCTCGCTCGACTTCCGGATGAACCCGATGCGCAGCCCTCGCGCGTCGCGGCCGGGATCGTCGTGGAACGGCCGCTCGACGCTCGACGGGTCGCCGACATCGAACCCGTTGATCTCGGCCAGCACCAGCGCCGTGTCCGAGACCGACCGGGCGATCGGCCCGATCTTGTCCATCGACCAGACCAGCGACATGCCGCCGGTGCGCGGCACGCGGCCGAAGGTCGGCCGCAAGCCGACCGCCCCGCACCGCAGGCAGGGCGAGACGATCGATCCGAGCGTCTCGGTCCCGATGGCGAACGCCCACAGTCCCGCCGCGGTGCCCGCGGCCGACCCGGCGCTTGATCCGCTCGAGCCGCGTTCGAGATTCCACGGCGAACGGCAGGTTCCGCCGAACCAGATGTCACCGTACGCCAAGGCCCCGACCGCGGACTTCGCCACCAGCACCGCCCCGGCGTCGCGCAGGCGCCGCACGATCCACGCGTCGCGGTCGGGCACCCGATCCCGCCACGGCTCGGCGCCCCAGGTCGTGCGGATCCCCGCGGTGTCGAAGAGGTCCTTGAGGCCGTACGGCAAACCGTGCAACGGACCGCGCCAGCGTCCCGCGGCGAGGTCGCGATCGGCGGCGCGGGCCTCGGCGAGGGCGGAATCCTCGCAGGCCGTGATCACGCACTTCAGCCGCGGATCAAGCCGTCGGATCCGCTCGAGCGAGAGTCGCACCAGCCGTTCGCTCGAAATCTCGCCGCGCCGCATCCATGCCGCCAGCTGGTGCACGGGAGCGAACGCGAGCGACTCCTCGTCGCCCGGAACCGGCGGCGGATCCGCCGGCAGCGACCGCGGATCGCCGCCGGTCGTCACCGGCCGCTCCGGCTCGCCGGGAACCCCGACCCGGAACACCGTGGCCGGCGCCAGGCCGTTCGGCAGCTCGCCCGCCTTGGCGATCGCTTGCACGAGATCGAAATGCTCCTTGGCCGTGCGCACGATCAACTCGCGCTCGGAGTCGGTGAAGGCGAGGCCCGCGATCCGTTCAAGCCCCGCGACATCGTCCGGCCCGAAGGGCGGCGGGGGCGGCGGGCCGGGCGTCGCCGGCGGCTCGAGCGGTCCGGCCAGTCCACGGCTCGCCGCCGCCAGCGAGGCCAAACCGATCAGAATGTCGCGACGGGAAGCTTCGACCATCGTGGGCGGCACGATACGGGCCGCGGGTCGCGACGGGTACGATCGCCGTCGTGATTCCCAAGCTCGAGACCCCCCGGCTTCGGCTTCGGCCGTTCACGGCGGGCGATGTCCCCGAGATCGCCCGTCTCGCCGGGCGTGCCGAGATCGCGGCGACCACGCTTTTCGTTCCGCATCCCTACGCCGAGTCCGACGCCGAGGCGTGGCTCGCGACGCACGGCCCATCCGCCGCGGACGGGACCGGTTTCACCTTCGCGATCACCACCCGCGACGACCGGCTCGTCGGGGCGGTGGCCCTCCATCCCGTTCCCCGCCATCGCCGGGCCGAGCTGGGCTACTGGATCGGCGTCGAGCATTGGGGACAGGGCTACGCGACCGAGGCCGCCGCCGCGGTGCTGGGCTTCGGATTCGAAACCCTCGGGCTCAACCGCATCGAGGCCCACGCCTTCCCGGAGAACCCCGCTTCCGCCCGGGTGCTCGAGAAGCTCGGTTTCCGCCTCGAGGGCCTCCTTCGCCATCACGTCGTGAAGGACGGCCTGCCGCGCGACGGCCTCTTCTATTCGATCCTCAGGCCGATCCTCAGTTC
>JBIKVN010000294.1:0-3618 GCA_044356865.1 Phycisphaerales bacterium | reverse complement strand
CAACGCCTACGAGCGGCTCGGCTGGGCCCGCTTCCGCCTCGGCGAGTACGAGAAGTCGATGGCGGCGTACCGGAAGGGCGTCGAGCTCGACCCGAACCACTGGCCGTCGCTCAACGGCGTCGGCACGAACGCGATGAACAAGTGGCTCACCAGCGGCAAGAAGGACGACGACTCGCGCATCGAGGCCCGCCGCTCGTTCCAGCGGTCGATCAAGGTCAATCCCGACCAGCCGAAGGTCATCGCGATCCTGACGCAGTACCGCCCGTGAGCCGCGCGGGCCGGCGGCGCGATACGCTTCCGCCATGGCCACGAACGAGATCCGCAGCGACCTGCTCGAGTTCTTCGACTCGCCGACCGATTCGCCCTTCGTCATCGAGCACGTGAGCGAGGAGTTCACCTCGGTCTGCCCGAAGACCGGGCATCCGGACTTCGGGTTCGTGACGCTGCGGTACGCGCCGGCCGCGGTCTGCGTCGAGCTCAAGAGCCTCAAGCTCTACTACCAGTCGTTCCGCAACGCCGGCATCTTCTACGAGGCGGTGACGAACCGCATCCGCGACGATCTCGCGTCGACCATGAGCCCGCGATGGCTGCAGATCATCACGGACTGGAAGGGGCGGGGCGGGATCCGTTCGCGGATCGTCGCTACGCACGGCGCGGTGCCGGAGGAGTGGCGGAGGGGGTGAGCGAGGCCAACTCGCGCCCCGGTGCGGAACGACGAGGCCATGCCTCGTCGAGGGTGATCGCGACGGCCGTTCCGCGGTCGGGCGGAAAGCCGTCCGCCCTCCGCCTCAATTCCCGAACATGATCGGCCCGCGCTTCGGCGCCGGCGGCAGGTCGCCGACGGTCGCGGCCTGATCGGGCGTGAGCAGGGCCTTCAGGTCGCGCATCGCCTTCTCGTTGGCTTCGCTGCGCTCGAAGCGGAGGCGCTGCTGCGTTTCCTGCTGGGTGATCAGCAGCGGCATCTGGTTCTGGCCTTCCTTGGCCGAGGACGCCTTGGCCACGAGTTCCCGCGAGGCGCTCACCATGTCGCCGGTGATGCGGCGCCATTCCGTTTCCCACGCCCGGCGGGCGGCCGCGATCGCCTCGCGATTGGCCGGGGCAAGGTCGGGCAGCTCGAGGGCGGCGTCGAAGCGGGGGCCGGCGCTCCGCGGGTCGCGGAAGAAGCGGGGGTAGGCGGCGCGATCGACGGCGTCTTGCAGCGCGAGGCGTGAATCCTCGTCGGGCAGGGCGGCGACCGTCGCGGCGACGCTCGCCTCGAGCGCGGTGCGGACCGCGGCGGTCGCCGCATTCATTTCGCGTTGGGCCGACTGCTGCCGCTCCATGGCTTCCGCATCGGGCGAGCCGGCGAAGACGGTGGACTGGGCTTGGTTGCCGTCCGGCAACTGTTCCATGCGCCGCATCATCTTCTCCTGCTCGATCGCGACGGTCCGCGCCGCGCTCGCGTGGCGAGCGTACGAGGATTCGAGCAGCGGCGTCGCCTCGGCGTCGTAGGCGACGAGAAGCGGCTCGAGCGAGGCACGGGCGGGGTCGGAGAGCGACACGCCGGCGACCACGGTCGCGAGGTCGAAGGTCTCGCTCTCGTTCATGCCGATCATCCCGAAGCCAAACTCGCCCTTCATGGCCGCGCGGTGCACCGAGCGGCGGCGCTCGTTCCCGAGGCGGGCGATCGAGTCGGCGTCGACCGTGCTGCCGAGCGCCGCGGCCACGTTCGCGAAGAACTCGGCGTCGAGGACGAGAAGCCGTTCGGTCGCCTCGCGCATGAGGTCATGCCGTCGCGATGCCGGAACCTCGGGATTGCCGAACGGTCCGCCGCCGCCTCCGAGCTCGGCGAGCGGGCCGTTCTCGATCTCGGCGTACTTGGCGAGGTAATCCTCGAGCAGGATCTCGAGCAGCGGCATCGAGTCGTCGGGAACGCCGAGGCGCTTCGACCACGCCGCGAGGTCATCGCGCGAGATCGCCCTTCCCCGGCCGCCGCCGGTCGCTTCCATGGTCATCGCGACTACGGCGACCCCCTCGCCACCGCCGCCGTCTCCGCCGGCCTGGATCACGAACGTGCCTCCGCCGGCGATGGCTCCCGCCTCGATCTGGAGTTCCATGCCGCCGACCGAGATCCGCGGGGCGTCCCGCTCGACCTCGCCCGGCGGTTCCAGGCCGGGAGCGCCTTCCTTCAATCGGGCGAGCGTCGACTCGTCGAGGGCCGCGCGATCCTCGAGGATCCTTGCGGTCGGATCGGGCCCGGTCTCCTGTCCCTCGAAGGCCAGGAACGACGGACCGCCGCCGCCCTCGGCCCAGCGGGCGTCGAGCAGGTCCATCAGTCGCGCGTCCAGCTCGGCACGCCGTGTCGCGTGCTCGGCGGCGATCGCCTGCAGGTCGGCGAACGACTCGGCGGCGATCTCGCCGGACTTCGCCTTCCGCTCGGCCTCCGTGAGCAGCGGAGGAACCGGATTCCGCTGGCGAAGGAGGCTCGGATAGGTCCGCTGGATGAACCAATCGCGGAGCTTCGGGCCCGCCTCCGGGCCGACGAGCGCGACGAGCGATCGCTCGGTGTCGCGCTGCAGTCGCCGGATCGAGACCCGGATCTCGCGCTGGCGTCCGCGCACCTCGGCCCGGACCTTCGACATTCCCGAGAAGTACGCCTCCCACGCCTCCTGGCCCCCGGTCTCCGGCCGCTTCAGGCCGGCCGCCTCAATCGCCTGCCGCATCTCGAGCGGCTCGTCGGCGGTCGCGTTCGCGAGGCGCCGCCAGGCCGAGGTGAGTTCTGCCGAACGGGCGGCGAGCGCCGACAGCACCTCGCCGTCGACCGCCACGCCGCACTCGGCGAGCCCGTCTGCGAACTCGGCTCCGTCGCGCCGCTCGAGCCGCGAGCCGATGAGCTGCATCCAGTGCCGCCGCTCGAGGCGTTCCCGCTCGAGCCTCGCCTTCACCTCGCCGTCACTTCCCGCCGCGGCCGCGATCGCGTCGGCGAGCCTCGCGTCGGCCTGGGCGAGCTGCCCCGCGATCCGCTTGCGGGTCGCGATTCGCCGCTCGACCTCGCGATCATCTTGCGATGGGGTGCCCGACGTCTCGGTGCAGAACGGCGCGATTTCGTCGCGGGCGATCGCGAGGCTTTCGGCCAGATATGCCTCGAACGCCTGAATCGCCGTCTCGCGGGCCGTTCCGGCAAGTCCGACCCGGTCGAGCATCGCCGCGACCTCGGCGGTCGACAGCGGATCCGGGAAGGTGCACCACGGCGATTGGCCGCGGGCGGCGGGAACGGCGGCGAGGGCGACCGCGGCGGCCACGACGGCCTGGCGGAGGAAGGCGAGAAGCGGCGTTCGCATGCGATTCTCCAAGGGAAAGGGGACGCTTCCGGGGGCGTGGTGGCCGCCGGACCTACCGGAACGGGGCTCCGCAGATGCCGCCGGCCGGCGAATCCGTCGCGGCGGTTGCGGGCCGCGTGGGGACACACGATACTTGCCTCTCTTTTCCCGTCGCCCCGACCGTACCCTGCCGATTCCCGCCCGCCGGGCGCTTCCGAGGAGGATCGATGAGTTTCGAAGCCGCCGTCCACGCCAAGGCCATCCAGCTCGACCAGCTTTCGCTCGACATGACCGCCGCCTCGGGCAGCGGCCACCCGAC
>JBIKVN010000293.1:0-3637 GCA_044356865.1 Phycisphaerales bacterium | reverse complement strand
TTTCACGATCCCGGTCTCGCCTGCTGGCTGCTCGGCATCCGCTCGGCCGAGCAGCTGCGATCCCACCCGCTGCGCGGGCCGATCTTCGAGACGTGGGTGGTTTCCGAGGTGCTGAAGCACCGGACGAATCGGGGCCTCACCGGCGGACTCTCGTTCTACCGCGACAAGGACGGGGTCGAGGCCGATCTCGTGGTCGAGGAGGAAGGAAAGCTCCTGGCGATCAAGGCGAAGGCCGCGGCGACCGCCGCCGGGAGCTTCTTCGAGGCGGCGGCCCGGGTCCGCGGATTGCTCGCGGCGGATGGACGACCGGTCGGGTCACTCATCGTCTACGGCGGCGACGATCCGCAGGTCCGTACCGAGACGACGCTCTTGCCGTGGAATCGGCTCCACGAGCGGTGGGCGGTGCGGGCGAGCGCCTGAGCGCAGTCCGACCGGAACGACGATGCCATGCCGAGGCGGGCGTCCGTCCCCAACTTCCTATACTCCCGCCTATGCCCGACGCCCCGATCCGCCTGCAACCCATCGCCGGTTCCGATCGTCTCCGCGGCGTCGACATCGCCCGCGGGATCGCCCTGCTCGGCATCCTGCTCGTGAACGTGCGGTTCTTCTTCATGCCGATCGCCGCGGGCGTCGGACAGGTCGACGGATTGCCCGGCGTCGAGCCGACGGTGCTCGACCGGTTGGCCCTTTCGACGGTCGACGCGTTCTGCAGCGCGAAATTCATCGGGCTCTTCTCGTTGCTTTTCGGCTTCGGGCTCGCGCTGCAGTTCGATCGCGTCGTGGCGGCCGGAGGGTCGCCCGCCGAGTTCGGGGCCCGTCGCCTCGGCACGCTGCTCGCCTTCGGCCTCGTCCACGCGTTCCTCGTCTGGTACGGCGACGTCCTGATGGTCTATGCGATCCTCGGCATCCCGATGCTGTTTCTCGTCCGCTGCCGCGCGACGACCCTCGGCTGGACGGCGGTCGCGATCACCGCGGTGTCGCTCGTGCTGAACGGATCGCTGCTCGCGCTGACGTGGGCGGCCGAACGCTTCGGCTTCATGCCCCCGGCCGTCGCCGACGCCCCGACCGATCTCCGCGGTTTCGCCGCGATGATGGCGTCCCAGTTCGACATCTCCTCGCCGACCTGGATCGCCGCCGAGATCGCCGCGTTCCGCGACGGTCCGTTCGCCGACGCGTTCCTGTTCCGCGCGGTGCTGGTGGTCATCCTCGGCGTGATCACGGCTTTCAGCATCGGCTGGCACTCGCTCGCGATGATGCTGGTCGGGGCGTGGGCGTTCCGCAGCGGTCTCTTCGCCCCCGAGGCTTCGGATCGGCGTCGGAAAATCGCCCGGCTCTGCCTCGCCGTCGGCCTGCCGATCTCGCTCGCGGGCGTCGCGCTGCGGTGGATGATCGGCTTCGACGACTTGGCGGGGTACGCGGTCGGGTACGGTCTCGTGCAGCTCGCGGCGTGCGTGCTGCCGCTCGGCTACGCCGCGGCGATCGTCGAGTGGGGGCCGCGGCTGCCCGGCTTTCTCGCGGTGCCGCTCGAGCGGACCGGGCGCATGGCCATCACCGTCTACCTCGCCGAGTCATTCGTGATGACCGCGCTCGCCTCGTGGTGGGGATTCGGCTGGTTCGGCTCGCTCGGCGACTTCGCGTTGCTCGCGGTGGCCGTCGCGGGCTGGGTGGTGCTGATCGTCGCCGCGAACCTCTGGCTGGCCCGCTTCCCGATCGGTCCGGTCGAGTGGCTGTGGCGGCGCCTGAGCTACGGGTCGCTGGCCCGGCCCGCCCCGGCCTTCCGCTAGACTCCGGCCCCGATGAAGGCCCCGGATTTCCGACTCGACGGCAAGGTGGCGCTGGTCACCGGTTCCAGCAAGGGTCTCGGCAAGGCGATGGCGTTCGCCCTCGGCGCGGCCGGGGCGAAGGTCGCCTTCAACTACGCGAACGACCAGGCGTGGGCCGAGCGGACCTTCGCCGAGTACCGGGCCCAGGGGCACGCCGGCGGGCTCTACCGCGCCAGCGTCATCGACGAGGGCGAGGTCAACCGCATGGTTGCCGACATCGGGCGTGACCTCGGCGGCGTCGACATCGTCGTGGTGAACGCGACGCCGGCCCAGCCGCTGAAGCCGATCGAGCAGTACGACTGGGCGTTCTACCAGCAGATGCTCGACTTCTTCGTGAAGAGCCCGTACCTGCTCACGCGGGCCGTGCTGCCGCACATGAAGGCCCGTAGATCAGGCCGCATCATCAACATCACCAGCGAGGTCTTCAATCGCGGCGTGGCGCCGTTCTCGGCCTACGTCGCCGCGAAGGGCGCCCAGGTCGGCTGGTCGCGCTCGATGGCCAACGAGCTCGCCCCGTTCGGCATCACCGTGAACATGATCGCGCCGGGCTGGATCCCGGTCGAGCGGCACGCAAGCGATCCCGAGCACGAGAAGGAAGCGTACCGGCGCCTCATCCCGATGGCCCGCTGGGGCATCCCCGAGGATTGCGGCGGGGCCGCGGTCTTCCTCGCGAGCGACGCCGCGAGTTTCATCACCGGCCAGGACCTCCACGTGAATGGCGGCATGACCGTCGGCTGAGTTCGAAAGTGCCTTGATTCCAGCGGGAAACACACCATGAAGAACCCTCTCCTTCCGTTCCTGGCCCTCGCGACCCTCGGATTCGGCCTCACGGCCGCCGCGCCGGCGGCGCTGACTGTCGAGGACCTCGTCGCCCTGCAGAAGGCCCGCATTGAGGCCCTCAAGAAGCACGCGAAGGACAATCCGCATGTCGCCTTCGTCTCGAACGGCGTCGCTGACTTCTGGACCATCGCGAAGGCCGGGGCGATCGCCGCGGGCCGGGACCTCGGCTGCGAGGTCACCGTCGAGTTCCCGGGCGGCGGCCTCTCGGACCAGAAGCGGATGCTCGAGGATCTCGTGATCAAGGGCATCGACGGCGTCTCGGTCAGCCCGATCGACCCGACGAACCAAGTCGAGATCCTCGACCTCGTCGCGGCCAAGTCGCTGCTCATCACCAACGACTCCGACGCCCCGAAATCGCCGCGGCTCTGCTACATCGGCATGGACAACTACGACGCGGGCCTGATGTGCGGGAAGCTCGCCCGCGAGGGCCTGCCGAACGGCGGCGAGGTCGCGATCTTCATCGGCCGCCTCGAGCAGGACAACGCCAAGCGCCGCCGGCAGGGCTTCATCGACGGCCTCCTCGGCCGCACGCCCGACCCGAGCCGCTACGACGACCCGACCAAGCCCTTCACCGAGAACGGCTACACGATCGTGGGCACCTGGACCGACTCGTTCGACCGCGCGAAGGCCAAGGCGAACATCGAGGACGTGCTCATCAAGCACCCGAAGCTCGCGCTCATGACCGGACTCTTCGAATACAACTCGACGCTTGGCGTGGAAGTCCTCAAGCAGACCGGCAAGGCGGGCAAGGTCCTGCTCGCGGGTTTCGACGAGGGGGCCGACGTGATCGCGGGCATCCGCGAGGGAATCGTGCTCGGCACGGTCGTGCAGGACCCGTACGGTTACGGCTACGAGAGCGTGAAGATGCTGCGGGCCCTGGCCCGCGGCGACGCGTCGGTGCTGCCGGCGAGCGGGATGATGGCGATTCCGGCCCGGGTGATCCGCAAGGACAACGTCGACGAGTTCTGGAAGGA
>JBIKVN010000292.1:0-3642 GCA_044356865.1 Phycisphaerales bacterium | reverse complement strand
GACGCCTCGAAGCGGTATCCGCTGGTCGTCGAGACCTACGGCGGCCCGCTCATCACCATCGTCTCGTCGCGGATGGCCCGGCCGAATCCCGAGACCGAGTTCGGCACGATCATCCTCTCGGTCGACAACCGCGGCACGCCCGGCCGCGGCAAGGCCTTCGAGGCCGCGACCTACCTGAAGCTCGGCGGGGCCGACGCCGACGACCAGGCCGCGGCGGCGATGCAGGTCGCGAAGCGGCCGTACGTCGATCCCGAGCGCATCGCGATCACCGGCCACAGCTACGGCGGCTACCTGGCCTGCATCGCGATGCTTCGCCATCCCGAGGTCTTCGCGGTCGGCGTCGCCGGCGCCCCGCCGACCGACTGGCGGAACTACGACACGATCTACACCGAGCGCTTCATGCGGACCCCGCAGGAGAATCCCGAGGGCTACGACTTCGGCTCGTGCGTGAAGCGGGCGGGCGACCTGAAGGGCAAGCTCCTGCTCGTCCACGGCATGGTCGACGACAACGTCCACCCGACGAACGTCTTCCAGCTGGCCGACGCGTTCCAGTCGCGCAACATCCCCTTCGAGATGATGCTTTTCCCGCGGGCCGGCCACGGCATCATGAGCCCGGCCCACGAGAGCGTGAAGTGGTCGTTCCTCCTGCGCCATCTCGGGCTGCGGCCCGGATCCACGCCATGACGCTGCCGCCCGACCGTGGCCATCTTGCGACCGAGGCGGTGCATCCGGAGACGGGCGACCTCGACACGCTCGGGCCGGCCGAGCTGGTGCGGCTCATGGCCCGCGACGCCGAACGCGTGCCCGCGGCGGTGGCGGGTGCGGCCGAGGCGATCGGCCGGGTGATCGGGCGGGCGGCGGACGGGCTGCGGCGCGGCGGTCGGCTCGTCTACTGCGGGGCGGGAACCAGCGGGCGGCTCGGCGTCCTCGACGCGAGCGAGTGCCCGCCGACCTTCCGCAGCGATCCGGCCCAGGTGGTCGGGATCATCGCCGGCGGTGACGGGGCGCTGCGGCGAAGTTCCGAGGGCCGCGAGGACGAGCCCGAAGGCATCGAGCCCGAGTTCACGCGGCTCGGGATCGGCGCGGACGACACGGTGGTCGGCATCGCGGCGGGGGGGACGACGCCGTATGTCCTCGGGGCGATCCGGCTCGCGAAGGCCCGCGGCGCGGCGACGGCCCTCGTGACCTGCGTGCGGGTTCCGCGGCCCGAGGGCTGTGACGAGCTGGTCTTCCTGGACACCGGGCCCGAGGTGCTCACCGGCAGCACGCGGCTGAAGGCGGGCTCGGCGACCAAGCTGGCGCTGAACGCGATCTCGACCGGCGTCTTCGTCCGGCTCGGCACGGTGCACGGGAACCTGATGGTGGATCTTGCCGCGACCAACGACAAGCTGGTCGATCGCGCGGTGCGGATCCTGCGGCATTTCGATCCGGAGCTCGACCGCGAGGCGGCGAGGCGGCTGCTCGATGCGGCGGGCGGTAAGGCGAAGGTCGCGATCGTCATGCGGCGGTGCGGGGTGGACGCGGCGCGGGCGATCGCGCTGCTCGAGGCGGCGGGCGGATCGCTGCGGGAGGCGCTGGAGCGTCGGCCTGCGGCCGACGCGTGACGCGGAAGGCGTCGATCCGCCGCACCACGCCCTCGCACGCACCCCACCCGGAACGACGGGGCCATGCCCCGTCGCGGAAGCACGCCGCGGCCGTAACCCGCACGAATCGCAACTGGTGACGAACGCCTCCCGTGAAGCCCACGACGAGGCATGGCCTCGTCGCTCCGGAAACGAACAAGGCCCCGCTTTCGCGGGGCCCTGTGGTTTCGACGTGAATCCGCGAGGGATCAGCCGACCATGCCCTTGAGGGCCTTCATCGGGCGGATCTTGACGAGGCGACGGGCGGGCTTCGCCTTGATGGTCATCATCTCGCCGGGCTTGAAGGGGTTCGGGGCGCTGCGGGCCTTGGTGGCCGGCTTGTTGATGACGAGGACCTTCATCATGCCGTGCACGACGAACGAGCCCGGTCCCTTCTTGCCGAGGTCGGCTTCCATGAGCTTGCCGAGGGTCTCGAACACACCCGCGACCTGCTTGCGGGTCAGGCCGGTGTGCTCGGCGATCTCGGTCATCGCCTGGCCCTTGCTGCGCGGCTTGTCGCCGGCGACCGGGACGATCTTCATGACCTTGGCGGCGGGCTTGGCGGACTTCTTCGCCGCGCTCTTGACGTTCTTCTTGCTCTTCGTGGCCATCTCGTGAATCCTTTCTTCCTCGCGGGGGGGCCTTCCGTGGGGTCCCGTCTCGCTTTGGGAGAATTGTGCGAAAATCCCGGCAATAACCGTTGCGGGACGGTTCGGAAGGTATCGCGGCGCCGCGTCCCGGCAAGGGCTTCGACGGCAAAAAGTGCAGGATTTTCGCAGGTTTTCTTCCCGCTCGGGGAGGTGTACCCGGCTTCATCCCGACCGCCGGGGCCGCCGGGTCGGACCCTGCGAAGGGGTCCGGGAACCGGCCAGGACCGCCGTCCCGCCCCGGCCGCCCGGAGTCGGGATCGTTCGAAAAAGCCTGCTTTTGCTGGGCAAAACGCGCCGCGGCCCCGTCGCCGCCCTTGCCGGCCTCAGCGCTTCCCGACCACCGTCTCGCGGCCGACGGAGTGGTAGGTGAAGCCCCGCTGTTCCATGGCCGGCCGCCGGTAGAGGTTCCGGCCGTCGAAGATGGTCCGCGACGGCAGCCGCCGGGCGACCTCGTCGAAGTCGGGCGAGCGGAACTCGCTCCACTCGGTGCAGATCACCAGGGCGTCGGCCCCGTCGAGGCAGTCGTACATGTCCTTGGCCCGCCGGACCGCCGGCATCTCCTTGGCGAGGTTCTCGAGGGCGACCGGGTCGAACGCCGCGACCTTGGCCCCGGCGTCGAGGGCCATCCGCATGAGCGACAGCGACGGGGCCTCGCGGATGTCGTCGGTCCGCGGCTTGAACGCCACGCCCCAGAAGGCGAGCGTCTTGCCCTTCAGGTTCCCGCCGAACGAGCCGGCGATCTTCTCCCAGAAGTGCTTCCGCTGCCGCTGGTTCACCTCGTGCACCGAGCGGTTCAGCTGGCACTCGAAGCCGACCGCGGTGCCCATCGAGACCACCGCGAGGGTGTCCTTCGGGAAGCACGAGCCGCCGTAGCCGAGACCGGGGTAGAGGAACTGGTTGCCGATGCGGCGGTCGGCGCACATGCCCTCGCGGACCTGCGTGATGTTCGCGCCGTACCTCTCGCACAGCATGGCGATCTCGTTGATGAACGAGATCTTGCAGGCGAGCATCGCGTTCGAGGCGTACTTGACCATTTCGGCGCTGCGGACGTCCATCATGTAGATGGGGTTGCCCTGCCGCACGAACGGGTCGTACAGCTCGCGCATGAGCGCCTCGGCCCCGGGATCCTCGACGCCGCACACCACGCGGTCGGGCTTCATGAAGTCGCCGATGGCGTCGCCTTCCTTGAGGAACTCGGGGTTGTCGGCGATGTGGAACGGGACTTTCGTGCGCGAACGGATCGCGTCGCGCACCGTGTGGCTGGTGCCGACCGGCACCGTGCTCTTCACGACGACCATCTTGGTCCGGCCGCCGGGGCCGATCCGCTCGAGGGCCGCCGCGATGTCCTCGGCGACGGCGAGCACGTACTT
>JBIKVN010000291.1:0-3645 GCA_044356865.1 Phycisphaerales bacterium | reverse complement strand
CGGCCGGATCTCTTCGTCGAGTTCAACTCGGCGGCGGCGTTCGAGGGGTTCGCGGCGATGCTGCCGAAGGGGTATCGAGCGATGGCGCCGATTGGCACGAAGGGCCAGGTGCGGGCGATCGAGCGGACAGCGGACGCGGTGGCGGTTCGGGATGTGCTGTTTCGTGGGCGGTGAGTAACGGCGAAGGGCGGTCGCGGATCGCCCACCCCAGTGACCGGCACGGCGCTGAGCGCGCGAATGATCGCCTGACGCGGCACTGGGGATGTCGGTCAGCGACCGACGCATGCCGGAAGACGCGTCGGAAAGCCAAGCCCGACCTCCGGCCACACAGCACCCGGAACGACGAGGCCATGCCTCGTCGCGGAGTCACATGGCGGCTGAGGACACGCGGGTGGAACGCCGGTGCGGGCGAAGGCTTGTCCCGCAATCCGGCCCTGCGTGAAGGATGCGACGAGGCATGGCCTCGTCGTTCCGGGCGATGGGCGCAGTACGGCCGAGGTATGCATCGAGGGGCGGTCGCGGACCGCCCGCCCCAGTAACCGGCACGACGTTGAGCGCGCGAGGCGGCACTGGGGGCGTCGGTCGGCGACCGACGCGTAACGAGGACGGCATTCATCGCGGGCCCAATCCGTGACAGGCAGCGGCGTTCATCCACGACGAGGCATGGCCTCGTCGTTCCGGGCCGGGGCGCTCTACCCGGCAGATCCTGGTGCCGCCTCGCCCTGCGCCTCCGGCGGCGCGATCGGAATCTGGAAGCCGCCGGCGTCCGGCTCGACCGGCGCGGGCTCGGGCTTCCGCGCCCCCGCCAGCGCGTTCACCTTCCACTCGGGCATCATGAACTCCCACGTCGAGACCTTGGTGTTGAACTCGGTCCAGTCGGGGACGAACGGGTCTCCGGGGTACTTTCGCTTCGCGTTGATCTCGGCGGCCGACGGGGCGTCGGGCTTGGCGACGGTGCGGAGGCGCATCCACGTGCCTTCCGGGCCCTCGCGCAGCCCGATCTTCACCGTGCCGCGCACGGTGTCGAACTCGACCTCGCGTTCGACGCCCTCCCAGCTCACTTGGCCGTCGACAGCCTCGAGCGGCTGCACGTCCTCGAATTCGAGCCGCGTGAGGTAGGAGGGCAGGGTCGCCTTCGCGCTGGCGATCGAGGCGTCGTCCCAACCATCACCGCCTTCGGCCAGCTCGTGCGACCACGGGGCCTCGCCTTCGCCCTTGCGGACAGTCAGGCCGTCGACGGTCGCCCCGATCGTCTCGTCGTTCGGCAGCGTGATGAGTTCGGCGTCGAACCAGCGGTTGGGCTCGAGGTCGGCGACGGTCGAGCCGCGCACCCGCCAGGTCTGGTTCTCGGCGAGGCGGCGGACGTACTGAGAACGGGGATTCGCCCGCTCGTTGCCGAGGATGATCTCGTGCACCGTGCCGTCCTTCGCCACGAGCTTCGCCTTGCGGGCCTTGCTCTCGGGGTCGGGCCACGCGAGGCCGATCTCGCCGAAGCGCTCGGGCTTCGCGGTGGTGGGCTGGTCGATCTTCAGGCCCGAGAGGCTCGCGAGGAATCCCTTCACCGCGTCGAAGCGGGCGGGATAGCCGCCCGAGGTCTCGACGATCCAGGTCGGCTCGCCGCCGGCGCCCGCCGCCACCCGCTGCAGCCGAATCGCGCCCGACTGCCCCTCGATCTCGATCCGCTCGATGTCGTTGGCGGCGACCACGATCTCCGGGAAGGCGGCGTCGCCCGTTTCCGCGAGCATCGACGGGTCCGAGGGCGAGCGGGTGAAGTAGATGGAAAGCGCGACCAGACCGGCGGCGGCGACGGCTCCGTACACGACGGTTCGATTCATCGCGAGGCTCCCTTCGGGGCCGCGGCCACCGGAGTGCGCTGGCGATTCGAGCGGGCGAGGTACCAGAGCGTGCCGAGGGCCGCGACGACCAGCGGCCAACCCACCACGTTGATCAGCATGAGCCGCTTGCCGAGCCGCTCGATGTCACGGCCGAGGCTGTGCTGCACATCGCGCAGCTTCTTGCGGGCGTCGCGGGCGGTCTCCTCGAGCTTGGCGATCTCCGACTCCTGCTCGGGCGAGAGAATGAGGGCGTTCACGCCGTCGCCGACCTTCTGCCGCTGCAGCTCGCCGATGCGGAGCTCGGTCTTCTGCACCTCGTCGCGCAGCCGCTGCTCCTCGGTCAGGTAGGTCGCCTCGGCCTCCTTGCGGATCGCCTCGACACGGTCGAACGGCCGGCGGTACTGGCCGCGGGTGCGAAGTTTCGAGAGGGCCTCGGCCCCGGTCACCGCCTCGACGGCGCTCACCACGAACGCCCCGTTGTCGGCCAGCGGCCGGTAGCCGAGCGACTGGCCGGCGATCTGCTCGGGGGCGAGCCAGGTCTGGTCGTCGAAGAGATCGGCGTCGGCGACGAGGATGAGGTTCAGCTCGCCCTTCGCGGCCTCGCCGCCTTCGGGCGGGTACGGGCTCGTGATCGGGCCCCGCACGCGGGCCGCGAACGGCTTGCGGGTGCCGTCGGGCTTGAAGTCCTTCACGAGCCGGTCGGGATCGCCGAAGAAGCCGAGCTTGAGCGTCTGGATGAGCTGCGACTGCTCGCTGCTTTCGATGAGTGGGGCGATCGAGGTCGTGCCGCCGTCGAGCTTCTTGATCTCGCCGGCGCTCATCAGGTTGAGCTGGGCGAGCGCCGCGGTGGTCGGGTCGGTTCCCCTGAACGCCGGCTTGCGAAGACTGAGCCACGGCAGGTAGTTCAGCTCGATGGTCTGCCCGCCCTGCGTCCGGGTGCGGATCCGCGTCGCGTAATCGCGATCACCGACCACGAACTCCTTCGGGATGTCGACGCCCCACGCGGCCAGCAGCGGGCCGAGGTCGTAGGTGGTGCCGGCACCGGTGTTGCCGAAGCCCTGCGCCTGGGCCGACGGGTCGGTCTCGGCCCACGGGTCGGCGAAGATCAGCAGCGGCTTGCCCGCGACCGCCCACGCGTCGACGGCGCGAAGCGTCGCGTCGGAAAGCTCGCGGGGCTGGACCAGTACCAGCGCGGCGACGTCCTTCGGCACCTCGGTCGCGTCCTTCGCCATCGGCACCACGTCGAAGAGCAGGCCGAGCTGCTGCTGCAGCACCGGCGGCCCTTGCGGCTGCATCGGGTTCCGCGGGTCGAAGCCGGGCGGCTCGATCGTGTTCAGCACCGCGACCTTCGCCTTGCCGCCGCGACCGACCGCGAGGATGCGCCGCGCGACCTCGTACTCGAGGAACGGCTCCTGCTCGGGCGAGAGATACGGAATGGTCTCGCTCGCATCGGTCGGGCCGCGCACCACAAGCCCGAGGCTGACGGTGCGGCCGGCGCCATCGACCGACAGCGCCGCCACGCCCGCGGCCCGCGCCGCATCCTCGGCTTCCGAGAACGGCTCGGGATCGATCACGGTCAGCAGGACCTTCCCGCCGCTCTCGGCGGCGAGGGCCTCGAGGAACTCGCGGACCCGTTGGGCGTGGGCCCGCACCTGCGGGGCGTCGGCCCCGGTCTTCGCGGTCCAGTAGAGATCGAGCCGCACCGGCTCGTCGAGGGCCTGCACGGTGTCGCGCACGCCCGGCGAGATGGTGTAGAGCCCTTCCTGCGTGAGGTCGGCCCGCAACCAGCCGAGCGTGAAGACGCTCACGG
>JBIKVN010000290.1:0-3655 GCA_044356865.1 Phycisphaerales bacterium | reverse complement strand
TCGCCGCTCATCGGGCAGGTGGCGTTCGTGATCCGCTTCTGCGGCAGCACCTGCTCGGAGGCCGCGCGGGCCCGCGCCGTGGGCTTGAGCGTCGCGAACTGCTTCCGGTCGGCCTCGGTGAGGCAATGCACCGGGTAGACGTTGAACCACGCCTGCGGGCTTTTCACCGTGACCTCCTCGCCGGTGATCGGGCAGAGGATCGGGATGGGCGGCGCGGCCGGCTCGGTCGGGAAGGAACGGTCCACCTTCCTGGCGAGTTCGGGGTCGGCGGTGCACGCCGCGACCGGCGGAAGGGCCACGAGGGCGAGCGTGCGGGCAAGGGCGTGAAGGTTCATGGATGGCTCCTGATGCGGAAGGAGCGTGAGGATGGGACGGCACGTGGCGATCCGCAATCGGCCGGACCGGCCCCTTGCGGGATCCGCATCGCGCTTTGACGGATCCTTTGGGCGAAACGTTTGCGGAGTGTTCATAAAGAATTTGAGTTCCGATTCCGTTCAGGCAATGTTCAGGGCGATACGAGCCCCCTGGCGCCATCGCAGCTGGCGGACACGAGACGCGTGAACCGGAACTGAGCGCTCTTTGTTCAGGTTGCGCTCACGGCTCAAAGGCCGCTTGCGTGGCCCCCGTCAAGAAATCGTGGCCGTGCCGTCAGCGCCCCCGTGCGTCCGGACGGTCCGAGGCGTCGCGGGATCCGTTCCGCAATCCCCCGGAGATTTCCATGAGACTTGCCGATCGAACCGGTCCGGCGCTCGCGGTCGCCGCCCTCGCGACCCCGCCTTTCGCCGCGTCCGGAACCGACGACACCGACGCCCGCATCAACGAGCTCATCCGTCGCAACGACGAGCTTGCCGCCAAGGTCGAGCGCCTCGAGCGGAACCAGTCCGACGACGGCACCTGGCTGACCGACGCCCGGGCCGCCGAGATCCGCGCGATCGTGCAGGACACGCTCGCCGACGCCGACACCCGCGCTTCGCTGCAGGGCGACGGCGCGACCGGTGGCTGGAACAAGGGCTTCTTCCTCGCCAGCCCCGACGGCTCGTTCCGCATGAACATCAAGGGCCAGATCCAGGTCCGCTGGGCCTACGACTACCGCGAGCGGCCGTCGAGCGCAAGCGACAGCTGGACCGGCGATGGCTCCGAGAACACCTGGGGCTGGGAGATCCGCCGGGCGAAGATCGCCTTCACCGGCTACGTGGTCGACCCGAGCTGGGAGTACGAGTTCCAGCCGATCTGGAACCGCAACGGCGGCTCGTCGGGCGGCGGCACGATCGAGAACATGTACATCCGCAAGGTCTTCTCGTCATTCGGCGGGGCGACCGCGATCCGCGTCGGCCAGTACAAGGTGCCCTTCAACAAGGAGGAGCTCGTGTCGAGCACGCGGCAGCTCGCCGCCGAGCGGTCGCTGGTGAGCGACATCTTCACCGGCAAGTTCTCGCAGGGCATCGAGCTGACCCAGACCTGGGATTCGCTCCGCCTGACCGGGTTCTACGGCGACCGCATGCGGGCGAACTCGACCATCGTGAACACCTCGGTCGGCCAGTCCGGCAATGTCCTCGAGTCGGCGAACAGCCAGGCCTACTCGGCGAGCTTCCAGACCGACTACGCGGTCGCGGCCCGGGCCGACTGGAAGGCGTTCGGCACGTGGAAGCAGCTCGACGACCTGACCTCGGTCGTCGGCGAGGAGTGGGGGCTCGGCGTCGGGGCCGCCGTCATGGCCCAGAACTTCCGCGGGGTGCCGGCGACCTCCACGGTGTCCGGCGTCACCTTCCTCAACCCCTCCTCGATGTGGGGCCTGACCGGCGACGTCACCGCCGACTTCGGTGGCCTGAGCCTCTTCGTCTCGGGCATCTACCGCCAGGTGCAGCTCGGGTCCGACGCAGTCACCCGCAGCGGCAGCCGCAACGACTCGCTCGACCAGTGGGGTGCGGTCGCCCAAGTCGGCTTCTTCGCGGCCGACGACCTCGAGCCGTTCGTCCGCTACGAGATCGGCAGCACCGACACCGACCAGTACCGCATCGCCAACGCAACGGCCCGCGTCGTCGACGCCGAGGGCGACAGCATCCTGACCGTCGGCGCGAACTGGTACCCGGCCGGCTCGGCGAACAAGGACCTCAAGTTCACCGGCGACGTCGGCATCGGCTTCACGCCCATCGTCGACTTCGCGTCGACCGGAGCGAACTGGCAGGCGGCCTTGGCCCCGACGAACGCGTCGGGACAGGATTACGACTCGACGCAGGTCGTGGTCCGCATGCAGCTGCAGCTGTTGTTCTGAGTTCCTTCCCCGGCTCCTGCATCGGCGGCCCGGACCCTCGACGGCGAGGATCCGGGCCGCTTTCGTCCGCTCAGCCCGTCGCCGGCCCCGCCGTGCGCAGCAGCCGCAGCGCGTTCAGCACCACGACCACCGTGCTGCCCTCGTGGCAGATCACCGCGATCGGCATGGGTACCAGGCCCGCGCCGGCGGCGACGGTCAGGGCCACCACCGTGCCCATCGAGATGAGCACGTTCTGCAGGATGACGCGGCGGGCGCGGCGGCTGAGGTCGACGGCGAACGGCAGCTTGCGAAGGTCGTCGCTCATGAGCGCGATATCCGCCGCCTCGATCGCGACATCGGTGCCGCCGGCGCCCATCGCGATGCCGACCGTCGCGGCCGCGAGGGCGGGGGCGTCGTTCACGCCATCCCCGACCATCGCGACGGCGCCGTGGCGGGCGAGGAGCCGCTGGACCTCCTCGATCTTCCGCTCGGGAAGCAGTTCGGACCGCACCTCGTCGATGCCGACCTCGCGGCCGATCGCCTCGCCGACCGGCTTCGCGTCGCCGGTGAGCATGACGATCGGTGAGACGCCAAGCTCGCGAAGCCGGGCGAAAGCCGCCTTCGCTTCCGGTCGCGGGCGATCCATGAGGGCGAGCAGCCCGGCCGGCTTGCCGTCGATCGTGACGCCGACCACGGTGCGGGCCTGCCGCTCGAGGTCGAGGGCGTGGCGCTGCAGCCCCTCCGGCAGTTTCGGAAGATGCTCGCCGTCGAAGGTCCGCAGGCTCGCGATCACGACATGGCGGCCGTCGACTTCCGCCTCGATGCCGCGGCCCTGGCGCTGCACGAGGCCTCGGGCCGGCCGCGGCTCGACGCCCTGCTCGCGGGCCGACGCGACGACCGCCCGGGCCAGCGGATGGTGCGAGAGGTCCTCGACGCTGGCCGACAGCTCGAGCAGCCGCCGCTCGTCGCCGTCGAGGGCGACCGTCTCGGTGACCCGCGGATGCCCGGTGGTGATGGTGCCGGTCTTGTCGATCGCGAGCGAGCGCACCGTGCCGAGGGCCTCGAGGTACTTCCCGCCCTTCACGAGCACACCCGCCCGCGCGGCCCGTGCGATGCCCGCCAGCACCGCGGCCGGCGTCGAGAGGGCGAGCGCGCACGGTGACGCGCCGACGAGCACCGTCATCGCCCGAAGGAACGCCTCGCGACCGTCGAGCCAGCCGACGAGCGGTGCACCCACCGCGATCGCGATCGTCACGAGGATCACGCCCGGTACGTACACGCGGATGAAGCGATCCGCCGCCCGCTGCGTCGGCGACTTCTGGGCCTGCGCCTCGGCGACGAGGCGGATCATGCGGGCCATCGTCGACTCCGACGAGAGCTTCGTGACGCGGATGAAGAGCACCC
>JBIKVN010000289.1:0-3660 GCA_044356865.1 Phycisphaerales bacterium | reverse complement strand
AGCGTTGCCGCACCCGAAGCGGCGAAGGGCGCGGGGACCGCGCTCGACTGGACCTGGAAGGTGAATGACTCGATCCACGCGCTGGCGTTGACGCCGCCCCAGACCGCGTTGTTCGTGAAGGTCACGACGTCGCCGTGCGCCATCGTGAACGCTCCCTGCGCCGTGTAGTCGACGGCCGGCGGAGGAGGCCAAGTCGAGCCGGTCGAGGGCAATGCGTTGCCGAGGGACGTTCCGAAATCGAAGGTCGAGCCCGCCGCCAGATTGAAGCCGGAGAACTGCCGGTACCCGGTGAACAGCAACTGCTTGCCCGCGGGGGCGACCAGCGAGATCGAGGCCAAGGTCCATTCGAACGTCGGCAGATTCCAGCCCCAACCGCTCAAGGTCTGGAAGGTTCCGAGGCCCGTCGCGGCGAACGCGAGCGTGTAGGTCTGGCCGCCGGAGGTGGCCGAGCTCGAGAAGAGGGTCCCGCCGGCCGAAGTCGGGCCGTCGAGCATGAAGGTGATGGTCGAGGCGCCGGCGGAGGCGCAGACCAAGGCGGTAACGCCGACCATGCCGACACGGGTGAAGCGAACGGGAAGCATGTCTCTCTCCTGTGGAGTTCTGGGGGACGCCGCACGCGTCGGGAACGACCGACGGGACGAGCGAGCATGGATTGTGGGGATCCGGCCGGTTCGTTCAACTGGATTGCGTCGCGTCGCGGACACCACGGCGGGCCCGCCGATCGGGCTCCTCCCGCCGCTTGTCAGGATCGGCCCGGACCCGGGCATGGGGCCTTGCGACCGCCGCCGTGGGGCGGGTCGGATCGCGATCGCACCCCCCGAGGAACCTGATGGCCCAACCGAACGCTCCGCAGGATGGAAACCCCAACAATGGAAACCCGAACGGCCGGCGGCTCGGTGAGCTGCTCGGCACCCCCGGCGGAGGAAAGGGCCGTAAGCCCCTGCCGCTTCCGCTGATTGCGGTCTCGGTGCGGGCCGCGATCGCCGGTGACTGTGCCTTCAGCGAGCTCGAGGAGCGGTTCGGGAACCCGCACGACCGGCCACTCGACGTGACGCACACCTTCCCCCTGCCGCCCGGCGGCGCGGTGGTCGGGTTCGAGATCGTGGCCGGTGGACGGAAAGTCGAGGGGGTCTGCAAGCGGATCGAGCAGGTGAGGGCCGACTTCGCGTCGGCGCGGAAGCGGGGCAAGACCGCGGCGATGGTCGAGAGCGTCCGCGATGACGTGCACGTGGTGTCGCTCGCGAACGTCCCGCCGCGGACCGAGGTGACGGTCAAGCTCGCCGTCGTCGAGCGGCTCCGGTGCGAGGAAGGCCGCTTCGAGTACCGGTTCCCAACCACGATCTCGCCGAAGTTCGTGCCCGGCGCGACGGGCGACCCGGCGGGCGACTCGGCTGGTGACTCGGTTGGGCTGTCGCCGCCGATGCGGCTGGCGGGTGGTGTGCCCTTCCACTTCGAGGCCTTGATGCCCGCGTGCCTGACCGAGGTCAGCGGTTCGGTCGAGTTCTCGCGAACCGAAATGGGCGAATCGGCCGACGGCCTGGTCCGGCTGCGACCGCTCGCCGGGCTCACCTGCAACGGCGATCTGGTGCTGCGGATGTCCTCGCGGGGCGAATCGACCGGGCTGCGGGCGTTCACCGACGGCGAGCGGACGCTCGTGGTCGTCGATCCGCCGGCGCGGCGGAAGCCCGAGCTCGAGGCGCCGCGGATCGCGACGTTCCTGATCGACCGTTCGGGCTCGATGGACGGCGAGCGGCTGGTCGCGGCGAAGCGGGCGGTCGCCGAGGCGATCGCGACGCTCGGGCCGCAGGACCGGTTCGAGATCCTGGCCTTCAACGACGGGGTCGAGGCCTTCTCGAAAGGTCCGCAGCCGGCCACGGAGCCGGTGATCAAGGAGGCGACGACTTGGCTCGCGGCGCTACAGGCCCAAGGAGGCACCGAAGCCCTGCCGGCCCTGCGGCACGCCTGCCGGGTTCCGCCCCCGGCCGGGACGATCCGCACCGTACTCCTCGTCACCGACGGCGGCGTCGGGAACGACGGCGAGCTCCTCGAGTTCACCCGCTCGCTCGACCCGGCCACGCGGCTCTACACGATCGGGATCGGCGAGTCGGCGTTCCTCTCGCTCGTCGATCGCCTTGCCCGGCTCGGCGGCGGAACGAGCGTGTTCCTGAAGGACTCCGACGACATCCGGGCCGAGATCGCCCGCTTCGAGTCGGCCCTCGCCGGTCCGATGGCGTGCGGTCTCGGCGAGGCGGACTCCGAGTCGATCGGCGTCCGTGACCTCTTCGCGGGGCGATCGGCCGTCTTCTTCATCGAGGGGCCGCGAGCCCGCGTGCGCATCACGAGCGTCGACGGCCGCTTCGCCGGTGAGTGCGCGGTGCAGGTCGCGCCGATGCCGCTCGGGGCGCTCTGGGCCCGCGAGCGGGTACTGTCGCTTGAGGATCGCATCGCGGGACGGCCGGAGGACCGCGAGGTACTCGAGGCGAAAATCGTCGAGATCGCATTGAAGCACTCGATCCAGACCCGGCTCACCGCGTTCGTCGCGGTCGACGAGAACAGCCAGGTCGAGGGAGATCCGATCGAGGTCGTGCAGCCGGTCGAGGTGCCGCGGGACGTGGTCCGCTACGCGCGAATGGCCCCGACGCGAGGGGGCATGCGCGAGTCGGGCGTCTGCTACTCGGCCCCGGACGCTGATCGGACCCGCAACGCCGCCCGATCCTTCGCCCGTCACGCACCGGAAACTCTTGACCCGATCACGCCCGAGGTCCGCGCGGCCGCAGCGCGGGTCGTGCGAACGAGGAACACGTGGCTCGCGGCAGGGTCGCCCGGTGACCTGTCGCTCGACGAGGCGGTGCGGTTGCTGCTCGCGATCCTCATCCGAAACGAGCCGGTCGACTCCGGGCTCGCGAAGGCGGCGATCGAGGCGATCCGCCCGCTCGACGTAGGGACCCGCTACGCGCGGTTCCTCGAGGCGGTGGCCGCCCGGGACCTTGAACGCGCGATCGATGCCGCGCGGAAGGCGGCTGGAGTGAGGTCGCTCAAGCAGCTGCTCGGGGCGTGAGAGGCTGGGCGTTCGTTGTGCCCCTGGGAGCGTCGGCCTGCGGCCGACGCGGGACGGGAGACAGGTCGAACCTCCCCGCCCCATCCTCTACCACCCAGCACCCGGAACGACGAGGCCATGCCTCGTCGGGGAAGCGCGCGGCGGCCGAAGGTCACGCAGGTGAGTGTCGGGCGTGGGCCGAGGAAGGTCGCGCGATGCAGGCCTGCGTGAAGGTGGCGACGAGGCATGGCCTCGTCGGGGAAGCGTGCGGCGGCCGAAGGTCACGCCGGCGGATGCCGGGCGTGGGCCGAGGAAGGTCGCGCGATGCAGGCCTGCGTGAAGGCGACGACGAGGCATGGCCTCGTCGTTCCGGGCCCAAGCCGCGAACGGCTCGGGTGTCCATCATGGCCGGCCCTCCCAATGCCTCGCGAGACGTCGAGAGCGCGACCCTGGAAGCGTCGGCCTGCGACCGACGCGGAACGAGGACGGCGTTCACCGCGAGCCCAACCCGCAAACGGCGTGGGCGTCCATCCACGTCACTCCCCGCCCGAACGCCCCATCGACCGCTCGAGCATCCGTCGCATCGATTTCAGTTGGGCCGGGCTCATGCCCGTCTCGCGGGG
>JBIKVN010000075.1:0-12928 GCA_044356865.1 Phycisphaerales bacterium | reverse complement strand
CCTCGAGGATGTTGAAGAGGCCGACCTGCACGCTCTCGTCGAGGTCGGGCAGCTCGTTCATCGCGAAGATGCCGCGGTGCATGCGGGGGATGAGGCCGAAGTGCAGGGCGTCCTCGGCCGACATCGAGGCGCCGGCGACGAGTTTCGCCGGGTCCAGCTCGCCGATCACGTCGGCGAACCGCGTGCCGGGGGCGAGCCGCTCGGCGTAGCGGCCCTCGCGCGACCACCAGCGGATGGGAATCTCGGCGCTCGCCTTCCCGGCGACGAACCGCTTGCCCATCGAGGTGATCGGGGCGAGCGGATCCTCGTGCACCGGGCAGCCGGGCAGGTCGAGGCAGGGAATCCAGGCGTCGAGATGCCGCGCGAGCAGCCGCATGAGCCGGCTCTTCCCCTGGCCCTTCTCGCCCAGGAACAGCAGGTCGTGCCCCGCGAGCACCGCGTGGACGATCTCGGGGATGACGGTGTCGTCGTAGCCGCGGATCCCCGGGAAGAGATCCTCGCCGCGGGCGAGGGCCGCGACGAGGTTGTCGCGGAGTTCTTCCTTGACGGTGCGGCTTCGCCAGCCGGCGGAAAGCAGTTCGGCGAGGTTCGAGATCGAGGGCGGGGCGGCGGGATCGGCGGCGAGGACGGTCATGGCAGCGGGGTTCGCGTCCCGCGGCGGGCGGATGCGGTGCCGGTCAGGCGGGGTTCGCCCCGTTCCGCTCGCCCTCGCGCTCCTCAAACCGCTGGGGCCGGGTGATCGCGGGCGACCGGGTCCGGCGGCCGGGCCGCCTCAGCCAGCCCTGCCGCCACGCGACCGCGATGACCAGCGACGCGAGCGTGGCCATCACGCCCATGGTCACCCAGAACCCGAGCGGGTTCTCGATGAGCGGCAGGTGGGTGAAGTTCATGCCGAACAGGGCCGCGATGAAGTTGAGCGGGATGAAGACCGTCGAGATGATCGCGAGCGTCCGCAGGATGTCGTTCAGCCGGTTCGAGAGGCTGGCCGCGTAGAGCTCCGCGAGGTTCTGCGCCGCGTCACGGTAGGCGTCGAGGATGTCGGCGACCGAGGCGAGCTCGTCGTGGATCTCGCGCACCGCCATGTCGAGGTCCTCGGTCGAGGCGTGCCCCGACGACCGGCGATTCTGCAGGAAGGTGGTCGCCGAATCCATCAGCGGCACCACCGAGCGGCGCAGGCCGCGGAGGTCCCGCTTGAGGGCGTGGATCCGGTTGAGGCGCGAGGGGCTCGGGTCGTCGATCAGGGCGAGCTCGAGCGTCTCCATGCGGTCGCCGAGCCGCTCGAGGATCCTCGTGTCCTGCCGGCACATCGCCTCGACGAGGGCGTGGACGAGGAAGGGCGTGCCGAGCGAGCGGAGGGCGTCGCCGCGGCGCAGCCGCTGCCGCACGGGCTCGAAGATCTCGTCGGGTTGGCTGCCGACGCCGATGATCCAGGTGTCGCCGGCCAGGACGTCGACCTTCTCGAAAGTGAGCGTCTTCCTCGCGTGGGCGAGGTCGAGGATCATGTGGACGAGGCCGGGGAAGCGGTCGATCGCGGGCCGGTGGTCACGCTGCACCAGGACGTCGGCGACGATCGGATGGAGCGGGATGACCTTCCCGATCGCCTGTTCCACGAGCGAACGCGTGTCGGTGTCGATCTCGATCCACGCTCGCCGCTCGGCGCGGATCCACGGCTCGATCGCCTCGGCCAGGGCCGCCGCCGGATCGGCCGCGGCGAGGATCGCGTCCGTGTCGAGGGTCGTCTCCTCGATCCCGTCGGGTGCGTAGGAGATGATGCGGGCGTGGAGCAATCGCCGCGAAGGTTCGCGGTTTCCCGGCGGTTCCGCAAGGGGCGGGCGTCAGCCGGCCCGGGACGCCCTCGCCCACGCCGCGATCATCGCGAGGGCGAGAAGGCCGCGGGCCGTCCACGCCACGGTCCGGATCCAGTTGCTCGAGACGAGCCGGGCGTGCACCTCGGCGTCGAAGCCGGCCGCGAGCTTCGCATGGCAGGGCACCTGGATCGCCGCGGTCGAGAGCCAGATCGCGGCGACCAGCGCGAGGCCCGTCCAGGCCATCCAGGCGGGAACGCCCACCGGCCGGACCGCCGCGAGCCAGAGGACGGCGGCGAGCTCGACCAGCATGAGCGGCCCGACCACGAGCGTGATGAGCCGGGCGTGGTCGGCCTCGTAGCGGGTGAACTCGTCGCGGCCGACCGCGGCGAAGAGCGGGTAGTGCACGACCTGGATGCACCAGATGAGGCCGGTCAGGGCGAGCGAGGCGAAGGCTTGGACGAGAAGGACGGGCATGGGGGCGGGTTTCGCTCCTTCCCGGCTGGCGGAGTCAGCCCGGGACGACGATCGTCTCGAGCCGTCCGCTTTCGACCTCGAGCAGGGCGACGGTGGGGGGGACCGCCCGATGGAGGGCCCCGGGGCAGATCGTCCGGACGCCGTGCTCGATGCGGTCCTTCCGCTCGTGGGTGTGACCGTGGAGGAGGTAATCGGGCTCGAGGCCGCGAAGGCGGCGCAGCTCGCTCTCGAGATGCCCGTGGGTGATCGCGACCCGCTTCGATCCGACCTCGATCACGCCTCCGGGATGCCGCGACTCGATCCCGAGGCACTCGGCGGTGCGGCCGAGCTCGCGCTCGTCGTCGCAGTTCCCGAAGACGACCGCGCAGGGCAGGCCGGCGAGCTCGTCGAGGGCCGAGGCGTCCTCGAGGTCACCGAGGTGGACGAAGCGTTCCGCCCCGGCCCCGGTCAGCAGCCGGATCGCCGTCCGCAAACGCTCGCGGCGGCCGTGGCTGTCGCTCAGGATTCCGAGGAGGACCGGCATCGGGACGCGCTTTCGCCGGCCCGGAGGATACCTTTCGCGATTCACCATGAGCGACTCGCCCGCCCCCGTCACCCGTTTCGCCCCGAGCCCCTCCGGCCACCTCCATGTCGGCGGCGCCCGCACCGCGCTCCTCTGCTGGGCGTTCGCCCGCGGCCGCGGCGGGACTTTCCTGCTCCGCATCGAGGACACCGACCAGAAGCGATCCTCCGATGCGGCGAGCGTCGGCTTCCTCAAGGACCTCGACTGGCTCGGCATCAACTGGAACGAGGGCCCCGAGTGGACGCGGCCCGACGGCCGCACCGTCGGCGGCGGTCCGAACGGCCCGTACTTCCAGAGCGAACGCGTCGCGACCTACGACCATCACCTCGGCCGGCTGCTCGACTCGGGCGCGGCCTACTACGCCTTCGACACCGCGGAGGAGCTCGACGCGAAGCGCAAGGCCGCGACCGCCCGCGGCGAGGCGTTCCGCTATCGCATCGAGGGCCCGGCGATCCTGCGGGCCGAGGCCGAGCGGCGGATCGCGGCCGGCGAGAGCGCGGTCATCCGGTTCCGCACCCCGGTCGCCCCGATCACCATCGTCGACGAGATCCTCGGCGAGGCGACGCTGCCCGCGGGCGAGGTCGACGACTTCGTGATCCGCAAGGCCGACGGCTTCCCGACCTACCACTTCGCGGTGGTGGTCGACGACGAGCTCATGGGCGTCACGCATGTCCTGCGGGCCCAGGAGCACTTCAACAACACGGCCAAGCACATCGTGCTGCAGGATGCGCTCGGCTTCCGGCGCCCGACCTACGGGCACCTGCCGCTCATCTTCAACCCGGACGGCAGCAAGATGAGCAAGCGCGACAAGGACAAGACGCTGCGGAAGGCGGTCGAAGACCGCAAGCTTTCCGGCCCGCCCGCGGGCACCGTCGACGAGGCGACCTTCGCGGCCTGGCGCAAGGACAAGAACACGCAGCTCGAGTTCGCCTCGGCCGAGCGGCTGGCGGCGGCGCTCGATGTCGCGCTGCCCGAGATCAACGTCGACGATTTCCGCCGGTCGGGCTACCTGCCCGAGGTCCTCTGCAACTTCCTGGCCCTGAACGGCTGGAGCCCGGGCGGCGACCGCGAGAAGTTCGACAACGAGTTCCTCGCGAAGACTTTCGATCTCAAGCGGGTCGTGAAGACGCCCGCGAAGTTCGACCGCGTGAAGCTGCTCGCCTTCAACTGCGACGCGATCACCGGCATGCCGCGCGACGAGTTCGTGCGGAGGGCGCGCCTGCACGGCGAGGCGTACCATGCCGGGTTCCTCGAGCGGCTCACGCCCGAGCAGTTCCGGCTGCTTGCCGAGGCGAGCCACGAGCGGTCGAAGACCCTCGACGATCTCTACCGCGGCAACCGCTGGCTGGTCACCGCCGACGACGCGGTCGAGTTCGCCGATGCGAAGCCGGCCCGGAAGGCGATGCTTGAGGGGGCGCCGAGCGGGCTCGAGCTGCTGCGCGGCGTGCGGGCGGTGCTCGCGGGGATCGCCGCCTGGACCCGCGAATCGCTCGAGACCGCGGTCACCGCCTTCGCCGCCGGGCGTTGCGAGGGCAACCTCGGCCGCATCGCCCAGCCGCTGCGGGTCGGGGTCACCGGCGCGACGGTCAGCCCGCCGATCTTCGACACGCTGGCGATCCTCGGGAAGGACGCGACGCTCCGGCGGATCGACCGCTGCCTCGCGGCCTGGGAGGCCCGGGCGGGCGTGCAGACGGGTTGAGTCGGCGTTCCCGCGGGTTTTCCGATGCTTGCCGATTGGCCGCGGGTGCTGCTACCATCCGCGGCCCGCAAGGGAAGCCGGACCGTTGGCGCAGTTGGCTAGCGCGCCTCCATGACACGGAGGAGGTCACTGGTTCAAGTCCAGTACGGTCCATTCAGGCCTTCGCCCGAAGTCGCAGGTTTCTCGACCCAAGCCCCTGTTCCGCAGGGGCTTGTCGTTGAGTGAGGGCGGGAGTTCCGCGGCCGGTCCGGTCGAGGGCCAGGCCCGGAACGGCGGGGCCATTCCCCGTCGAGGAATCACGCCGCGGCTCGAGGTCACGACGAGGCACGGCCTCGTCGCTCTGCGCCCACGCCCGCAGACGGCTTCGGCGTTCACTCTGGCCGGCCGCAGGCCGGCCCTCCAAGAAGAGTGGTGCCTCGCGTGTCGTGGAAATCGCGATGCGGCACTGGGAGCGTCGGCCTGCGGCCGACGCCTGACTCGCGAGGGGTGTCTCGCGGGCCCAACCCGAGCACGGCGTTGGCGTTCATCCAGGGCGGTCGCGGACCGCCCACCCCAGTGACCGGCACGACGCTCATCGCACGAGACGGCCCCGGGCTTCACTTTGGGGGCGTCGGTCAGCGACCGACGCGGGACGAGGGCGGCGTCCATCGCGGGCCCAACCGGCGAACGGCTCGGGCTTCCATCTTGGCCGGCCGCAGGCCGGCCCTCCACGGCGTTTCGTCGTTGGCGCAACGCAGCGTTGAGCGTCGGCCCGAGGCCGACGCCCGGCTCGAAAGCGCCAACTTCGAAGCCAGCCAGCCCCTCACCGGCGACCTGAAATCTGTCGGCGAGGTCGACTCCGTCGACCTCGCCCCTCCACTATGGATTGCTCCGCTCGTACCAGGAGAACCCCGCCGTCAGCCCGAGGGCGACCAGCGCGACGCCTCCCGTGCCGACACCGCCGCCGATCGAGAGGAATCGTCCGGCGGCCCGGGCGAGGACGCTCGCGACGAGACACGCAACCGCGTAGGTGGGTGACCAGGAACGCGCCGGCCTGTCCCGCTCAACTCCAGTTCGCGAGCAGCGTCGTGAGATCCGTCCCGTCCACCGTCCCGTCGCCATTGATGTCCGCGACCGGATCGGACGTGCCCCATGCCGCAAGAAGGATCGAGAGGTCGGCCGCGTCCACCACCCCATCGCCGTTCAGGTCGCCGGGGATGTCGCCGTCAATCGCGCACCCTTGGTACAGCGCCAGGCGGACTCGCGTGTCCGCCCCGATCGTCGTGAACTGCCCGCCGAGGCAGAGCCGGTCGCCGACCTCGCCCTCGCCGGGAATCACGAGGGCGTTGAAGACCGTGCCGTTCGCGCCGCCGCCCCACGGTTCCCACGCGGTGCCGTTCCACTTCGCCATGCGGTTGATCGGGGTCGCGCCGGACGCGGTGAAGGTCCCGAACGCGTGGAGGGCGTCGCCCGACCCGTCGTTGAAGACCGCGAGCTTCCAGACGATGCCGTTCGCGAAGCCGTCGCCGACCGCCGACCAGGTCTTCCCGTTCCACTTGGCGACGCGATTGGCGGGCTGGCCGCCGGCCGTGGTGAAGGTCTGCCCGCCGACATAGAGCGCCGGGCCCGTGCCGTCGTCGAAGGTGACCATGGTTTTGACCAAGGGGTGTTGACCGACGGCGTCGAGCCCGAGCCGGTGACACCGCTGCCGAGGGCCGACCAGCCCGTGCCGTTCCAGCGGGCGATGCGGCTCGCGGGCACGCCGTCGACCGAGGTGAATCGCCCGCCGATGTAGAGGGCCGGGCCGGTGCCGTCGTCGTGCACGTGGCTCGTGAAGACGATGAGCGGGACGTTGCCCGCGATCGGTCCGCCGCCGACCGGGTGGAACGAGGTGCCGTCGAAGCGGGCGAAGAAGTTCGCCCCCGATCCGCCGATGTTCGTGTAGTTGCCGGCGACGAAGAGATCGCTGCCGCCCGGACGGTTCCAGACCGTGAGCCCCCAGAGCTGGTTGAGTCCGCCCTCGAGGGCCGCCCCGACCGAGTGCCACTGCGAGCCGTCCCAGCGGGCGAGCTTCGCGGTGCCGGGCACACCGCCGGCGAGGTCGAAGTAGCCCGCGGCGAAGACGCTGCCCTCGAAGCTCGCCATCGAATAGCACTCGGCGTTGCTGAGGCCGCCGCCGAGCTGGGTGAACTCGAGGCCGCCGGCCTTGGTCGGCGTCGCCTTCACGATCCGCGCCGCCGGCACGCCGCCGATCGAGGTGAAACTGCCGCCGAAGAACCACTCGAGCGGATTGCCGCCATCGTGCAGGGTCATGCCCCCGACCAGGCCCGAGTCGGGGCCGGTGCCGCCGACGCCGGGGATCCATTCGGGGACGCAATCCTTGCGGGCCGACGCCGACGGGGTGGCCGCGGCCGAGGCGAGAGCCAACAGGATCGACGCACGCCAACAAACGGCAGGGCGGGGCATCTTTCATACTCCGGGAGGTAGGGCGGTTCGGGGCTCGGGACGCCTCGACGACGGGGCGACGGGCTCCGGAAGTCAGTCACGCTAACCGGTCGGAAGCGGCGGCACCACGCGAGGCGACTCGGTCATCGGCACCGGCACCGGCACCGGCAACGGCGCCCGAACTCGCCACCAGACCGGGCATGGACGGCCGTCCCCGGCGATTCCCGGACCGGCCCCCGCGCCTCGGCCGGTTCGGATCGGCAATTCGTCGAACTTCGAGCGATCGATCCTTCGCGCGGCCGCCGTCCGATGCCATACTCCTCCCGCTGCCCCGCCGGAGGCTTTCCGAGTGGACCTGAAGACGCCCATCGCCGCGCTCGTCCTGGTGACCGCCGTCGCGGTTCCGGTCGCCCTCTTCGAGCCGACCGATCTCGACTCGCTGCGGATCGAGGCCGAGTCGGGCAATTGCGAGGCGCTCTTTCAATACGGAGTGTGCCTGATCGAGGGCGATGGCGTCGATCGCGACGAGCGGCAGGCGATCGCCTTGTGGACCGAGGCCGGCATGCGGGGCCATGCCCCGGCGGCGGCGGCCTTGGCCGGAATGTACCGGGCCAGGGGCGAGGATCCCGAGTCGATCGAGGAGGCCCGCTACTGGGCGCTTCGGGCGGCGGATCTCGGCCACGCCGGTGCGATGATCATGCTTTCGGGCGACGCCCTCGAGCGGGGCGATCTCGTCGAGGCCGCGGTCTGGACCCGCCTGGCCGACCTCGGCGGCCGGCGGTGGGGTGATCGGGTCGCGACGATCGAGTCGCGGCTCGACGGCGATGCGCGGCGTGAGGTCGACCGCCGATGCGGAGATTGGATGGCCAGCCACCGTGCAGTCACCATGGTCGAATGACGGCGAGGGTGCCCTTGCCCGTCACCGAGGGACAAGGCGTCGCGTGGGACACGAGACCCGCATGGAAGAACCGATCGATCGGGCCGAGTTCGAGCGGCGCAGCGACATCCTGCGCATCGAGCTGCTGAACGCCCAGTTCGAGCTGCGGGAGCGCGACTTCGCGGTCACCATCCTCTTCGCCGGCAACGACGAGCACGGCATCGAGGCGGTCTACGACCGCTGCTCGGAGTGGCTCGACGCTCGCTACCTCCGCTTCGCGACCTATCACGACCGCGACGACGCCGAGCGGCGACGGCCGGCGATGTGGCCTTACTGGTGCCGGTTGCCCCCGCGGGGGTCGATCGGGATCCACTACGGCGGCTGGATCCGCGACGCGGCCCGGGACCGGCTGGTCGGCGACCTGAAGGGGAAGGCCTGGCGGCGGCGGCTCGAGCGCCTCGCCGCGTTCGAGCGGACGCTCGTCGACGACGGGATGCTGCTCGTGAAGCTCGACTTCAGCGTCGATGAGTGGGTGCTCGCCGAGCGGGCCGAGGTCCGGAGGCGCTGGCGACCGGACGCGATCGACCGCTTCCTGCACCGCGAGCGTCGCCGCGTCGCCGAGGTCGCGGTCGAGCTGCAGTCCGCAACCGGCGGGCCGGACACGCCGTGGACCTCGATCGACGGCGGCGATCCGCGGCGGCGCGACCTCGTCGCGTTCGGGGCGATCCGCGACGCGATCGTCGGGCGGCTCGGGGGCGCGCCGCGTCCGTCGCCGGTGCCCGAGCTCGCGCCGCTCCCGGCGGGCCGGATCCTCGCCGAGCTTCCCGCGCCGGCCGCGCGGGAACCCGAGGCCCGGTCGGGCCACGACGCCTGGAGCCTCGACGCCGAGGCCGCCCTCGAGGCCGAGGCGCTCCGGGCCGCGATGCGGCGGGCCGAGCGGCGCGAGGTGGGGGCGGTCATCGTCTTCGAGGGCCACGACGCGGCGGGAAAGGGCGGGGCGATCCGTCGCATCGTGCGGGCGCTGCCGGCCTACCAGTACGAGGTCCATCCGATCGCGGCCCCGAGCGAGGACGAGCGGCGCTTCCACTGGTTGCGCCGCTTCTGGACGCGGGTGCCGAGGGCCGGGCGCATCGCGATCTTCGACCGCTCGTGGTACGGCCGCGTGCTCGTCGAGCGGGTCGAGGGCTTCGCGGCCGAGGCCGACTGGAAGCGGGGCTACGGCGAGATCGTCGAGTTCGAGCGGAACCTGCGGGAGCGGGGACTGGTCGTCGTGAAGTTCTGGCTCGAGATCTCGGCCGCCGAGCAGGCCCGGCGCTTCGCCGCGCGTAAGGAAACCCCGTACAAGAAATACAAGTTCACCGACGAGGACATCCGCAACTCGGCGAAGCGGCCGGCCTACGAAAACGCGGCCGAGGAAATGTTCGCCCGGACCTCGACCGGCAGGGCGCCGTGGACGGTCTTGCCCGCCGACGACAAGCGTCTGGCCCGGGTGCTCGTGCTGCGGACGTTGCGCGAGGCGATCGAGCGGGCGGTGCGGAAGGCGCGGTGAGGCCCCGGATCCGCCCGGGAAACGCGATCGCCGCTGCCGTAGAATCACGCCCCCGTGACGCGACCGCCGCTCGCCATCCCGTTCCTCCTCGTCCTGCTCCCGTTCGGCCTCATGACCGGCTGCGCCAACCGCAAGGTCCGCGTCGCGACCGACGCGACCGGGGCCGCGGCCGCCCGCACCTTCGCCGCGAACGAACTTGGCGAGCAGGACCTCGCCCGCCTCCGGACGGCGTACGCCGCCGAGCCGGTCGCCGACGAGGACACCGGAGGCCAGCGGGTCGAGGGCGAGTTCGGGGCGGCCCTGCCGAGCGAACTGGGTAACCGCAACGGGTTGTCCGAGATCCGCACCTCGCTCGGCGCGAGCCGCTTCTACTACGAGGCCATGGCCGAGCCGGCCGACGAGTGGCGGGCGTTCCGGGCCCGCATGGACGCCGGCGAACTCTGGCTGCGGCTCTTCGGGGCCTGGAGCGCCGAGCGCATCAAGGACCCGTCGCGCCGCGAGGAATGGAAAGCGCAGGTTGAGCAGGTGCTGGTGCCGCTCTTCGGCACCGGCATGATGATGTACTCGTCGGCGCAGGCCTCGGTGCAGAGCCAGCGGATCGGGGCCCGGATCCGCGAGACCGACGACTTCCGCCCGATGACCGACGACGAGCGCTTCCGGCAGCGGACCTTCCTGCCGCTCCTGATGCTGCTCGGCGAGCGGGGGATCCTCGACGCGGGCGAGCTTCAGAAGCTGCTGCTCCTCGGCAGCGACGGCAACGCCTCGGCCGAGGAACGGAAGTGGGCCGCCGACCGGGTGCTGATCCCGGCGATCCTGCGGCAGGTGCAGAAGTTCAACCCCGACATCGATTCGCTCTCGACGCCGCAGCTCGTGGGACTCGGCTTCGGATTCCTCCTCTGGGCAAGCTCCCCCTCCGAGGCCCGCGACGCGGTGCTGCTTGCCTCGCCGGCGATCGGCGAGGAGGACAAGGCGAAGATCCGGAAGGGCGGGGCGGCCTCGATGTCGGTTTCGCTTCCGCCGCCCTACGGCGTCGACCCGCGGCGACGGGCGAAGCCGACCGAGGTCGACGTGCGGCTCAAGACCGGGGCGAGGCCGTGGCTCACGAACGGCGAATGGGACGAGAAGACCGGCGAGGTCGTCTTCAAGACCCGCCTCTTCGACGCGAACAACCGGACGATCATCTTCTCGCCGGTGTTTTTCGCGAACTGGTCGGAGCCGGACGCGGCCGAGCAGGAGCGGCTGTTCGGATCGACCATCCTCGACGGGAACGCCCTCGCCGACTACTGCCTGCTGCTGGCGGCGATGCCCGAGGACATCCGGAAGGAGTGGGACGCGGCGGTCGCCACCCTTGCCGAGAAGGGCGATGCGGGGCCGATGGCGAGGTTCGCCGCCGAGAACCGGAAGCGGCGGCCGCTGCCGAACCCGCTGGCGGAGTGGCTCGCGAAGAAGGCCGGACCCGCGTCGTGACGGCCGGGTGACGGCCGGCCCGGGCCGGCGCCGGGTTATCTTGCCCGGATGCGCTCGACCCTCGCCTTGCTTGACGGGAGCCTCGACTACGCGGGGCTCTTCCCGCCCGCGAAACTCGACATGGGGCCGGCGGTCGCGAACTTCGCGAGGTACCGTGCGGGCCCCGAATCGTGGATCCTCGCCCGCATGGTCGTGCCCGCCTCGCGGCTCAAGGAGTTCGACGCCGCTGCGGAGTCGCTGCTGCCGCCGGTGAACGGACCCGGCCACGACGACGCCTGGCCGGTGAGCGGGTTGCTGCCGCCGGCGGGCGATCCGGACTTCGAGCGCGGGGTCGAGGCGGTCGGTCGCTTCAACGAGCGGCACGCGATGGCGGGGGCGGGCTCGGCCCTCATCGACACCGTCGAGTTCAAGGCGGCTTCGGCCGACGAGATCGACGAGGCGATCGAGACGCTCGACGACGAGATTTTCCCCTACATCGAGATCGACGCCAAAAGAGACCCCCGCGGGCTCATCACGAGCCTGGCGGATCTTGCGGTCGGGGCCAAGATCCGGACCGGCGGGCTCACGCCGACGGATCACCCGTCGCCGGAAGAAGTCGCACGGTTCGTCTTCGCCTGCCGGGCCGCGGACGTGCCGCTCAAGGCGACCGCCGGCCTGCACCATCCCTATCGCCACGAGGCGACCTCGGTCGGCTGCCGCCAGCACGGGTTCCTGAACTTCTTCCTCGGCTGCTGCCTTGTCGCCGAGGACCGGATCGGCGAGGCGGAACTGGCCGAGATGCTGGCCGACGAGAGTCCCGGGTCGTTCTCGTTCCGCGAGGATTCGCTCGCGTGGCGCGACCGGAAGGTGAGCGTCGCCGAGGTGCGGGCGGCGCGGGAGCGGTTCGTGCACTCGTTCGGGTCGTGCTCGGTCGACGAGCCGATCGGCGACCTGCGGGCCGGTGGCCTGCTGCCGGCGGGCGAGGGGGTCGGGCGATGAGTGGCGTGAATCCGGCCGATCCGGCGCTGCGGTCGTTCGTCGCGGGCGCGAACGATGCGAACGGCGACTTCCCGATCCAGAACCTGCCGTTCGGCTCGATCGACACCGGCCAGCCGGTGGTCGCGGTGCGGATCGGTGACTTCGCGCTCGATCTGGATCTTGCGGCCGATAGGAGCCTGCTTGATCTCGCGGCCATCGCCGGCGACGACGTCGACGCGACACGCCTTGAGTACGTCTTCCTCGGCGACTGCGCCGCGGTCGCGGCGCTGCCGGCCCCGGTGCGGCGCTGCCTGCGCGTGGCGGTTGCGGGCCTGCTGGCCGAGGGCTCGCCGCGGCGGAAGGACGTCGAGGCGTGCCTGCATCCGTTGACGGGGCCGGAGGCGGTGACGGAACTGCTGCCCTTCGCGATCGGCGACTACACCGACTTCTACGCGTCGCTGCATCACGCGACGAACGTCGGCTCGATGTTCCGCCCGACGAATCCGCTGCTGCCGAACTGGAAGCACGTGCCGATCGGCTACCACGGCCGGGCGAGTTCGATCGTGCCGAGCGGGACGCCCATCGTGCGGCCGCACGGCCAGACCGTCGCGAGCGACGAGGGCCCGCCGGGCTTCGGTCCGAGCCGCCTGATGGACTACGAGCTGGAGGTCGGCTTCTTCGTGGGCGAGGGGAACGAGCTCGGCTCGACGATTCCCGTCGCCGACGCGTGGCGGCGGATCTTCGGGTTCTGCCTCGTGAACGACTGGAGCGCCCGCGATATCCAGAAGTGGGAGTACCAGCCGCTCGGGCCGTTTCTCGCGAAGAACTTCGCGACGAGCATCTCGCCGTGGGTGGTGACGACGGACGCGCTCGAGCCGTTTCTCGTGCCGGGGCCGCCGCGCGGCGAGGGCGATCCGGCGCCGCTGGCGTACCTCGTGGATCCGGCGGGGCGGAACGTCGACCTCACGCTCGAGGTGCTCATCGCAAGCGCCGCGATGCGCGAGAAGGGCATCGCCCCGACGCGGGTCTCGCTCGGCGGCTTCCGCGAGATGTTCTGGACGCCGAGCCAGATGCTCGCGCATCACGCGAGCGGCGGCTGCAACATGAAGAC
>JBIKVN010000074.1:0-13042 GCA_044356865.1 Phycisphaerales bacterium | reverse complement strand
AGCCGCCGCAGGTGCGGTCGTCGGCCTCGGACAGGCCGCTCGACTCGAGGTCGCCCATCGCCCGCTCGAACGCGAAGCGGGTCGCGTTGTGGCTGCGGGTGTACTCGAAGCCCTTGTGGACGCCGGGGGAGTCCTGGATGAAGGTCGACGAGGTGTAGATCGGCGGCATCACCGCGCCGGTGGTCGGGTCGGGATGCTGGCCGCCGTGGATGCAGCGGGACGCGAGGGAGAGGCGTTCGTGGCTCATGGGTCGGTAGCGCCGGTCGCTCGCGGGATGCGGGGTCATGCCCGCATGCTCGCTCCGGCGGATGGGTTTCCGGTTCAGGTTCGGTGAAGGGTGCCGGCCGCGGTGGCCTCAGGCGAGCTGCTTGCGGAGGAAGTTGATGAGGTCGATGCGGGTGATGAGGCCGTAGAAGTTCCGCTCGTCGGCGACGATCGCCACGCGGTCGGCGCGGAAGATGGGGAGCAGAGCGTCGGGCTTCGCCGACGGCTTCACCGTCTCGAGCCGGCTCGACATGAAGTCGCGGACCGGCCGCGCCGCCGCGGTGCGGTCGGCCACGAGAGCCAGCAGCACGTCGCTCTCGTCGAGGATGCCGACGACGCGATCGCGCTCGTCAAGCACGGCCATCTGGCTCACCGAGTACATCCGCATCCGCTTGATCGCCTGGGCGAGCGGGAGTTCGGGCGAGAGGACGTAATCCTCGCGGGAAAGATGCCGCCGGGCGATCAGGTCGCGGAGGTCGCCGAAGGTCTCGCGCTCGAGGAAGCCCTGGTCGACCATCCAGTGGTCGCTGTACATCTTCGAGAGGTACTTCGCGCCGTTGTCGCAGATGAGCGTGACGACCCGCTTGGGTCCTGTCTGCTCGCGGCAGTACCGCAGGGCCGCGGCGAAGAGCGTGCCGACGGAACTTCCCGCGAGGATGCCCTCGCGCCGCAGGAGGTCGCGGGCGGCATGGAACGCCTCGCCGTCGCCGATCGCGTAGGCCTTGTCGACGACCTTCAGGTCGAGGATCGAGGGCACGAAATCCTCGCCGATGCCCTCGACGAGCCACGAGCCGGGCTCGACGTGCTTGCCCTCGTTCACGAGCGGGGCCAGGATCGACCCGACCGGATCGGCGAGGACCATCGCGCAGGCGGGGTTGCGTTCCTTGAGGTAGCGGCCGACGCCCGCGACCGTGCCGCCCGAGCCGACGCCGGCGACGAACGCGTCGATCTTCCCTTCCATCTGGGCCCAGATCTCGGGGCCGGTCGTGGTGTAGTGGGCCTCGACGTTCGCGGGGTTCGCGAACTGGTTCGTGTAGAACGCCCCGGTCTCGCGGGCGATCCGCTCGGCGATGTCCTGGTAATACTCGGGGTGGCCCTTCGCGACGTCGGACCGGGTGAGCAGCACCTCGGCGCCCATGGCCCGCAGGTGGCTGATCTTCTCGTCGCTCATCTTGTCGGGCATGACCACGGTGAGGCGGTAGCCTTTTTGGGCGGCGATCAGGGCAAGGGCGATGCCGGTGTTGCCCGCGGTGGCCTCAATGATCCGGTCGCCCGGCCGCAGCTTCCCGGCCTTCTCGGCGGCCTCGATCATCGCGACGGCGATGCGGTCCTTGATCGAGTTCCCCGGGTTGAGGCTTTCGAGCTTGACGAAGAGGCGGCAGGGGCCGGTGTCGATCCGGGTGATCTCGAGGAGGGGGGTGTTGCCCACCATCTCGAGGACGCTGCGGAAGACGGGGGCCAGGGCGGCCTTGGCGAGGGGGGCGGTCATCGGGGAACGGAGGATACCGATCGGCTACCGTGCGGAACCGTGTGGACAGGCCAAGTTGAATACCCGTCGGTGCGGATCGCCGAGCGAGACGGCGGGCTCGAGGCGCTCCTGCCCGGGGACCGGCCGCGTCGCGGGCTTGTCGTCGACTGGGGGCGGCTTGAACTCCGCGGGCTTGCGGGGCAGCCGCTGGTGCGGGCGCTGGGCGGGGCGCGGAGCGTGCTCGATGCGACGGCGGGGCTCGGGTACGACGCGTTCCTCATCGCGGCGACGGGGCGGACGGTGGTGGCGGTCGAGCGGTGTGAGCCGGTGTTCCGGCTGCTCGCCGATGCCCGTCGCCGGGCGGTGGACGACGCGCGGCTCGCGTCGATCGCGGGGCGGATCGCGGTGGTCCAGGGCGACGCCCGCGAGCGGTTTGGCGATCCCGGGGCGGTGCCCGAGGCGATCTACCTCGATCCGATGTTCCCGCCGAAGCGCCGCGCGGCGGCCCTTCCGCCGAAGGAGATGCAGGTGGTGCGGGCGCTTGCCGGTGAGGATCCCGATGCGGAGGAGCTGCTGGCGGCGGCCCGGGCGAGCGGGGCGAGGGTGATCCTCAAGCGGCCGCGGCATGCCGCGAAGGGGCCGTGCGATTTCGCCCTCGGGGGGAAACTCGCCCGGTTCGAGGTGTATCTGCCGAAGGATCCGTCCGCGTCCGGGCGGGGGACGACCCCCGCGCAAACGGGACGGGAGGAAGGTTGAGGCCGATGGCGAGCCCGCGGATTTTCGTCGAGAGTGGGGGCGGGAGTTGGACAGGCCACGATCGAGGGCGGGGCTCGGGGCGGGTCGTTCGTGGGGGCGAGCGGCGACATTGGACAGGCCAGGGCCGGCTCTTGGGAACGGCTCTTGGGAACGGCTCTTGGACAGGCCAGAGGCGGACGGGCTGTTTGGGGGGGGGTTGGACAGGCCAACGCAGCGCCCGGATTGCGATCCCGGATTGGACAGATCCCGGATTGGACAGGCCACGATCAGGGCGTTGACGGTGGGCGTTGAATCTGGACAGGCCAACTTCGCGCAGGTGAAAGAAAGGGAAGGTTGACGCCGATGGCGACCCCGTGGTTCCTGGTCGAGAGCGTGCCCGAGCCGGGTGCCGAGGTCCGCCTCGATCGCGAGGAGGCCCGGCATGCCCTCGGCTCGCGTCGGCTTGAGGCGGGGGACGCGGTGACCCTTTTTGACGGTCGGGGCCGAATTGGACAGGCCAATATCGAGGCGCGGGCCAAGGACGGTGCGGTCCCCGTCCGGGTCGTCTTGGCGAAGGTCTTGGACAGGCCAACTCCGCTCATCCACCTGCGCTCGGCCTTGCCGAAGGGGGATCGCCAGTCGGACCTCTTCGACATGGCCGCCCAGCTCGGGGTCGCGAGCGTCGGGGCCCTGCGGTGCCGGCGAAGCGTCGCGACCGATCCGGGCGGTCGCGACGACCGTCGCCGCCGCATCCTCGCCGAGGCGTGCAAACAGGCTCGTTGGCCCTGGATTCCTGAACTCACCCCGGAGGCCGATCTTGCCACGACCCTCACGGCGGCGCGGGCCGCTGGCCTGTCCATCGCCATCGCCCATCCGGCCGGCGGGGCGCCGGCACCGTTCCCCGAGGCGGGGTCCGTGATGCTGCTTGTCGGCCCGGAGGGCGGATTCTCCGACGAGGAGGTCGAGACCGCCCGGTCCGCGGGTGCCGTGCCCCTCGACCTCGGCCCGACCATCCTCCGCACCGAGCTCGCCGCGGCGGTCGGCGTGGCTCTGCTCCGTCGCCGCTGAACCCGCTCCCGTTCGATTTCTCCTATCGTGCCGCCCCTTCCCCCACCCGAGCGGGCAGGGGATGCTTTCCGCACCGACCGACCACCGTCCGATCCAAGGAAGTCATATGGCCCTCCGACCCGCACCGTTCATCCTCGCCGTCGCCCTCGCCGCAACGCCCTTCCTCGCCTTCGCCTGCAACACCGCTCCGAGGAGCGACATGTCGCGGGAAGACCTGAATGCCCGGGTCCAGTCGGTGATCTCCGAGATGAAGGCCCGCGATCCCGGCATGGAGAAGTGGTTCTCGACGAGTTACGGCTATGCCGTCATGCCCGACATCGCCAAGGGAGCGATCATTTTCGGCGGCGCGTTCGGAAACGGCGAGGTGTTCGAGAAGGGCACGATGATCGGGTGGTGCAGCGTCACCAGCGGCACCGTCGGTCTCAGCCTCGGCGGCGGCGTGACCGCGCAGGCCATCTTCTTCGAGAACCAGTCGGCTCTCGACGCGTTCAAGCAGGGGGTCGTCGCCCTCGACGCCCAGGCGACCGGTTACGCGGTCACCGCCGGGGGCAGCGAGAAGGCCCGCTTCGACCACGGCATGGCGGTCTTCATGTTCGATCCTCGTGGCCTGATGGGCGACGCGAGCGTCGGTGGGCAAGGCTTCCGCTTCGTGCCGCTGTCGGATGCGAAGTGACGCCTCGGGGCGATTCTCCGGCAATCACGACGCCCGGCTTCCTCGCACTGGGGTGCGGGGGGCCGGGCGTCGTGGCTTTCCCGCTTCGCGGCGGGAACGAATGGAGCGTACCGGGATCGAACCGGTAACCTATGCCTTGCAAAGGCATCGCTCTCCCAATTGAGCTAACGCCCCGATCGACCGGGAAGCATGGTAGCCGTCCGCCGGCCGGTCCGGCTCGGTCAGGGGGCGGTGCCCGTCGGCTCTTCCGTCGCCTTCACGGTCTCCTGCGCGGGAGCCGGCGAGTCCGTTCCGAGGGCCTCGACCGCGACCGGCGCGATCACGTCGATCTTGAGCGTCTCGTCGTAGGTCTTGGTGCCCTTGACGCCGACGATCAGCCCCAGCATCTCGGTGACCGCGGTGTTCGCCGGCGGCTTCACATAGGCGACGGTGAAGAGGCTCGTCGGGTCGACGAGTCGGTAGAGCAGCGGCACGCGATCGCCGTTGTAGACGCTCGAGGCGGCAAGCCGACCGACCGCATCGAAGGGCAGCCGCTTGCGGTTGGCGTTCGTGTAGTCGACGGCCCGCTGCTGGGTCTCGGAAAGCCGCTGCCGCTTGGCCTCGAGCTTCCGCAGGTCGTTCTGCACCTCGATCCGCATCGAAATCTGCTCGGCGCGGCTGGCGGCCATGCCGCGGGTGGCGCTCGAGGCCGAGGGGTCGAGGGCGAGGGCGAGGTACCGCTCCCGCAGCACATCGAGCTCCTGGCTCTCCTGCGTGTCGCGACGCACGCGATTCCAGATCGCCTCGAGATCCTGGTACGTGAGGGCGGCGAGTTGGCGGGCCTCGGCGGCCGAGAGCGTGGCGGTCCTCGTCTCGGCCGCGACCGTCTCGCCCGCAGCGTCCTGCACCGCGACCGTCTCGGTGACGATCTTCCCTTCGGGGCTCGCGACGGTGATCTTCTCGTCGGTCACGGTCACGCCGCCGTCGGATGCGGTGATCTTCTCGTCGGTCATGGTCACCGTCCCGTCGGTGGCGACGGAGGTCTCGACCGCCACGGTCGCCTCTTCGGCACCGACGGTCTCGCCGGTCGCGCCCGAGCCGCTCGCTTCCGCGACCGCTTCCTGGGAGGGAAGCGCGATGCCTTGGCCGGCTCCGATCGCCGCCTCGATGGTCGCAACCTGGTCGGGAGTCGCTTCGGCCAGGAATTGCAGGCTTACCCAGCCGTGCGCCTTCTCGGGCAGCCGGACCTTCCAGTAGCGGTCGCGCTGGCCCTGCACCTCGCCGAGCACCTCGAGCGTGTCGCCCGGAACGAGCGTGGCAAGGCTCTTCCAGCTCTTGTCGGGATCACCCTTCACGGTGATGTTCGGGGCCATGACCGCGGTGCGCCCGACGATCGTCATCGTGCCCGTCGCCGCGTCGACGCTCGTCGCCGAGTCGACCTTCACCAGCCCGTGCAGCATCGCGTAGGTCGGGCCGGTCGAGGCGACGCGGGCCCAGCCGAGCTGGCGCTCGACGACCTTGAGCGGCGAGCCGGCGGCAAGGCGGCCGAATGGATAGGAACTTTCGACGCTCGGGCCGCTGCGCAGCATCACGTCGTCGCCGGTGACGACGAACCAGCCGGCGGACGCGTTGGCGGCGGGAGCGGAGGCGGTGTCGACGGGAGGCGTGGCGGACTGGACCGGGAGGGCGAGGACGACGGCGGCGAGGAGCGTGCTGGAGGAAAGCATGGATGGGAATGTAACATCGCCGCGCAACTTCGGCAGGCGGTTTTTGCCGCGGCGTCGCCGCGTCGGGTGGTTGCGTCGTGCTAGCATCCCGGCCCGATGTCCGTCCGGCCGAACCGACGCCCGAACCGAGCTCCCCCGTCGTTGCGATGGGCGGCGGTGACCGGCGCGACGATGGCGGTCGGCGGGTGCCAGTCGCCGCTCTTCCGGCCGGAGGACGACCGCACCCGGCTGCAGGGGTCGGTCGACACCGCGCTCGCCCGGGAGATCGGCTCGTTGCCGGCGCCGAAGGCCGGCGAGGATGGATTGCGGACCCCGCCCGAGTCGACCTTTGCGGTGGAAAGCGCCCTCGCGAATCGCCGGGAGGAGCTCGACCGGATCGGCCCCCAATGGCAGAAGGCCGACGTGAGCCTCGATGTCGGACCGACCCTGACTGGGGAAGACCCCTCGGCGGTGCGCCTTTCGCTCAAGACGGCGATCCAGACCGCGGTCCGGAACAACCTCGGGGTCCAGGCCGCCCGGCTCGAGGAGGGCATCACCCAGGCCCGGATCGAGCAGGCCGAATCGGCCTTCGACGCGACCTTTTTCGCCTCGACGAACTTCAACCGTTCGACCCAGCCGACGGTGGGCATCGTCTTTCCGGGGCCGGGCGGGCCGACCCAGATCATCCCTGACGTCGACGACAGCCGGTCCTGGGCGTTCGAGACGGGGATCCGGCAGCGCACCGTCACCGGCGGCGGCTTCGAGGTCGCCTTCGGCGGGGGGTCCAACGAGCAGTGGCCAAGCGACCTCTACGACCCGAACCCGGCGATGAGCTCGGCGGTGCGGCTCGGGTTGACCCAGCCGCTGTTGCGGGGGTTCGGCTCGGACGTGAATGAGGCCCAGATCCGGCTGGCCCGGAACGCCGATCGGGCGGCCCTTCAGCAGTTGCGGGCGAGGCTGCTGGCGACGGTGGCCGAGGTGGAGGGCGCGTACTGGCAGGTGGTGCTGTCGCGGCAGAACCTGATCATCGCCGAGTGGCTCGTCGCGGCGGGCGTCGAGGTGCGGGATGTCCTCGCGAAGCGTCGGCAGTATGACGCGACGCTCGCCGAGTACGCCAACGCCGTCGCGACGGTCGAGCAACGGAAGGCGAATGTGATCCAGGCGCGGCTGGCCCTCGCGCAGGTCACCAATACGCTCAAGCTGCTCGTGAACAGCCCCGACCTGCCGGTCGGCGCCGAGACGGTCGTGGTGCCGGTCGACCTCCCGGTGTCGGCCCCGGTGCGCTACAGCCTGCGGGAGGGGGTGGTGACCGCGGTCGCGAACTCGCCGACGGTGTTGCAGGCGCTGCTCGGGATCGACAACGCGAGCATCCAGTCGATCGTCGCCGACAACCAGCGGCTCCCGCAGCTCGACCTGAACGCCCAGCTCAGCTACTTCGGTCTCGACAGCGGCTTCGAGGATTCGGTGAACCAGCTCGGCAGCGGCGATTTCGTCGACTACTTGGTCGGCGCCACCTTCAGCCAGCTCATCGGGAACCGCTACGGCGAGTCGCTCTATCGCGAGGCCCGGCTCGAAAGGTCGCGGTCGGTGATCCAGTACCGGCAGGCGGTGCAGGGGGCGACGGTCGAGGTGAAGAACCGTCTGCTGGAAGTGGTCGCGAACTTCGAGCTCATCGAGCAGACCCGGGCGACGCGGCTCGCGCAGGCCGAGAACCTGCGGGCTCTGGAGGTGACCGAGAAGACCCTCGCGGCCCTGACGCCCGAGTTCCTCCAGCTCAAGTTCCAGACGCAGAACGCTCTCGCCCTCGCCCAGCAGTCGGCGGCGGCGGCGCTCGTCAACTACAACGTCTCGCTCGCGCGGCTCTGGCAGGCGATGGGCACCGGGCTCGAGATGAACCGCATCGAGATCGAGACCGCCGATCCCGGGGCGGGGCGGCCCGCGGCCGAGGTCGCCGCGGGCGACGCCGAGCCGCCGTCGGCCTGAGGCGAGCCATGCCGAGGATCGTCGAACCGACTCCCGAGAACGTCCGCCTCGCCGCGGCGACGATCCGTGAGGGTGGCGTCGTTGCCTTCCCGACCGAGACCGTCTACGGCCTCGGCTGCGATACCTTCAACGAGAAGGCGGCCCTCGAGGTCTACCGCATGAAGGGGCGGCCGGCGAGCAATCCGCTCATCGCCCACGTGCTGGACGTCGCGATGGCGAAGCAGGTCGTGATCGGCTGGGACGTGCGCTGCCAGCGGCTCGCCGACGCGTTCTGGCCGGGGCCGCTCACGCTGGTGTTGCCGCGCCGGGCCGAGGTCTCGCCGAGCTCGATCGGGGGGCGCTCGACGGTTGCGGTGCGGAGCCCGTCGCATCCGGTGGCGAGGCAGCTTCTGGAGATGGCGGGAACGGCGATCAGCGCCCCGAGCGCGAACCGCAGCGGGGGCGTCTCGCCCACGCGGGCGAGCCATGTGGCGGAGGAGTTTCCCGACGAGGCGGGGCTGGTCATCCTCGACGGCGGTCCGTCGACGGTCGGGCTCGAGAGCAGCGTGCTCGACCTGAGCCGGGCGCGGCCGATGGTCCTGCGGCCGGGGACGATTTCCGCCGAGGCGATCGAACGGGTGCTCGGGACGAAAGTTGCCGAGGCGATCGGGGCGGGGCAGGGGGCGAGCCCGGGCACGAGCCCGCGGCACTACGCGCCGCGGACGAGGACGGAGCTTGTCGACGGGGCGGCGATCGCGCGGCGGCTTGCGGCGTGCGCGGCGCCGGTCGCGGTGCTGGCCTTCGATGCGGCGAGCGTGCCGGCGCCGCACGTCACGATCGAGATGCCGCGGGAGGCCGAGGCGTATGCGAACTCGCTGTATAGGTGCCTGCGCGAGGCGGATTCGCTCGGCCGGCCGCTGATCCTCGTCGAGCGACCGCCCGCGACCGGCGGCCTGTGGACGGCGATCCACGATCGGTTGCGGCGGGCGACGGCGTGATTCCGGTGCATCTCGAGGAGGAGCGTCCGTGGCGATGCCCGGCGTGCGGCTACGACGTGCGCGGGCTGCCGGTCGGCGGCCGGTGCAGCGAGTGCGGCGAGGCGATCGACGAGCGGTCGTTCCGGCCGCGCTGGATGCGGAGGGAGATCGCGGGTCGCCTGTGGACGTGGGCGGTGGTGGCGTCGGTCGCGAACGCGATGCCGGCCTTATCGGTGATCGCGCTGCTGGTGGCGTCGGCGTGGTCCGGGGCCGGCGGAGGCGGCGGGGGATGGGTGGTCCTGTTCCTGTTTTCCGTTGCGATGTCGCCGGTCGTGCAGTGGGTCGCGACGTCGCGAGTCGCCCGGCAGGGATTCGATGCCCGTCGCGCGAGGCGAATTCGCCGCTGCGGCTGGATCCGGCCCGGGGGGATGCTGCTCGGGCTGGGAGTGTTTCTCGTGATCATCTCGTGGGGGGCTGACTACCTGCCGTGGATCTTCGCCGTCGAGTTACCGTGGATCCTGGTGATCGCGGCGGCGGTCGCGGTTCCCGGGGTCGGGTCGGACCTGGTGCTCGGCCGCACGGTCGCGGAAGTCGGCCGCGAGGCGGACCGGGAGTCGGGCCGGCAGGCCTCCGCCCGTGGCCTGTCCAAGACCGCATCCGTCGTGATCGGCGCGGTGCAGGTCCTCGGCGGGCTGCTCATCTTCGTCCCGTTCACCGGTTGGGTCTTCGGTCTCTTGGTGTGGACCCTCGGCAACGCGGCGATGTTTGCCCGGCTGGCCCGGACGGCCCGACTGGCGGGTTGCTCGGGTCGGGAGGGGTGAGACGAGGCCGAGACGATGGCCTGTCCAAGCCAGATTGGGGAGATTGGTGGGTAGTTGGCCTGTCCAAGATTGGGCGAATCAGTGGTGGGTAGTTGGCCTGTCCAGCGAAAGTGGCCTGTCCAAGAGCGAGCCGGTTGGCCCGTCCAGGCCTGTCGGCCCAAACCCGGCAGCGAGATTGGCCTGTCCATCGGAGGTCTTCGCCGGTCGAACGGACGCGTCAAGGGCCTTGCCAACGTCGTGCGTTTTGACTGTCCAAGTCCTCGCCCAGTTCCCGCCGCGCCGGACAGGAAGCGGTTGGCCTGTCCAAATCCATACCGTCCAAATCCACTCTGGGATGGAACGGGTCGGCTCGCCACCGGACGTTCCGCTTGATGCCCGCGTTGGCCGTCGCCATTTCGGCTTGTTTGCGGGCGCTCGGCCCGACACGGCCGGCGAAAGCGCCGCGAACTCCCGAGTGCCCCGAGATTTGCCGCTGGACTCCCTGACCGACGGAACGGCTGGGGTACACTCGCAGGCACTCCGATCACGAGGGTCGGATCGCAACCAGGTGGCCATCGCCGAGCGGGTTCGCACGGCCGCACCGGCTCCCGCAACCGCAGTGAGCCCGAATGGCCGCCAGCGACCGCGCCATCTTTCATGCCCTCGAGAACAGCATGTTCGAGTTCCCGGGGGTGCCCGGTCGCTGGGACGTGCTCGACTTCCCGGGGGTTCGTTCGCACGCCACGCCCCACGTTTCCCACCCGTTCGGCAACATGGTCGGCGTTTCGACGCTGACGGAGTCGAACGCCGACGCGGTCATCGGGCAGGTCAAGGATCTCTTCGGCCGGCGCGGTCACGTCGTCGGCTGGTGGCTCAACCCGTCGTCCACCCCGGTCGACCTCGTCCCCCGGCTCGAGGCCGCGGGCTTCTCGAAGATCATCGAGCAGGCCGGCCTCGTCCTCACCGACCTTGGGCACGCCATCCCGTGCAACCCGGCGGTGACCGTCCGGCGGGCGACCGAGCGGGATCGGGCCGATGTCGTCCGCCTGTACGCGGACGCGTATCCCATGCCCGAGGCGTTGGCATCCGTCTATTGCGAGGTGCTGCCGCTCGCCGATTGCGGAAACCACTACCTGGCCTATCTCGACGGTGTCGAGGGACCGGTGTCCGTCTCGAGCATGTTCTCGCCGGCGGACAGCACCGTCATGGTGATGCAGGGCGCGGCCACGCTCAGTGAGCACCGCGGCCGCGGCATCTACACGGCGATGATGGCCGCCAGGCTGGCCGATGCCCGTGCCATGGGGAAGGAGGCCGCGGTGCTGCAGGGCGACCGCAAGACCTCGGCGCCGATCTGCGTGAAGCTCGGGTTCCGAGAGGTCTGCAGCATCGACTTCTACGTGTGGGGGAACCCCTGACGTCGGCGGCTTGATCCGCGGGGGATTGCCGATGCGTGAGGCGGCGATCGTCCTCCGATAGCATGACTCGACCCATGCAGATCACCTCCGAAACCCAAGGCGACCGCCGGATCCTCGCCCTCCACGGCCGCCTCGACGCCTCCAACGCTCCGGAACTCGAGGCCCGGCTCGACACCGCGGGCGTTCGCGAGCTGATCCTCGACCTCGCCGGTTGCCCGTACGTCTCGAGCGCCGGCATCCGGAGCATCCTGCTCGCGCACCGGCGGGTGGCCGCCGCGGGCGGGACCCTCGTCGCCCGCAACCCGACGCCGGCCGTGCTGGAGGTCTTCAACCTGACCGGCCTCTCGAAGGTCGTCACGCTGGCGAGGACCGCGCGGGAGATCTCGCTCGACGGATGCGAACTCCTCTCGTCGGGCGTGTGCGGCGAGTGCTTTCGGCTCGACGCCGAGACGGTGGTCAAGCTCTACAAGGACGGCGTCGACATCGGCATGGCCGAGCAGGAGAAGAAGTACGCGAAGGCCGCGTTCGTCCTGGGCATCCCGACCGCGATCTCCTACGACGTGGTGACCTGCGGCACCCGTTCGGGCATCGTGTTCGAGCTGCTGAACGCCGAGCTCTTCAGCGCGGTGATACGCCGGGAACCGGAGCGGATCGACCTGCACGCGAAGCGGCTCGCCGACCTGGCCACGGGCTTGCATGCGGCGAATGGCGACCGGGCGGTCCTGCCGCTCCTGAAGGACCGGATCCGCGATTACATCAAGCGGCTCGGGGGGGTCTTCGCCCCGGCCGAGATCTCGCTGCTGCTGGAGCGGCTCGACACGATTCCCGACGCCGACGGTTGCGTGCACTTCGACCTGCACTCGAGCAACATCATGGTGCAGGACGGCGAGCTGGTGATCATCGACATGGGCGATTTCTCGATCGGGAGCCGCTTCTTCGACATCGGCCTGATCTACATGATCTACGGCGTGCCCGAGCTGGGGATGTGCCAACTGGCCACGAAGATCGACGCCGCCCGCGGCGTGGAGTTCTGGGAGCGCTTCGTGGCCCACTACTTCGCGGGACGCTCCCCGGAGGAGCGGGCGTTCTTCGACGCCAACCGGTACTTCCTCGCGTCGCTGCGGATCGTCTGCGCCATCAGTTACCTGCCGCACATCCGCGACGAGCTCATCCGGCTGGTCAAGGCGGTGCTCCTTCCGCGGATCGTCCTTGAGGCGCGAGCCGTCGAGGCGTGACTGGCTGCGGGGGTTGCGGCGGCCCGGCATGTCGGTCGAGGGAATGCGGGTCGCGCCCTTGGGCCTCGGGGTGGTTTGTTCGAAGTGCCCGAGTATGGCCTGTCCAACGGCCTGCTGTGTGCCGCGGGATCGGCCGGTCCCGACGAGCCGACGAGAAACCCCGGTCTCGCGCGAGCGGGACCGGGGCTGTTCGGGACTTGTCGGGAGACTTCGTTCGTCCGTGCGACTCAGCGGCGACGCCGCCGCGAGAGGCCCGCGAGGCCAACCGCCGCGAGGCCCGCCGCACCGGGCAGCGGCACGCCTCCGGGGCCGGGGCCGGGAGGAGCCTGCAGCAGGTTCACGGTGACGGTGTCGGTGGTGCCGCCGCTGCCGAAGGTGTACTCGAACGCGCCGTAGTTGGTGAAGCCGAGCGTCGCCATCGTCGTGCCGGCGAACGTCATGCTGCCGCTGACCGCGCCGCCCGTGTAGGACTGGTCCAGGAACAGGCCGGGGCCGAAGGCCGTGTCATACGTGACCCAGAGCCTCTGGAACCCGGACACGCTGCTCGCGGTCGCGGAGACCTCCGACATGAGACTGCTTCCGTAGCGGGTCGCGCCGCCGGGCGAGTTGGTCATGGTTCCCTGCCACACGTTGGAGAGGACGTTTCCCGAGAAGTTCGAGTCAGAGAACCTCACGTTGTTGTACTGCCCGTTGCCTCCCCGAAGCATGTTGAAGTTCTGCGCCAAGCCCGTCGAGCCGGGCGCGATCCCGGTGTTGAACG
>JBIKVN010000073.1:0-13058 GCA_044356865.1 Phycisphaerales bacterium | reverse complement strand
GGCCCTCTCCACCGCGGCGGCCGAGTCGAGAGGCTCGGCGCACCCGAATGTATTGGTCTTCGTCCTTGACGACATCGGGATCGACGCGTTCTCGTTCCCGCCCTTCGGGTGGAACGCATCGCCCGGCGTGCCGCAGTTCCCGGTGCTGGCCCAGATCGCCGCGCAGGGCGTGAGTTTCCGCAACTTCTGGGCGACGCCGGAGTGTTCCCCGTCGCGGGCGGCGATGCTCACGGGCCGGCATGGCTTCCGGACGGGCGTGATCACCGCGATCACCGATCCGATGCTGCCGGTGAACCAGCTGCATCCCTCCGAGATCACCGTGCCGAAGCTCGCGCGGGAGGCCGGCTACGTGACCGGGATGCTGGGCAAGTACCACCTCGGCGGCGGCCCCGAGAACACGCCGCCGGGATATGGCTACGAGGCCCCGATCCGCACCTTGGGGCTTGATTTCTACGACGGCTACTGGGACCTGCCGCCGGCCATCGACTCGACCGTCGGCGGCCAGGTTCCGGCGGGCACCTACGACTGCGGCGCGCCGGGCGGGTTCGATTCGCTCGGCGCCGCGTGTTTCCCCGACGGCTCGTGCGTCGAGGGCATCCAGCCCTTCGCGGCGTTGGCGGCGGGCGGCGTGCCGCTTCTGCGGAAGGACAGCTCGCTCGCCGCGACCTGCGACGAGGGCGACTGCAGCGCGATCGACTTCGACCTCGGCAACGCGTACTACGCCTGGGAACGCGTGGTCAGCACGCCGGCGTGGTCGGGCAAGATCGCGGGCCTCGAGCGGCAGTACATGTCGACCTTCATCGGCGATCGCTCGGTCGAGTGGATCGAGCAGGCCCGGAAGACCGGCCAGCCGTGGATGGCGTTCGTGACCCACAGCGCGTCGCACACGCCGATCCAGACCCCGCCGCCCGCGCTCACCGGGCCGACGCCGACCGACCTGTCGTGCTCGCTCGCGAATCCGAGCTCGCGCACGGTCTTCCAGCTGATGTGCGATTCGGTCGACCGTTCGATCGGCCAGACGCTGGTCGAGCTCGACCTCGCGACCGTCGAGGGCGGCGAGTTCCGCCTCCGCGACCCGAAGGAGACGAACACCCTCATCGTCGTCGTGAACGACAACGGTTCGTATGGCTACACCGTCTACCTGCCGTTCGACCCGGCCAACGCCAAGCAGACGGTCTACGAGACCGGCGTGCGTTCGGGGCTGATCATCGCGGGACCGATGGTGGCCGAGCCGGGGCGGGCGGTCGACGCCACGGTCTCGATCGTCGATCTCTTCTCGCTGCTGAACGAGGCGTGCGGGATCGACTGGAAGTCGGAGATGCCGGCGGGGAGGATCGTCGACGCCTTGCCGATGATGCCCTACCTCACCGATCCCGCGACCGAGGGGATCCGCGAGTTCAACTTCGCCGTCTACGCCCAAGGGACCTTCGTCACCGGCGAGGTCGGGCCGTGCATCAACGGGACGACGGTGATCGACAGCCTCATCACGAGCCCGCAGCTCTGCGTCGACAACGGCGGATGCTGGGCGGGCGGCGCCGACATCACGCCGTATCCGATCACGAACTACTGCGACCTCGTCTCGACCGATCCGAAGACCGCAATCGTCCCCTGTGGCGGCACCGACTACTGTTTCCTTCCGCCCGAGATGGCCGACCAATGCCCCGAGGGCAGCGTGGCGCTCACGCCGCCGTCGCTCGTCCAATACGGCGTACGGAAAGGCCCGTGGAAGATCGTGGTGAACCAACTGCCGAGCTGTCTCGCGCCGAACGACTGCGAGGTGACGCTCTTCCGCCTGCCCGAACCGGTCCCGCCGAGCCAGCCCGGGATCGAGTTCGGTGACGGGACGCAGAGTTGGGATCCGACGGTCGATGCGATGCCAACCGAGGCGACCGCGGCGTACGAGGAACTGCGGGCCGAGCTCATCCGGCTGATCGTGTCGCAGCCGCGCTGCGACGCCGACGGGAACCTCGACGGGGTCGTCGACGGGCTCGACATCGCCGGGCTGCTTGGCGAGTGGGGTTCGCCGGGCTTCTGGGATGTCGACCTGAGCGGCATCGTCGACGGGTCCGACATCGCGATCGTCCTTGCCGCGTGGGGCCCGTGCCTGCCGCCGCGTGATCCGGCCGAGCAGGGCATTCCCGATTGCCTGCTGCCGACGTCGCCGGTCGCGGGCCTTGACCTCAAGGGCTGGACGATCGAATTGCGGCTCGGCGTGCCCGCGACGCCCTCGACGTGACGCCCCGAGCGATCACGCTTGCGATCGACGGCGGGGCGGTGACGGCGGGTCACTCGCCGGCGGTTTCCCGCCGGGTCCGGGCCGCTTCCTCGGTGACCGCGGCAATCCAGAACGGCCAGCCGAGGAAGAGCATGATCAGGAAGATCCCGAACGCCCCGAAGGCGAGGGTGCGGAGGTCGAAGTACGCCGCGGCCAGGACGGTGGCGATCGCGAGCAGGCCGAGGCCGAGCGCCGCGGCGGTCCGCAGGCCGAGCCGCAACGCACGCTCGCGCGAAGCCCGATCGCTTCGCTCGCCGTTCCGGGAAAGTTCGACGCGGGCTTGATCCGCCGTCCGGTCGATCATCGCGATCGCCGAGCCAAGGCCGTAGATCGCGAGCGTCAGCGCCGCGGCGATCCACGCCCAACGCCACCACCACGACAGCGTGATCCCGGTCAAGGCCGCCGAAGCCACCAGGGGAGCGGGTCTCGCAAGCCATCGATGCATCCGGCATGCTTGACCGTCGGACCGTGCCCCTCAAGGCCGGCGGGCGCCGAAGGCATGAATGCAGGGATCGCACCCAGGTCCGGCGGCGGGAAATCCGGGGAAATCTACCTTCCGCACCGCCACCAACCGAGGCCGACGCTTGGGATCGCGCCGGCCGTGGTGAAGACCCCGCCGGTGACCAGGGTCGGGCCCTCGGGGCCGTCGATGGTCATCAGCGTGTATACGCCGCCGTTCGTGCCGCCGTCGAGCGGCGTCCAGCCGGTCGCGTCGCGCAGGGCGACGCGGTCGGCGACCGATCCGCCGGCGACGGTGAAGAAGCCGCCGACCGCGAGGCGCGGTCCGCCGCCGTCGTCGAAGGTCGCGAGATCCCAGACCGAGCCGTTCGCGAGGCCCGGCACCTCGGTCCACGCCCCGTCCTTCCAGCGGGCGAGACGCGACGCGGCGACGCCGCCGATCTGGGTGAACGAGCCGCCGGCGTAGAGCGCGGGACCGGTTCCGTCGTCGAAAACGTGGAGACAGAGCACCGCCTCGATGCCGATCGGGGCGCCGACCGGACCGACCGGCGACCAGGCGCCATCGCGGAAGCGGGCGATCATGTTCACCGGAACGCCGCCGGCCGACTCGAAGCGGCCGGCCGCGTACAGCGCCGGTCCCGTCCCGTCGTCGAAAGTCTCGAGGTCGTAGATCACCGGGCCGTTCGCCCCCGTCATGCCGGGGATCGGCTCCCACACCGAGCCGTTCCAGCGGGCGATGCGGTCGGCCGGCAGTCCGTCGGCGGTGGTGAAGCTGCCGCCCGCATGCAACTTCGGACCCGATCCGTCGTCGAAGACCGCCAGCGACCAGACCGTCGCGTTGATGCCACCTCCGACGCCCGACCATGCCGTGCCGTCCCAGCGGGCGATGCGGTTTGCGGCGATGCCGCCGGGGCCCGTCCCGCCGACCCGCGAGAACAGCCCGCCGACGAACAGCCCGGGTCCGCGACCGTCGTCGAACTCGCGTATCGCATAGACCGGACCATCGGTCCCGCCGCCGACACTCGACCAGGTGGTGCCGTCGAAGCTCGCGAGGTTGGGCATCACCTCATCGTTGACCAGGAGGAACCCGCCACCGACGACGAGCCGTTCGCCTCCGCCGATCGAAGTCTCGACGAGATCACGGGCCATCACCGGATACAGGCCGTCCGCGCCGCTCGACACGCCGCCGCCGACGCGATCCCAGGCGGTGCCGTCCCACGCGGCGATGCCGAGCACCAGCTCGCCGTCGCCGAGCAGGAAACTGCCGCCGGCGAAGAGTCGCGGGCCCGAACCGTCGTCGAACACCTTGAATGCGAACGGCATCGGGTACGGCGGATTCCCTGAGTTCGGCGGCAACCCGAGCCCGCCGCCGACCGGAAGCCAGTTGCCGGCTTCCTGGCGGGCGATGCCCTGGTAGCCGTCGGGACTCGTGAAGGTCATCGGGCCCGAGAGATAGAGTTCGTCGAGCGAGTCGCCGGGATAGGTCGCGACGGCGGTGCGGGTCCAGCCGTAGAGATTCTGGGCGTTCGAACTCCAGGTGGTCCCGTTCCACCACGCCACGCCGAGCCCCGGAAACTCGAAGCCTCCGGCGGCCACGAGCACCGACTGCTTGCTCTTGGGCACGCGAGCCGAGGTCAGCGCCCACACCGCTCCCGTGCCGGCACCCCACGATCCGCCGAGATTCGTGCCGACCGGGACGAAGCCCGTCGCGGTCCGCTGGACGACCATGCGAGAGCTCGTGCTTCCGGCCACTCGGACCGAACCGCCCAGGAAGAGCCTCGGCCCGTCGCCGCCGTCGTGGACGTGCAGGGCGACTCCGAAACCGGAGGCGACGCCGCCGGGATTGGCCCACGCGAACCCGTCCCACGTCGCAACCGCCGGCGACGGCAGACCGCCCGCGTTCTGGAAGTCGCCGGCGACCCAGAGTTTCGCGCCCGCGCCGTCATCGAACGCGACCAGATCGCGGATCATCGAATCGGTCCCGCCGGGAACCGCCTCCCACGCCGTGCCGTTCCACTTCGCGAGATTGCCGGCCGACTGCCCGCCCACGCTCGTGAAAGAGCCGCCCGCGAAAAGCCGCGGGCCCGAGCCGTCGTCGAACGTCTCGAGCGCCATCACGGTGCCGTCGATCCCGCTTCCGATCGCCGACCACTCCGAACCGTTCCAGGCCGCGACCGATCGCGCCGTGACTCCGCCCGCGCTACCGAAGGTTCCTCCCGCGACCAGCACCGGACCATTCCCGAAGTCGAAGATCTCGAAGTCGTGGACCCCGATCGACCCGGCCGCGAAGGGCGGGGCTTCCTGCCCGAACCCCGGCTGCCACCCGAACTCGCCCGAGCAGCCCGCGGGACAGGGGCCCCACGCCGCGAGCAGCGTCGCAAGATCGCCGGCCGAGACCTCGCCGTCGCCGTCGAGATCAGCTGGACACGCGGACTTCGCCCGACAATCGCCCCAGCTCGCGAGCATCACGGTGAGGTCGCCCGACGCGACGAGCCCGTCGCCGTCGAGGTCGGCGGGGCAGTCGGCGAACGCGGGCAGGGTGAACAGCGAACCGAGGGCAACGGCGGCAAGACGGGCGTGGACCACGCGGGTTCTCCGGGAGGGGGGGACGACGTCCCCGAGCATGGCCGCCTTCCGAGGCCGATGCAAGCGGGACGCAGAGTTTCGGGCGCGCCGCGGGTGGGGTTCCGGGAATGGAGGCGGTTTTGAAAAAAACGGGCCGGGAGGTCGCTGACGAGGCCCATGAGGTTCTGTCTGACGGATCCGCCGGGCTTCGATCCGCCCGGCATCCCGGCTTGCGGCGTCGGCTTCGACTCGCTGTATCGCTGCGGATACAGCGTCGTCTCGCCTCCTTGCCTGCCGGGCGCCGGATCGGATCTCGGGCCTTCGGCGATCCATCAGACAGAACCTCGTCCGAACGAGGTTTTGATACAACGCGCGGATGTCCGGACTCATCCCCACCCTCATCGTTTCAGGCGTCTGCCTCGGCTCGCCGTCCATCCCCGCGGCTCCGCCCGCGACCGCGCCGGCGGCCGTGGCGGATTCCCCGGACGTCCAGGCCCTCATCCGGCGGGTGACCGCCCGGTACGGCGAGGCGAAGACCTATCGAGACTCGGGGACAGGGACGACGACCTACGGCCCGAAGACACCGTCGACCCAGCTCACGTTCGAGACGGCTTTCGTCCGTGGCGGGGGATTCCGCTGGAGTTTCCAGGAAATGGGCTCCCGCCCGCCCATGCCCTACGTCGTCTGGTCGCCGGATGGCCGCACCTGGAACTCATGGTGGAAACTCAAGGGCACGACCGAGCAGTTCGAGTCGCTTCGCATGGCACTCGGCGGTCCGACCGGCATCTCGCACGGGCTCACCATGATCGTGCCCGACCTGCTGAAGCCCGATGGCGGCGACTCGTGGTTCTTCCTCGGTCTGGTCGACCCGAAGATCCGCGGCAAGGAATCGATCGACGGGGTCGCATGCGAGATCCTCGAGGGCCGGAAGGGCATCGACGGGAAGGACTCCTCGACGGTGGCGATCTGGATCGACGCCTCGGGGGCGATCCGGAAGTACCGGAGCTCGATGACGATCGATCCCGCCAAGTCGACTTATCCCAAGTCGATGCCGCGGGCGGAGGTCGAAGGCATGCAGGCCCGACCGAAGTTCGAGTCGACCACCGAGTTCCTCTTCACGCCGACCTTCGACGGCCCGGTGTCGAAGGAGGACGTAGCGTTCACGCCGCCGGCGTGAACGGGTACGGTCGGGAAGCGTTCGCGCCGGGCTTCGGTTCGGCTACGTCGGTGAGAGGGAGATGTCGATGACCGACGCGTGGACAGCGTCCGCGGAAGGTCGCGATCGCCGCGGACGAGAGCATCTTTCCTCGCGTGCGACCGGCCCTTGATCCGTCGCTCTCGGGTGACGGCGTCGGGAACCGTGCGAAGGACGCAGGGTGCGGTTCGCGGAGAAGTCGAGCATGGCCACCTCGCGCGGCCGACGAGAGCGGAAGATTCGGACGGTCGGCCGGGGGTTCCGGTCTTCAAGGTGTTTCCGGGCGAAAGGCCGGCACGACCGCCCGATCGCCGATCTGCGACCATGCGTCGATGCCCTGTCTCCTCCTGGTCGCGATCCTGTCGTGCGTCCTGCTCGCCTCGCCGCCGGTGCCCGAGACTCCGCCCAAGACCGTTCCGGCGGCCGCCGCGGATTCCCCGGAAGTCCGGGCCCTCGTCCAGCGGGTGACCGCCCGGTACGGAGAGGCGAAGACCTATCGCGACACGGGCACCGGAACGTTCACGAGCAGCCTGAAGATGCCGCCGTGGAAGATCGAGTTCGCGACGGCCTTCATCCGCGACGGGGGATTCCGCTGGAGATTCCAGGAGACCGATGCCCGTTCGTCCATGCCCTTTGTGGTCTGGTCGCCCGACGGCCGCGCGTGGAACTCATGGTGGAGACTCAAGGGCACGACCGAGCGATTCAACTCGCGGGCCCAGGCGTTCGTCGCGCCGACCGGCCTCTCGAAGGGGCTGGCCCTCATCGTGCCGGACCTGCTCCGCCCCGACGGGGGCGACCCGCGATTCTTCCGCGGCCTGACCGACCGGACGATCCGCGGCAAGGAACCGATCGACGGAGTCGAGTGCGAGGTCCTCGAGGGACGGCGGGACATCGACGGCACGAACTTCCAGTCGGTGACCCTCTGGATCGACGCCGGGGGCGCGATCCGGAAGTACCGCGACGTCACGACGATCGACCCGTCCGCCTTGCCGGTCCACCCGCTGTTCTCGCCGGAACAGGTCCGGCGGATCCGGACGCAGCCGAAAGTCGAGTCGACCACCGAGTTCCTCTTCACGCCGAGCTTCGACGGTCCGGTGTCGAAGGAGGACGTCGCGTTCACGCCGCCGCCGGCAGCGCCCCGTTAGGATCCCGCCCGCATGCCCAGTCCGTTCACGGAACTTGCGGCGGTGCTGGCGATCGCGGCGGTGGCGGGGGCGGTCGGGACGCTGCTCCGCCAGCCGCTCATCGTCTCGTTCATCTTCGCGGGGATCCTGGTCGGGCCGAGCGGCCTCGGCCTGCTCCGGATGACCCACGAGCTCGAACTGCTCGCCGACGTCGGCATCGCGGTGCTGCTTTTCGTGGTGGGGCTGAAGCTCGACCTCACCATCATCCGGACCATGGGACCGGTCTCGGCGGTGACCGGCATCGGCCAGATCGCTTTCACGGCGGCGATCGGCCTGCTGATCTGCCTCGGACTCGGGTTGCCGTGGATCCCCTCGGTCTACGTCGCCGTCGCCCTGACATTTTCCAGCACGATCATCATCGTCAAGCTGCTGAGCGACAAGCGCGAGATCGATTCGCTGCACGGAAGGATCTCGGTCGGCATCCTCATCGTGCAGGACCTCGTGGTGGTGCTTGCGATGGTGGCGTTGTCCGCGCTCGGGGCGGGCGGCGCGGCGGACGCGTCCGATTCGGTGTCTTGGCGGGTGCTCGCGCTCCTCGGAAAGGTCGGGCTTTTCCTCGGCGGCATCGGCTTCGCCGCCCGGTTCGTCCTGCCTCGGTTGACCGCGCGCCTGGCCCGGTCGCCGGAGCTGCTGCTCACCTTCGCGATCGGGTGGGCGGTCGCCCTGGCCGCGGGCGGCGAGCTGCTCGGATTCAGCCGGGAAGTCGGAGCGTTCCTCGCCGGCGTCTCGCTCGCCTCCAGCCCGTTCCGCGAGACCCTGAGCGGCCGGCTGACCACGCTTCGCGACTTCCTGCTGCTCTTCTTCTTCGTCAACCTGGGGGCGTCGCTCGATTTCGCCGCGATGGGAAGCAGCGTGCTCGCCGCGGCGGTCCTTGCGGGCTTCGTGCTGCTGGGGAAGCCGCTCATCGTGATGGCGATCATGGGCGCGATGGGCTACCGCAGGCGGACGGGCGCCCTCACCGGCCTCACGCTGGCCCAGATCAGCGAGTTTTCTCTGATTCTCGGGGCGCTCGGAGTCTCGCTCGGGCACATCGACCGCGAGACGCTCGGGCTCATCACGCTGGTCGGGCTCATCACCATCAGCCTGTCGACCTACCTCATCCTGTACTCGCATCCGATCTACGGCCGGATCGAGCGGTTCCTCCGGCCCTTCGAGCGGGCGATACCCCATCGGGAGACCCGTGAGTCCGACGGCGGCGGCGAGCGGTTTGACGTGGTCCTCTTCGGGATCGGACGCTACGGCAGCCGGATCGCCGCGGGGCTCCGGTCGCGAGGCGTCGCGGTGCTCGAGGTCGACTTCGACCCGGAGGCGCTCCAGCGGGCCGCCGGGCGCGGCGAGGCGATCCGCTACGCCGACGCCACCGATCCGCATGCGCCCGAGGCGCTGCCGCTCGCGGGAGCCCGCTGGGTGGCGTGCGCCGCCCCGGACTTGCAGGCGAACCTCACCCTGCTGAACGCCCTGCGCGAGCACGGTTTCGCCGGACGGGTCGCCGTGACCGCGCACACCCCGGAGGACGCGGCTCGCCTCGAGGCGGCCGGGGCCGATCTCGTGCTGCAGCCCTTTCGCGACGCGGCCGACCTGGCGGCGACGGCGCTCGCGGTGCGGGCGTAAGCCGGGAAGCCGTCCGGATTGGGGATTTCGCCCTCCCGGCAGGTGCGGGCCGATCCCGGATACTGCGATCAGTATTTCACTTCCGGACAAGGAGAATCCCATGCAAACCCGGCCCGATCCATCGTGGGCGAACCTGGTCGCCCTCACCTTTCATTCGCTCTCGCCGCGCCATTGGCCGCCGCGACCGTCTCTTGGGACGGCGGCGGCGACGGGGTCTCGTGGAACGATCCGGCCAACTGGTCGGCGAACCAGCTGCCCGGACGGGGCGATACCGTCACGGTGCCGGGCGCCTTCGCGGGCGTGACCATCCTTCACGCGACCGGGTCCACCTCGATCGCGTCCTTCGACGGGTATCGGCTGCATCTGGCCGGAGGCTCGTTCACGGTCGCCGGCGGCTGCACGATCCGGTCTCGACTCGAGTACTCCGGCGGCACTCTGGCGGCCATGCCGCTGCTGAACCAGGCGACGCTGGTCGGTTCCGGCGGAGCCTCGCCGGTCACCTTCGTTGCCGCCCGCAGCTCGACGTTGGAAGGAGTCCTCGCGGAAGGGCAGGTCCTGTCGGTCCGGGGCGGGGCGCTGCTGTTCGGCGCCGAGCTGCTGGTGGCGGCGGGCGCGGTGAACGAAGGCACGATCGTCCTGGAGACGGTCAACGGCGGCTACTCGAGCGTGATGACCGTTACCGCCGGATCGGCATTCGCCAATCGCGGGGCAATCGTCGCTGCGGTCGGGACCGGCGGGCCGCGCACGATCTCGGGCGACCTGCTCAATCAGGGACTTTTGCAGGTCGATGCGGGAGTCGGCCTGGTCCAGAACGGCAGCTTACGGAACGAGGGCACGGTGACGGTGGGTACGGGCGGCAGCCTGGTGCTGTCGAACGCGGCGGGCCGCACGGTCGAGCAGGTGGCGGGCTCGATCGGTGGGGTGGGCGCGACGCTGGTGAACCTCGGTGCGTTCCGGATCACGGGCGGCTCGATCGATCGCGAGATCATCGTGCGGAATGCGTCGATCGAGGTGGGCGAGGCGGTCGTGGGCGAGGCCCTGGTGATCGCCCAGGTCGATTGCACGCTGGTGACGAACGACTCGCCGACGACGACGGTGTGGGTCCAGGGCGGCGGCGCGGGCTTCAGCGCGAACCTGACGGCCGCGCCGGGCGCGGTGAACGAGGGCTCGATCCGGATGGAGTCGATCGCCGGAGGATTCACCTGCACGCTGACGGTGCCGGTGGGCGAGGCGTTCGTCCATCGGGGCACGCTCATCGCCGGGACCGGTACCGGCGGAGTCCGCACCATCACGGGTGGCGGTTCCTTCCGGAACGAGGGCACGGTCTTCCCGAGCGTCGCGCTGCCGCTCACCGTCGGCGTGCCGTTCATCCAGACGCCGGACGGGGTCCTTCGGGTGCGCTTCGAGGGCACCGTGCCCGGCACCTGGTCGCGTCTCCAGGTCAATGCCCCCGCCTCGATCGCGGGGACGCTGGCGATCGAGCGCGGACCGGCGTTCAGCCCCCAGCCCGGCGCTGGTTTCGTGTGCATGACCGGCGGCCCGATCAGCGGTACTTTCGCCAACGTGGGCGGATGCGGGCTCTCGGCCGAGGTCGTGGTGCGGACGACGACGGTCACTTGCTTCGTCGGCGATCTCGCGTGCCCCGGCGACCTCGATCTCGACGGGCAGGTGAGCGCCGCCGACCTCACCATCCTGCTCGGGGCGTGGGGCCCGTGCGGCGGTTGAGCGTGCCGAAGCCGAGCCGCGGGTGCGGCATGAAAAAGACCCCGCCGACGCGATGGCGCCGGCGGGGCCGGTTCGAAGTGGAGCCGGGGGGATTCGAACCCCCGTGCCGAAACAGTCAGCCTGCCGCCTCTACGCGCGTAGTCGTCGGTTGATTCTCGTCTCCCGGCGACGCCGACGACGGCGTTCCGGGATCCATGGCATGCGAAGATCTCGCCCCGCGCCGGCATGCCAGCCTTGCGGGACCAGTCCCATGATTTTCGGAACCCGTCCCTATGGGACGTCAGGCGAGTTCCGCGCAGCCAAAATTAGGCCGCGAGAGCGTACTGCGTGTTGGCAGTTGTTGTTGTGCATCCTTTTAACGTGGCATGGATGCTCCACGGCGCGCCACGACAGGCCTTCCCTGTCCGGTCGATACCAGTCGGCCCCGTGATTCCAAAGAGCGAGAGGCGCAGTATATGCGGCAGCCGCGTGGAAGTCGGCGTCTGACGGCATGCGGGCGGATTTCCGCGAAATCTGGTGAGATACCCCGTGTGACGGACCACGGCTTGAAGATCCTTCCCGGACGGCCCTTGCCGCTCGGCGCGACCTGGGACGGGGCGGGCACCAACTTCGCGCTCTTCTCCGAGCGGGCCACGAGAGTCGAGCTCTGCCTTTTCCGCTCACCGACCGACCGCAAGGAGTTCGCCCGCATCGAGCTGCCCGACCGGACCGACCAGATCTGGCACGGCTACCTGCCATTCATCGGGCCGGGACAGCTCTACGGCTTCCGCGTGCACGGCGAGTACGCCCCGGCCCGCGGCAGCCGCTTCAACCCGAACAAGATCCTGCTCGACCCGTACGCGAAGCTCGTCGGCCGCCTGCCGAGCTGGAGCGACGAACTGCACGGCTACCGCATCGGCGACCCGGCCGCCGACCTCTCGTTCGACCCCCGCGACAACGCGGCGATCGCCCCGTTGGCGATGGTCGCCGACACCGGCTTCGCGTGGGGCGACGACCGGCCGCCCGACGTCCCGTGGCACCGCTCGGTCATCTACGAGGCCCATGTCCGCGGCCTCACCATGCAGCACCCCGATATCCCGCACGAGTGGCGGGGGACCTACCGGGCCATCTGCTCGGACCCGATCATCTCGCACCTCAAGGGCCTCGGCGTCACCGCGATCGAGCTCATGCCGGTGCACTGCCACTTCACCGAGCGGCACCTGCACGAGCGCGGCCTGACGAACTACTGGGGCTACAACACGCTCTCGTTCTTCGCCCCCGACCCGCGGTACGGCGGCCTCGTCAACCCGCTCGGCCTGCTGCGCGAGTTCAAGTCGATGGTGCGGGTGCTGCACCGCGAGGGCATCGAGGTCATCCTCGACGTGGTCTACAACCACACCGCCGAGGGCAGCGAGCTCGGGCCGACGCTGTCGCTCCGCGGCATCGACAACGAGACCTACTACCGCCTGCAGCCCGGCGACCCGCGCCGCTACGAGGACTTCACCGGCTGCGGGAACACCCTGAACATGCGGCACCCCCGCACCATCCAGCTCGTGATGGACAGCCTGCGCTACTGGGTGCAGGAGATGCACGTCGACGGCTTCCGCTTCGACCTCGCGAGCGCGCTGGCCCGCGAGCTGCTCGCGGTCGATCGCCTCTCGGCGTTCTTCGACATCCTCGCCCAGGACCCCGTGCTCTCGCGGGTGAAGCTCATCGCCGAGCCGTGGGACGTCGGCGACGGGGGCTACCAGGTCGGCAACTTCCCGGTGGGCTGGGTCGAGTGGAATGGCCGCTACCGCGACTCGGTGCGGCGCGGGCTCCGCGGAGACGCGGGCCTCAAGGCCGAGCTCGCCACGCGGCTGGCCGGCTCGAGCGACCTCTACGGCCCGAGCGGCCGCCGGCCCTACAGCAGCGTGAACTTCGTGACCTGCCACGACGGCTTCACGCTGTCGGACCTCGTCGCCTACGACCGCAAGCACAACGAGCTGAACGGCGAGCACAACCGCGACGGGCTCGACGACAACCTCTCGTGGAACTGCGGCGTCGAGGGGCCGAGCGACGAGCC
>JBIKVN010000288.1:0-3714 GCA_044356865.1 Phycisphaerales bacterium | reverse complement strand
AGAAGAGGACGCCCGCGACCTCGGACGGGACGCCGTCGCGGATCGCCGCCACGATCGGCTCGATCCGCTCGAGATCCAGTCGCACCGGGTACTTGTCGTCGATGCACCAGTAGATCCACGCGTCGTCGTCGAGTCCGGCAAGCAAGGCCCGCATCGAGCCCTGGATGTCGGGCGGCGATTCGACGAGTTCGCATCGCGGATGCTCGGACACGGCGGCGCGGTCCTGGTACGGGATCCGAAAGGTGAACGGATGGCCCGGCCAGAGCGCCTCGTACCGGGCGATCATGTGGCGGGTGACGACCGCGTTGCGGTCGAACGTGAGCACGGGAGCGATGAGGTTCGGACGGCTCATGGGCATTCCCGCCGGTCGGTTCCCGAGTCGGATGCGTGACCGGGGCGGTTCGGACCTCGCCCTCCCCGTCCGGCCCGCACCTCCGGCCCCGGACCGACGAGCATGCGCCCGAGCAGCAGGTCGAGACCGTCGGCGAGGCCTGCCCGGAACGAGCCCGGGCCCTTCGCCAGCACCGCGCCGGCGAGTCCGTCGAGCGTCCTCGCGTTCGCCTCGACCGTCAAGTGACGCTCGTACCACGCCCGACCGGCGCGGCCCCGCTCGCGACGGGCCGCCGGATCGCGCAGCAGCCTCGCCAGCTCGACGCCCAGCTCGTCGAGCGTCGCGGCGGAACCTCCGACGCCGTCAAGGATGTCGGCGGTGCCGGGCGATGGCCGTCCGACGACCGCCAGCCCGCCGGCAAGGGCGTCGGTGAGCTTCGCCGGCGTCTGGAACGCGGAGACCTTCGAGGCGTCATCGAGCAGCGAGACGTGGACGTCGCAGGCGGCGACCAGCGACGGCAGCCGCTCGAGCGGCTGGTTCCCCAGCAGCCGCACCTCGACGCCCGGCACGCCCTCGAGCGATCGCCGGAGATCCGGATCGACGAAGTCGCCGATGACGAGGAACATCGCCGCGGGACAACCGGCCCGCGCGATCATCGAGGCCGTCTCGACGAGTCCCTTGTGGGGCCGGGGCGTGCCGAGGAAACCCACGACCACGCGGTCGGAAGCGATGCCGAGGCCGGCCCGTTCGTCCTCGCGCGAGACCGCGAGCCGCTCGGGCGGCGGAACGTCGCGGGCGTGCCGGATGATCGTGCCTCCGTAGCGGCCGCGCAACGGCTCGTTCACCACCGTCACGCCATCGAACTCGCCCGCCATCGCGACGGCGAACCGGGTCCATTCGGACTTGGGCAGGCGAACCAGCGGCGGCAGCCTCGCGGCACCGCCCGCGGCGAGGATCGATTCGAGATCGGCCGCGGTCTCGGCGCCGGCAAAGGCGAGCTCCTCGTCGTCGAGGTCGACGATCACCGCGGCACCCCAGACCGCGCGGGCCGCGAGACCGAGCAGGATGTTCGGCATCCGCGGCTTGCTCAGGTGCACGAGGTCGCACGGATGGTCGAGCACGAGGTCGAGCAGGCGTCCCGGCAGGCCGGCGTCGTCGTACCCCGCGGCGATCGCGTGCACCGGCGGCATGGCGAGCGAGCGAAGCGGCTCCCACACTTCGGTGCCGAACCGGTCGAACAGGCAGCCGAGGATGCGGATCTCGACGCCGGTCGCCCGAGCCGCATGCAACCCGGCGAGGATCTGCCCCCGGCCCGCCGCGTTGTGGGCGAGCTCCCAGCACCCCACCACGACCCGCGGACGCTCGCCGGTCGTCGCGAGCCGCGCGGCCCGAGCGGCCCGGTAGCGACGTCCGATTTCGGCCGCTGCACCCGCGGCTTCCTTCGGCGTGCCCCGGCCGCGACGGATCGAGGCGATCGCCTCCCGCACGGTCCGCTCGTCGGGACCGATGCGATCGTGTTCGGAGGGCGGATCTCGAGGCGGGAGGCTCGGCATGCCGGGGCGTGGTGCGGATCTGGACTCGGAGAACCGGAGTGCACGGTCAGGGCGAAGCGTCGTGCCGCACCGACACCCGAGCGCCGGCCGGCGACCTCGCGTTCCGCGGCTCGCGCCACGACGCGAAGTCGCGGTCGAGCGCCCGCTCGACCCGGGCGATGTCGTCGGCGTGGAGCTCGAGCAAGGGAGCGAAGAGCGACGGCCGCAGCGGCGGAGCCGGGCTCGACTCGCGAACCCCGATCGACGGCGTGATCACCTCGGCCAGCACCTCGTCCGGCAGCGACGCGAAGTCGGACGCGTCGATGCCGAGGTGCGCCGCCAGCGACGCGAGCACGGCCGCGGGCCGCCCGGCGATGTCCTCGTTGAGGATCACGAGCAGACGCTCACGCGGGAACACCGACCACCATCGCTCGAGGCAGCCGGCGTAGTCACCACGACGCCTCGCCGACGCGGCGCGGAAGAAGTCGAGGAACCACGCGTCGCTCGCCTCCTCGACCTGCATGTCGCACCGGGCGAGCCCCATGAGCGCGGCCGACCAGGCCCTCTCGATCGGGTTGCGCAGGGCGATGAAGAGCCGCAGCTCGGGACAGCAGGCGTGGATCGCCCGGATCGACCGGTCGGCGAGTATCGCGTAGGCCGGCGTGATCTCGCCCGTCCGCACCGGTCGCCCGTCGGGCGAGAGCCGCGAGGCGGGCTGGAGCATCCGAACCCACGTGTCGGAACCGGCCGAGCCCCCCCGGTCCCAGAAGTGCGCCTCCTTGCCCGCGGGAAACGCCACCTGCGGGTGCCGCGACAGCTGGCGGTAGAGCCAGGTCGTGCCGCCCTTCTGGACGCCGATACCGAGGAAGTCGACCGTGTGCATGCTTGGACCGAGTCCATCGGGTCGTCGGCAGGATCGTGTCCCGAATTCCCACGGCCGATTCGTTTTTGCTCCCATCGGGACGCCGGGCAACCGATACTTTCCTCGGAACCAGGACTTCTCGCATGTTCCAAGGCAAGATCGTCTGCGTCGGCATGAACAAGTCGGGGACGTCCTCGATCAGCGCTTGCCTCAGGATCCTCGGCTTCGGGCCGCTCGTGGGCACCGGCAACACCACCGTACGGCACAATGATCTGGTCCTCCCGATCCTTCTCCGGGGCGACTACGAACCGGCCCTTGCGTTCGCCCGCGACTACCGGATCTTCAAGGACCGGCCATGGAACATCGGGCGGATGCCCGAGCTGATGGATGAGCGATACCCCGACAGTCGCTTCATCCTGACCGAGCGCGATCCGGAATCCTGGTGGCGATCGATCCACCACTGGATAACCGTCGCGAGCCCCGGGAGTACCCGCTTCATCTTGGGGCACCTCCGAGTCCCGTCGATCGACCGCGACGCGATGATCGCGGCGTACCTCGCCCACAACGAGGCGTTGAAGTCGCATTTCGCCGGCACCGGCCGGCTGCTCGTGATGGATCTCGCCCGAGGCGACGGCTGGCCCCAACTCTGCCCCTTCCTCGGGGTGCCGCTTCCGAACAAACCGTTTCCCGAGTCGAACCGCCAGACCTACACCGACGCGGACCGCCAGAAGGGCGAACGACGGCGGCAAGTGGGAGCGATGCAGCAGTGGGCGCATCGATTCGCACCGCTTCCTCCGCCCGCGGATACCTGAACGGGCGACGAGACCGAGAATGGAGGCGAGATCGGAGCCGGTTCCATCCAAAGGAGATCGCATGCCCGCGTCTGGTCGGATGGCCGCGGCCAACGCGAGACCGGCGAGCAGCGGCCCGATGGTGCCCCGCAGCAGACTCTGCGTGAGGCGACCGAACGCGACACCGCGTGCGATCGA
>JBIKVN010000072.1:0-13144 GCA_044356865.1 Phycisphaerales bacterium | reverse complement strand
CGGTTGAACATCGGCTCAGTCCGGACGGATGCGGAAGAGCGGCTGGCCGAACTCGACCGGCTGCCCGCTCTTGACGAGGACCGCCTCGATCGTGCCGCTCTTCTCGGCCTTGATCTCGTTGAAGATCTTCATCGCCTCGAGGAGGCAGACCACGGTGTCGGGCCCGACCCGGCTGCCGACGCTCACGAAGGCCGGCTTGTCGGGCCCCGGCGACGAGTAGAACGTCCCGACCATCGGGCTCTCGATCGCGACCGTGCCGTCGTTCTTGGGGGCGGCCGGAGCGGCCGGGGCGGCGGCCGGGGCCGGGGCGGCCGTGACCGGGGCCGGTGCCGCGGCGACCACCGGGGCGGGCCCGGCAAAAGTGGCCGGGCTCATCACCATCGGGTGGGCCTGCGGGTGGGGACGCTTGATGGTGACCTGCTCCTGCTCATCCCGCAGGTCGAGCTCGGTGAGCTCGTTGGAGACCATGAGGCGGACCAGTTCCTTCAGCTTGCGGATGTCGATCATGGAGGAGGAATCCGTGGGTCGGCCGGTGTCGCCCGGCCCTTTCGAAGGGGGCGGAGTGTAGCGGAAACCCGTCGCATCCCGTGTGGATGCCGGGGGGAAGTCGACGAGATCACGAAGGAGGCCGGTTGCCGAAGGTCCAAGCCCGTTCCCCGGTGCGAAATCGGGTTCAGTCCCGGCCGGACGATCCGAACGGCTCGAGCCCCCTCGGACGGCCGAGCACCTCCGCCCAGATGAACGCCGACTGCAACGCCGCCGGAGACTCGAGCCGCTCCCGCATCCGTTCGGCGGGCGAGCGGGGCCGATCGGAGCTTGAGGGGGTTGCAGGAGTTGCGGACTTGGTCGGCCGCGGCGAGTCCACGGCGACCGGGGCCTTCCGCGGAGGAGCCGGGGGTTTCGGCATCGCCTTGGGCTTCGCCGGGACCTTCTGCTGGAACTTGGAAGGGGATTTCGCCGGCCCCTCGGCCCGACCCTCGGCCCGGCCCTTGGTCTTCGCGGTCCCGCCGGCCGGCGCTCGCGGCGGAGCAGGCGTCTTCGTGCGGACCGGTCGTCGCGCCGTCCCGACCGGAGCCGTCCGGGGCGGCGCGGGCGATGGCGAGGTCGGGTCGACCCGCACCTCGGCTCGCGACGGCGGCGGCCCGGGCACGTCGACGCCCTCGAGCTCGGCCTGGCGCCGGGCCTTGTCCTTCTCGCGTTTCGCGAGATAGCCAAGGATGCCGTTCACCGCGAAGATCGCGAGGGCGATGATGAGTTCCCACTTGCCCACGCGGTCATGGTAGCGGCGGCGCGACGGCGAGCGTGCGGAACCCGTCGCCCTCGAGCGGGACGAGCCGGGCCCCGAGCGCCGCGCCGATCGCGTCGAGGTCCGCCGGGGCGAGTTCGGCGACCCGCCGGTCGAGGCGCGGAGTGCCGCCGTCGAGCAGGACCAGGCGATCGGCCAGGGCAACCGCCCGGGCCGGATCGTGGACGCTCGCGACCACCGTACCGCCGCCGCGAGCGTGGTCCGCAAGCAAGGCCCGCACGCGTTCGGCCTCGCCGAGGTCGAGGGCCGCGAAGGGCTCGTCGGCCAGCAGGATCCCGTCGGGAGCGACTTGGGCGAACGCCCGGGCGAGGGACACCCGATGCTGCTCGCCGATCGAGAGGGCGCCGAAGCGGCGGCCGCGGAAAGCCTCGAGCCCGAGGTCGGCGATCGCCTTCGCCATCCGGTCCGGATCGTCCGGCAGCGCGTACCGGCCGAGGGCCACCACCTCCTCGACCAGGAAGTCGGCGGCGACCGCGGGCCGCTGGGCGGCGAATGCGAGGCGGGCGGCCCGGGCCCGCGGCGGCATCGACGCCACCGCCCGGCCGTCGAGCGAGATCGAACCCAAACGCGGCGCGACCAGCCCCGCGAGGGCCCGCAGCAGCGTGGTCTTGCCCGCGCCGTTGCGACCGAGGAGCGCCGTCACCTCGCCCGGGCCGAACGCGAGCGAAACCCGCGACAGCACCTCGGTGGAGCCGAGCCGCAGCGAAGCCTCGGAACACGCGAGCCTCACGCGTTCCACCGCGCTTTCCGCAGGATCACCAGGAACGCGATGCCGCCGAGGAACGCGGTGACGACGCCGACCGGCAACCGCCCGCCGCCCAAGTCGATCGCCTGCCGCGCCGCGTCGGCGCCGACGAGAAGCGCCGCCCCCGCGAGCGCCGCGCCGGCGACGAGAGGCCCGTGCCGGGCCCCGAGGGCGATGCGGGCCGCGTGCGGGGCGACCAGCCCGACGAAGGCGATCGGACCGGCGAGGGCCACCGTCGTCGCGGTCAGCGTGCAGGCGAGCAGAAACAGCAGCAGCCGCAGCCGACCGAGCGGAAGCCCGAGGCTCGTCGCCTCGTCGTCGGAAAGGGTCGCGACATCGAGGGCCCGACCCGCCCGCGTGCCGATGGCGGCGCTCGCGAGGACCAGCACGGCCAGGAACGCAAGCAACCCCCGATCGGGCGCCTCGGGAACGCGGCCCATCAGCCAGCCGACGAGGTCGCCGCGCACGCTGCCCGGGACGAGCGACTGCACCGCCATAGTGAGGGCCCCGGTGATCCCCCCGAGGACCGCCCCGGCGAGGACGAGCGTGAGCGGATCGATCCGTCCCTCGCGGGTGCCGAACCGCCAGACGATCGCCATCGTGACGATCGCCCCGAGCGTGGCGGCCGGCACCGGACCGAGTGGGCCCGCGACGGCGCCGCCGAGGCGCCAGCCGAGGTAGAGCGAAATCGCGTACCCGAGGCTTGCCCCGCCCGAGATCCCGAGAATGAACGGCGACGCCAGCGGGTTCCGCAGGAGCACCTGCAGGAAGAGCCCGGAAAGCCCGAGCGCCGCCCCCACGCCGAGGCCGCTTGCCGCCGCGAACAGGCGATAGCGAAGCGCCTCGGGCCCCGGCCAGCCCGCCCCGGCGCCGCCAAGGAGAAGACGCGCGGCGATCGCCAGCCCGAGCAGCGTCGCCAGGATCGCCAGTCCCCGCGCGACCTTCACGGCGACTCGCTTTCCCGCGGCCGGTGCAGCCCCGCGCGAATCGCCTCAGCCGCGACCGGTGCGAGGCTCGACGGCGAGAACGCCTCGCGGCAGGCGATGGCCGTCGCCTTCCCGCGCGTCGCATCGAGGAGCTCGGCGGGAACGGAAACCGTGCCGCCCGCCGGCTCGTCGCGCAACACGACGGTCGCGTCGGGAGCGAGCGCGACGATCTCCTCGAGCGAGAGGCCGATGTAGCCGCGCCGGCTCTCGAGGGCGTTGCGGCCCCCCGCGGCCCGGAGGAGCTCGTCCAAGAAGGTCTCCCCCGCCGCCGCGGTCGGCGGCTCGGCCGACACCAGCAGGAGGACCCGCGGCGCGTCCGCCGGGGGTTCCCCCGCGAGCAAGTCCGAAATCTCGCGCCGCCGCGACTCCAGCCGCGCGATCGCGCGATCGTCGCCCGCGACCGGTGGAAGCTCGCGCAACCCCTCGAGCATCGCGATCACATCGCCGAGCCGCTCGAGCCGCCACGCCCCGAGCCGCCAGCCGCGCGAGGCGGCGAGCCGCTCGAGTTCGGGATCGACCCCGCCGATTCCGGGCTGGACAAGCACCGCCACCGGCGAAGTCGCGATCAGCCGCTCGTAGTCGATCTCGAGCAGGCTCCCGACCGCCGGCACCCCGTCCGGAACCGCCCAGCACCAGGGCGTGCGGCCGACGACCGCGTCCCCGACGCCGAGATCGGCCAGCGTCGCCGAGATCGCCGGGCTGAGGCTGACCGTGGCCCGCGGCGAGGAATGCGGCGTCGCGGCCGCTCGGTCCGATGAAGAACCCGGTCCGTCGCCGCATCCGGCCGCCAGCACGAACGCCGCCGCCCACGCTCCGGGAACGCGACTCCGGACCCCTGGCGGAAACGATCGGCGAATGACGGCGGAAAAAGGCACGAACCGCATCCTACGGGGTGCTACCCTCCTCGACTCGCTCCGCCCAGCCGCCCATGACCCTCCTCGATTCCATCCGCCGCTACCTGCCGATCCCGGGCGAGCACCGCCGCCGGATCGAGGACCTCGCGGAAGAGCTTCGCCTCGTCCGCAGCGAAAGCCGCAAGGCCCAGGAGCGGATCCAGGACGCGATCGTGCCGCTCGGCCGGGTGTCGGAACACTTCCCGCTGCTGCGCCGCGAGCTCGACGAGTTCGTCCAGAGCCTCTCGGTCACCCTGCGGCAGGCCAGCGACCGGATCCGCGAGCTCGACGAGCGGCTCGACGAGATCGTCGACCTCCAGCGGCAGCAGATGGGCCTTCTCGGCGAGGCCGGGCTCGAGAGCCGGCCGGACCGCGACCGGCGCGACCTTCCGGCGATCGGCGGATCGGGCCCGCTCGCTCCCTCGCCCGAATCGCTCGAGCAGGTCGAGTCGCTCCGGGCGGCGGTCGATCGCCTTGCGGTCGCGAGCGCCCGCACCGAGGCCCTGCTCGAGGACGCCCTCCGCAAGCCCGACGACTCGAAGGTCCAGCTCGCGTGGACGATCGCGATCCTCTCGTTCGCGTTTGCCGCCCTCGCGACGGCGCTGGCGACGCTCGCCTACATCCGCTGAAGCCCCGGCCGGAGCTCATCCGCCGACGAGCTGGGTCTTCACCAGCCGGCGGTAGGTCTCGCAGGTCCCGAGCAGTTCCTCGTGCGGCCCGAAGCCGACGAGCTTTCCGCCGTCGAGCACCGCGATGCGGTCGGCGTTCCGCACCGTCGACAGGCGGTGGGCGACCACGATCACCGTGCGGCCGCGGCCGAACTCGGCGATCGCCGCGTTGATCTGCTCCTCGCTTTCGGCATCGACCTGGCTCGTCGCCTCGTCCATGATCAGGATCGCCGGGTCGCGCAGCACCGCCCGGGCGATCGCGAGCCGTTGCCGCTGTCCGCCCGAGAGGGAGGCGCCCTGTTCCGAGACGACGGTCGCGTACCCGTGCGGAAGCGTGCGGATGAAGGCGTCGGCGTGGGCGCGGCGGGCCGCGTCCTCGACCATCGCATCGGTCACGCCGAGCAGCCCGAAGCGGATGTTGCCGGCGATCGTTTCCTTCAGCAGCACCGCTTCCTGGGTGACCGTGCCGATCTGGTTCCGCAGCGAACGGAGGCTTGCGCCGCGGACGTCGATCCCGTCGACGAGCACCCGGCCCTCGGCCGGATCGATGAGCCGCGGGAGGAGCGACACGAGCGTGGTCTTCCCGCTGCCGTTCGGGCCGACGATGGCGACCGTCTCGCCGTGGCGGATCTCGAGGTCGATCTCGCGCAGCGTCCACGGCAGGTCGTCGCCGTGCCGGAAAGACACGCCCTCGAGGCGGATCGAATTCGCGTGGCGCGGCAGGCCGGGCAGGTCACGCTCGCGACGACCCTCGCGGGGCAGCGAGAGGATCTCCTCGAGACGGCGGGCCGGGGCGTCGGCGGCCTGGATGTCGTTGACGAGCGCGGTGAGCGGACGGAACGACCCGCCCGCCGCCGCGAGGGCCCCGAGCACGAGGACGAAGTCGGTGAAGGCGAGGCGCCCGACCAGGATCTCGCGGGCCGCGAGCAGGGCGAGGCCGAGGATGACGAAGACCGCGAGGGCCTCGATGAGCGGGCTCGCGAGGGCGCGGGCCGAGCGGACCGTGAGTTCCTCGCGCATCGCCGCCCGGTTGCCCATGGCGAACCGCCCGAGGGCGTGGCGTTCGGCGGTCGAGGTCTTGATCGACCGCAGTCCTTGCAGGGATTCGTTCGCGACCCGCAGCAGCCCCTCCTGGGCCTCGAGCATGCCGCGCGAGCCGCGGCGGATGCGCTTCCCGAACTTCCGCAGGATCACGCCGAGGACCGGGGCCACCGCGACCGCGACCAGCGTGATCCGCCAGTCGAACCAGACGGCGGCGGCGAACGCGGCGAGGCCTTTCGTGGCCTGGGCCAGCGCCTTGCCGGTCAGGGCCTCGAGCCCCCGGCCGAGTTCGCCGGTGTCGCGCAGCACGCGGCTCACGAGTTCCGCGGGCCCGCGCCGCACCACCGGCCCGAGCGGCAGGTGCAGGGCGTGGTGGAAGACCTCGAGTCGGATGCCCGCGACGGCGCGGGCGACGAGGGTCATCGAGCACCACTGGTGCAGGAAGTTGGCGCTGGCGCCGAACACGGTCAGCAGGCCGATCGCCCCGAGAACCAAGGCGACGCCGCCGATCGGGGTAGCGGGAAGCCGCGGGATCACCGCCCGCACCGCATCGAGCACCGGGCCCGGCCAGCCGTCGTGACGGGCGAGCCACCCTTCGGCGATCGACGGCAGCGTGAGCTGGGCGTTGGGGTTCCCGCCCCCGAGGATCAACTCGAGCATCGGCGCGAGGCTCACGAGACCCGCCGCGAGGCCACCCGCCGAGAGGAACGAGAAGACGATCGCCCCGACCAGGAGTCCCCGGTGGGCGAGCAGCCGTCTCGAGAAGCGCCAGAAGGCCCGGTTCCTCATCTCGGGGGATTCTCGCGGGAAATCGCCCGGGGCGGCAAGTGCCCGACGGGCGGCCGCGTCCGCTCGATCGCGGCGAGCGCGTCCCAGAAGCCCGGCCAGCTCTTCGCGACGCAGTCGCGGTCGGCGATCGTGAGCCCGGGCCGAACGAGGGCGACGATCGCGAACGCCATCGCGATGCGGTGGTCGTGGCAGGGGTCGATGGAGAGCGGCGCCGCTGCGACCGGACGCGGATCGATCCGCACGCGGTCGGGTCCGGTCTCGACCCCGCAGCCAAGGGCGCGAAGCCCCGCGGCCACCGCCTCGATGCGGTCCGACTCCTTCACGCGAAGCGTCGCGAGGCCGGTGAACTCGCTCGGCCCGTCGGCGAGGGCCGCCATCGCCATCGCCAGTACCGCCGCGTCGGGAGAGGCCGCGAGGTCGGCGACCGTCGCCCGCACGCCGCCCGGGGCCTCGACGAGCGTCCCGCCGGCGCCGTCGTCGCGGACGGTCGCGCCGTGGCGGGCCAGGCCGCGAAGAAACTGCAGGTCCGGCTGGATCGAGGAAAGCGGCAAACCCGGCACCCGCACCCGACCGCCCGCGACGATCGCCGCCGCCGCGGGAAAGACCGCACTCGACGCGTCGGGCTCGATCGCGACGCGCCGGGCCGCGATCGGCTGCGCGGGAATCGCGATGCGGCGCGGCGCGTCGGGTTCACCCTCGACCTCGACCCGCACGCCCCACGCGCGAAGGGCCGCGACGGTAAGCGCCACATAGCTTCCGCTCGTCGGCGGCTCGCGAAACAGCAGCTCGACCCCGCGCTCGCTGGCCGCGGCGACGAGCAACGCCGCCGAGATCGCCTGGCTCGAGGCGGTTCGCCCGACCTCGACCGGTCCGCCGCGCAGCCCGCCGCCCCGCACGCGGGCCGGCAGGCGCTCGCCCGGCGCGAGCTCGATCGACGCGCCGAGCTCCCGGAGGATCGCGACGCCCTCCGCAACCGGCCGCTCGCGCATCCGCGGGCTGCCGTCGACCATGGACTCGCCCGCCGCAAGCGTCGCAAGGGCGATCGCGAACCGCGTCGGCGTCCCGCCGTCGCCGAGGTTCACCGCTCCGGCCCCGCGCGGCAAGCGTCCCCCGCCGCCATGGACGACCCGCCGCGAGGCTTCGCTCTCCACCGCGACGCCGAACCCGCGAAGCGCCGCGACCAGCCGGTCGCAATCGTCGCACGCGAGCGCCCCATCGAGCGTCGACCCGCCCGTCGCAATCGCCGCGATCGCAAGGTGCCGGTTCGTGAGACTCTTCGAGCCGGGCACGACGATCGTCGCGTCCACCGGCCGGTTCACCCCGGCTCCCGCCGGAAGACCGCGACCACATCCTCGACCGGGATCACGAACTGCCGGTTGTCGCCCTCGAAGTCGACGGGGATGCCGTGCTTGGGGTTGAAGAGCACGCGGTCGTAGCGCTTGATCGGGTAGTTCTCGTCGCGCTCGACCTCGGCGCTGACCGCGATGATGCGACCGGTCAGGGTCGGGATCTCGATCTTGTCCGGCAGGTGCACGCCGCCCTTGGTGACCTTCTTGTCCTCGTCCTTGCGGATGAGCACCCGCTTGCCCACGGGCTCGACGATCTCGAGAGGTTTCGAACCCGTGCGTGATTCCGGTCGCTCGGCCATGGGGGAATCGTACCCGCCCCCCGCTACCATCCGCCCCATGCTCGACCAGCTCCGCGTCCTCATCCGCGATGTCCCCGACTTCCCGAAGCCGGGGATCCTCTTCAAGGACATCACGCCGCTCCTCGCCGACGCCGCCGGGCTGTGCCTCGCGGTCGAGCTCATGGCCAACCCGTTCCGCAAGGAGCGGGTCGACCTCGTCTGCGGGGCGGAAAGCCGCGGCTTCATCTTCGGCACCGCGATCGCCGGGGCCCTCGGGAAGGGCTTCATCCCGATCCGCAAGCCGGGCAAGCTGCCGTCGAGGCGGGTCCGGGCCGAGTACGCCCTCGAATACGGCACCGACGCCCTCGAGATGCACGCCGACGCGGTGAAGCCCGGCCAGCGGGTGCTGCTCGTCGACGACGTGCTGGCGACCGGCGGCACGATGAAGGCGTCCGCCGACCTGATCCGGGGGCTCGGGGCCGAGATCGCGGGGGTGGCGCTCCTGATCGAGTTGAAGGCCCTCGGCGGCCGGGCGAAGCTTCCCGGACAGCGGATCCACGCCGTCCTCGAGTACTGACATTCCCCCGGCGTTTTCCGCCGTCCGACCGGCGAGCGGGTGGGAGCCGGGCGGTGCGTATGCGTACACTGCCGCCTTCCGCACGGCTCCCGACGGCCGCGTGAACGCCCTCCGACGGAACGAACCGCCCATGACCACCGCGACCCCCTCCCCGACCGCTTCCGGCGCCCTCTCGGCCGACCCGCTGTCGCTCATCGATGTCGACCATGTCCGCTTCTTCGTGGGCAACGCCAAGCAGGCGGCGTTCTTCTACGCGATGGCCTTCGGCTTCCAGATCGAACAGGTGAACGACCTGACGACCGGCAACCGCGAGTCGGCGTCGTACCTCATCACGCAGGGGAACATCCGGCTGCTGCTCGAGACGCCCCTCGTCGCGAAGCACCCGGCGACGGCGGAGATCGCCAAGTACGGCGACGGCATCAAGGACATCGCCCTGACCGTCTTCGACGCCGAGAAGGCGTTCGAGGCCGCGGTCCGCAACGGCGGCCAGCCCGCGTACGAGCCGATGACGGTGAAGGACGCGAACGGCACCGTGACCATGGCGGGCATCAAGACCTACGGCCGCGTGGTGCACTCCTTCGTGAGCCGCACCGGCGACTACGCCCTGCCGAAGGTCAAGAACGCCGGCACCTTCATGCCCGGCTTCGCCCCCTGCACCTCGGCCACGAGCGTGAACCGCTACAACCGCGAGCAACCGTGCGGGCTCAAGTACGTCGACCACTGCGTCGGCAACGTCGAGCTCGGCCAGATGAACCACTGGGTCTCGTGGTACGAGAACGTGCTCGGTTTCGCGATGTTCAAGCACTTCGACGACAAGGACATCGGCACCGAGTACTCGGCCCTCATGTCGAAGGTGATGGCTTCCGGCAACCACCTCATCAAGATGCCGATCAACGAGCCGGCCCCGGGCAAGAAGAAGAGCCAGATCCAGGAGTACCTCGACTGGCACGACAACACGCCGGGGTGCCAGCACCTGGCCCTCCGGACCGACGACGAGCTGCACTCGGTCGCCGAGCTGCGGCGCCGCGGCGTCGACTTCCTGAGCATTCCGGAGGCGTACTACGAGTCGGTCTGGAACCGCGTGAACGCGATGCTCAAGCAGCACGGCCACGAGCTCGTCAAGGAAGACCACCAGAAGGTGCGCGACCTCGGCATCCTCGTCGACGCCGACGACGAGGGCTACCTCCTGCAGCTCTTCACCAAGCCCCTGCAGGACCGGCCCACGATGTTCTTCGAGATCATCTGCCGCCGCGGCTCGCAGAGCTTCGGCAAGGGCAACTTCAAGGCCCTCTTCGAGAGCCTCGAGACCGAGCAGGGCCGGCGCGGGAACCTGTGACGCGGGGGGCGAGGCCCGGTGGTCCGTCGGATGGCCGCTGCATGCATCGTCGACGGGGCATGGCCTCGTCGTCCCGGGCCGGTGCGAAGTACCGCCGCCGCATGAATCCATGCCGGCCGCAGGCCGGCACTCCATGCGCTTGGCCCGGCATCCGACGCCGCGCGACTGGCCGCCGGCCGCACCCCGCGCATGGAGCGTCGGCCCGCGGCCGACGTCGACGAGGCATGGCCTCGTCGTTCCGCGACGGGGCGTTGGGCGGCCAAGGCCTTACCCCCCCGCCCAATCCGGCCGCGGGCTTTCGGTGACCACGCCTTCCACCTCGAGCCTCCACGCGTGCAGATGCACGCCGCGGCCATGTTCCGGCCCGCGGTAGAGCGGGTCGCCGACCAGCGGGAAGCCGAGCGAGGCGAGGCCCGCGCGGATCTGGTGCCGGCGGCCGGGACCGAGCAACTCGACCTCGAGAAGCGTCTCGTGGGTTCGCCGCGCCGCGACTGTCCAGCGGCAGCGGCCTATCGTCGCGGGTTCGCCGCGCGGGGCAACGGTTACCTTCGAACTTCCCTTGTGGCGGCTTGCGAACGAGAGCGTGAATGAGCCCGGCTCGGCCCGACCCGCGACGAGCGCCAGGTAGGTCTTGCGGAGGTCACCGCCGCGACCGGAAAACGCGTCGCGCAGGCGCTCGCGGCTCGCGGCGTCCTTCGCGACCAGGAGGCATCCGCTCGTGAACCGGTCGAGGCGATGGACGAGCCCGCATTCGTCGAGGCCGGCGAGTTCCGGCCGGGTTTCCCGCAACCAGCCCTCGACGCTCTCCCCCGACTCCCCGCCGCCCGCCACCGTGTGCCAGCCCGCCGGCTTGTCGACGGCGAGCCAGGCCGCTTCCTCGCGGAGGATCCGCGGGCTCGACGCGGACGATTCTTCCGGGACCTCGGGCATGGCCGGACTCTATCGGAAGCCGCCTGAGAGACCGCCGGAACCCCGCAACCCTTGGTCTCACCCACCGGGCCGCCGTACACTGAGCCCCTTCCGCGAGGTCGCCCATGCCCTACTACACGAAGCTCGGCAAGCTCCCGTCCAAGCGCCACATCCAGTTCCGCCGCCCCGACGGCGGGCTCTACGCCGAGGAGGTCTTCGGAACCGAAGGCTTCGTCGGCCCGACCTCGACGCTCTACCACATCCACCCGCCGACCCAGGTGATCGGGTGGAAGACGCTCTACGGCACGAAGCCCGAGTACGTCGAGCGCGACGTGATGCGCATGCGGCACGTGAAGACCGCCGGCCTGCCGCCGAAGGGCGACCCGGTGACCGGCCGCACCGTCCTCTTCGGCAACGAGGATGTCGAGATGGGCATCTGCGTCCCCGCCGAGCCGATGCGCTACTGGTTCAAGAACGGCCAGGGCGACGAGTGCCTCTTCTTCCACCATGGCTCGGGCACCTGCGAGACGACCTTCGGCACGCTGAAGTTCAAGGCCAAGGACTACCTCGTCATCCCGAAGGGCGTGATCTACAAGCTGACGTTCGACGAATCCCAGCCCGGCGACCCCGCCCCCCGCTTCCTCGTGATCGAGACCGCCAACGGTTCGCACATCCTGCCGCCGCCGCGGTACCTCTCGAAGCAGACCTCGCAGTTCCTCGAGCACGCCCCCTACTGCGAGCGCGACCTGCACGGGCCCGAACTGCCGCTCACCCGCGACAAGCGGGGCAAGTACGAGGTGCGGATCAAGAGCCGGAACCTCGTGCATTCCTATATGTACAGCTACCACCCGATGGACGTCGTCGGCTGGGACGGCTGCTACTACCCCTATATCTTCAACATCGACGACTTCAGCCCGATCGTCGGCAAGCACCACATGCCGCCGCCGACGCACCAGACCTTCGAGGCCCACAACTTCGTGATCTGCTCGTTCTGCCCGCGGCTGCTCGATTTCCACCCGCAGGCGGTGGTGGTGCCGTACAACCACTCGAACCTCGACTCCGACGAGGTGCTCTACTACGTCGAGGGCAACTACAAGGCCCGCCGCGGGATCGAGAGCGGCTCGCTCTCGATGCACCCGCAGGGGATTCCGCACGGGCCGCATCCCGGCACGGTCGAGGCGACGATCGGGGCGACGTCCACGAACGAGCTCGCGGTCATGGTCGATACGTTCCGGCCGCTGTATCCGACGCAGGCGGCGCTCGACATGGACGACCTCGCGTATCCGATGTCGTGGGAGGAAGACCCGCAGGTCGCGGCGGCGAGGTTGCTCGCGGATAAGGCTCGTGCGAATGGGAGTTCGAACGGAAGTTCGAACGGCCACGCGAACGGCGCGGCGAACGGCCACGCCCGGACGGCGAAGCCCGTGAAGGCGCCGGCGGCGAAGGGCAAGGCCAAGACCGGCGCGAAGGCGAAGGCCGCGAAGCCCGGCGTGCGGGTCGGCGAGGCCAAGGCCGCGAACACGTGGGATTGAGGGCGGCGGCGGCCCTCCCCGCCAGCCAAGGCCGGCGTTTCCGGTTGGGCCCGTCACGACGCCAGCCTGGAGCGTCGGCCTTGGCCGACGCATGGCGCGACCGCCGCTCACCACGCTTCCCGCCATCGAACGGCCCATGCCTTCATCCCTGCCGGCCGCAGGCCGGCACTCCATGCGCCCAGCCCGGCACGAGGCTCGGTTGCGTGATTCGCCACCGACCACGCCCCGCGCATGAAACGTCGGCCCGCGGCCGACGCCTGACGAGGACGGCGATCACCTTCTTGCCTCGTCGTCGCACGGCTCTCGTGCTCATCCCCGCGGGCCAAGGCCGGCGTTCCGCGCCGGGGCGCGATACGGCCGCCTGCCGAAACGGCCCTCACCCCCGCGCCGGCCGCACCACGCCCCGGCACTCGCCGAGGCCGATGCGCGGGAACCCGGGCTTCGCGCACCAGCCCCGAAGAATGACCTCGTCGCCGTCCTGCAGGAACTTGCGCTCGGTGCCGTCGCCGAGCGTGATGGGTTCGGTGCCGCGCCAGGTGCGTTCGAGCAAACAGCCGCGCGACTCTTTCGTCGGTCCCGACACCGTACCGCTCGCGAGGAGATCGCCCGTCTTCATGTTGCAGCCGCCGCTCGCGTGATGCGCGAGCATCTGGCTCGGCGTCCAGAACATCTCGCGGAAGCCGCCGAGCGAGACCCGCGTCGGGGCGATGCCCTTCTCGCGCATCGCGGCGCTTG
>JBIKVN010000071.1:0-13180 GCA_044356865.1 Phycisphaerales bacterium | reverse complement strand
TCCCCCGAAGCGACACGAATGACGACGGAATCGTCGACGCGAATGATCTTGCGGTCGTCCTCAGCGGCTGGGGGAAGTGCCCGTGAGCGTCGGATCGGTAGGTCGCTTGAACGTCAGCTCAGCGGCCATCGCAGCCTGCTTGGGGCTTGCCGCTTCAACACCAGCTCTCGCGCAGCAGGCGGTCCAGTGGCAGGTCGAGGACGGAGGAAACGGGCATTGGTATCGGCCCACGACGGAGGTGTTTTCGCACTTCTGGGCCGCGCACAACCACGCGCAGTCTTTGGGAGGCCATCTTGCCACGCTGACTTCCCCTACGGAGAACGCGTGGGTCGCGGGGCTTGCGGCTGGAGATTTCATTCTTGGCGGCTATCAAGACCGTACGTCCGCGAGCTACTCGGAACCTGGTGGCGGCTGGCGATGGGTCACGGGAGAGCCTTGGGAGTTCTCGTCATGGGAAGGTGGCGAACCCAACAACGGCGGACATCCCGATGAACGAGGCGAGCACTACCTTCAATGGTGGAGATATCACGGGTGGGTGTTCAATGCTCGTTGGAACGATGCCGGCAACGATATGACCATCCCGCCGTGGGATGGCCCTTGGAATCTCAGAGCGATTTTTGAGTGGTCCGCCGACTGTAACGGCGACGGCATCGTGGATCACGGCCAGATCCTTGACGGGACCTTGGCCGACGTGAACTTGAACGGCATTCCTGATGCTTGTGATTGCCCCGGTGACCTCAACCAGTCCGGCACCGTTGATGCCGAGGACCTCGCGTACGTCCTCTTCGCCTGGGGTACCGACGGCGGGAAGACGCCGGAGGCCGACATCACCCGTGACGGCATCGTGGACGCTAATGACTTGTCCATCGTGCTCGGGTCGTGGGGCCCTTGCCCGGACTGAATCGCCTGTTCAAGGAGTCCAGCATGCAAACTCGATCGATTGTCGTCGTTGCCGCGTTGGGGTTGGCCTCGTTTGTCCATGGGCAACAAGCCGTCCAGTGGCGCGTCGAGGATGGGGGAAACGGGCATTGGTATCAGGGAGTCTTTTTTGACGAAGCCGGAGTCTCTTGGAGCTCTGCTCGGGCCAACTCAAGAGGCATGGGTGGCGACCTAGTGGCTCTTGAAGATCTCCAAGAAGCAAACTGGGTCTTTTCGAATGTCGCCAACGCGCCAGCGCTTTGGCGAGGTCCATGCGGACCCTGGCTTGGGGGGCTGCAAGCCTCCGGAGCAAGCGAGCCTGGTGGGGGCTGGACCTGGGTAGACGGGAAGGCGATCCCCGAAGGCCTTTGGGCATCCGGCCAACCTGACAACGCCATCTCTTGCGGAGGCAACAACAACCGTACCCACTACTGGAACCCATCGGCGGGCTCACAGCCATGGAATGCGATTGGCGATGCGCCTGACTCGGCAAGTTTCCAGTGCTCCTTCGGGTTCTCCGGAAAGTTTGTTGCGGCGATCATCGAATGGTCCGCGGACTGCAACGGCGACGGCATCGTCGATTACGGGCAGATCCTTAACGGCACATTCGCCGACCTCAACTCGAATGGAGTCCCGGATTCCTGCGAACTACCGGTTCAGTGGCGGATTGAAGACGGCGGAAATGGCCACTGGTATCAGGTTCGACTTAATCCTGGTGGTGAAGATTGGTTCCAGTGCCGGGATCGTGCGCTAGCAGATGGCGGCCACCTCGCCACCGCTACGAGCAGTGCTGAGAACCTCTTCATCTTTGACCTGGCATCCCAAACATACGGTGCGTTCAACTCGAACACGATTCAGGCAGGGCCTTTCCTCGGTGGATATCAGCCGATCGGGGCAGGCGAACCCGCGGCCGGATGGCAGTGGGTAACCGGCGAACCATGGGGATTCAACCAGTGGGACGCAGGACAGCCGGACAATTTCGGCGGCTGCGGCCAGGCACCCGGCGATCGACCGGGCGAACATTACTTGCAGTTCATCTACGCATCATCGGACTGGAACGACATGAGTGCCGTCGCCACATGCTTTGGCGGTAGCAAGCCCAGTTATGTTGTTGAATGGTCCGCGGACTGCAACGGCGACGGCATCGTCGATTACGGGCAGATCGTTGATGGAACCCTCGACGACGTGAACGGAACCGGCATCCCGGACCTTTGCGAATGCCTTGCTGACATCACCGGCGGTGGCGTTGTTGACGCGATCGACCTTGCCGCGATCCTTGGGGCATGGGGTACGTCGGGTCAAGGAAAGTTCGACTGCGACATCAACGACGACGGCACGGTGGACGCCCAAGACCTCGCGATCGTCCTCGGTGGCTGGGGGAACTGCCCGTGAGTCGCCGCCTTGAAGGTCGCTTGAATGTCACCTCAGCGGCCATCGCGGCCTGCTTGGGGTTTACCGCTTCGACGCCGGTCCTCGCGCAGCAGGCCGTCCAGTGGCGGGTCGAGAATGGCGGGAACGGGCACTGGTACATGATTGCCGTGCAGGCCCAAACCTCATGGTATGCATTTCGAGAGATTGCCTTGGCTCAAGGCGGCGAGCTTGCATCGCTTGGTAGCTCTGCCGAACATGCGTTCGTCCGCGGGCTGGCGTTCAACACCCCGTCTGCCTTTGTCGGGGTCTATGGGCCCTTCGTGGGCGGATTTCAAGACACTTTGGAATCCGACTTCTCGGAGCCAGGGGGCGGCTGGCGTTGGTCTGACGGCACACCGTGGGCGTACAACGGTTGGTATCCCGCAGGCGAGCCGAACAACTGCCTCTCAACGTGCGCGGGAGCGTGCGTCGCGGAGAACGTGATTCAGCTGTACAGCGCAAGCTATGGGGGCTATTGGAATGACATTAGCCCCGCACCTGCGATATGTGGCGGTGGTTGGATCGCTACGGCTTCCGTGTTCGAGTGGTCCGCAGACTGCGACGGGAACGGACTCGTCGACTACGGGGAAATCCTCGATGGATCGCTCGCAGACGCCAATTCCAATGGTGTTCCGGATTGCTGCGATGCCGGCGTGTCCTGCGATCCCTGCCCCGGCGACATCACGGGCGGCGGTCAGGTCAACGGAGTCGATCTCGCCGCGATTCTTGGTGCGTGGGGTACGGACGGCCGAGGCAAGCTCGATTGCGATATCAACGACGACGGTACCGTGGACGCCCAAGACCTCGCGATCGTCCTCGGCGGCTGGGGGAACTGCCCGTGATCGTCGGACCTATAGGTCGCTTGAACGTCACGTCAGCGGCCATCGCGGCCTGCTTGGGGCTTACCGCTTCAACACCGGCTCTCGCGCAGTCGCCCGCGTATGGCACCGTGATCGTCTTCAATGACGAGTGGCCGCTTCGCAATGAGGGGTTCGCGAACCAGCCGCAGAGCTCCAATGCCTTCGTTGCCAACTTTTGCGGTCAATTGGATCCGACGTACGGTGTCTCCATCTTGGTTCACTCTGATTACATGGCCAGCTGGGAGGGAGAGACGTTGAGATCCAGGCTCGCGGCGAATGGAGCGACTGTGGCAATCAACACCAACCCGGACATCTCGCTCGTCGAGTTGATGGCTCATGACGCGGTCATCCTTTGCGGAGGGCTGACTGCGGGAGCCCCGAACAACCAAACCCTCATCGACTACGTTCACGCCGGAGGCAACGCGCTTTTCATGGGAGGAACCGGGGACTACGGGCATGACGCACAACTGTTCAACGTGGCCCTGAACGCATTCGGACTTGCTTTTGTCGCGTCAAATAACTATATCAACGGGACCATCGGCATCTCCTCCGCGGACCCCTTCTTTTTGGGCGTACAAGGGCTTTGGCAGATCAACGGAAACAACATCGTTCGGCACGGCGAGGGATTTCAAACTGAACTGCTGGCACTCATGACTCCCGACCAAGGGCTGTACGCGATTTCCCGCGTGCCTTACTCGGACTGCGATGCAGACGGGCGCCCAGACGCAACCGAGATTAGCGATGGATCTCCCGACGTGAACGCAAACGGTGTTCCCGACGCCTGCGACTGCCCCGGCGACCTCGACGCATCCGGTACCGTGGATGCCGAAGACCTCGCGTACGTCCTCTTCGCATGGGGTACCGACGGCGGCAAGACGCCGGAAGCCGACATCGATCGGGACGGCACGGTGAACGCGAACGACCTGTCCGTCTTCCTCGGTTCGTGGGGGCCGTGCCCGAACTGACCGCGACAGCTCGGTCGGTTCTGCACTTTCACTCGGATTCATCCAGCACCGGCAGATAAGTACATCGACACCAGCCCTTGTTGATCGGCGAGTTTTCCGCGTCGGATTTGCAATGGCTGCACGGCAAGGGTTCCTCCAAGAGCGCCTCGTCGATCGTCCATACTCTTCCGTTGGCCGCCAGAATCCTGCATTGCTCGCAGGCTTCGGGCGCGACCAGTATCTGAACGCCCTTCACGACCGCGGACTCCTGCCACACGGACAATTCGCGACGGAACCAAACTCGCATGATGGGTTGATGATCGACGCCCAGAGTCCAAGCGGAGCGGCCAAGGCCGAGCGAGAGATCCGGATTGTGCTCGGCAAGCTTCACGAGTGCGTCGATGCATGTGATTCGAGAGGGCTCTGGGCCTCTGCCTCGGCCCGGGGTCACTGATTCGAGGAATGCTTGTGCCCATTCCGGGATGGACTCATTTGCCACCATCCTCGATCGCCATGATCGTCCTGTGAGGACCTCGAACAAGTCACTGGCCGATAGTTCGTCCAGTGTCCGAAGCCCGTCGAGCACGGCACCTTCCGAGCTGGTGACTGCGGTTCCAAAGGCGACTCGAAACGTTTCGCCGCATCCCGGACACTTCGCTTGACGCTTTGGTCGCTTCGGCAAGTCTCTGCAGCAGTAAGGGCACAGTAACGCTGCGGCAGATCTGCATGCCCAGCAAAGGACCTGGTCGCTATCGCTTCCGTAAAGGAATGCCGTGGATCCTTTCGCGATCACATGATTGCAGGTGGTGCAGGTGGTCAATGCCAGGGTTCCCGTGGGATGGCGACGCTCATGCGGGTCCAGCCGAAGGAGGATTGTAGATTCCGTACACGAGCCGGGGCCCTTGCCCGAACTGACCACCACCCAACCCCCGATACCTAAAAGAAGGCGCCCTCTCGGGTGCCTTCTTCCTTTCCCCGGTACTTCACCGGCACGACGACACGATCAACGCGAGCAAGATCACCCCGGCGACAAACCCGAAGATGCCGTTGCCGCCGCTGGAGCCGCCCCGGCCACCACCGCCGCCACCACGACCGCAGCCCCGGCACATCAGCGCACCCCCTGAATGGCCAGTGCGGCACTCCAGGCTCGACGCTTGAGGTCGGCACCCTGCCCGAACATCGTCGAGGCGAAACGGGGTTCCTCGCGTTCCCGGCCGGATCCTCGCGCCGGGCGTACCCAGTCGACATAATGCGTGACCGAGTTGAACGCCGACCGGGCCGTATGGATGATGCCCGGCAGCCGCTGGAACTGCTGATCGAAGTTCGCGGTGATGCGGCCCCGAACTCGTCGTGAGCCGGGGCCGCATCAACCTCCCGAAGCGCCTCGAGGCGTCGTTCGTGCAGAAGGTGGTTCGCGGGACCCGCTCACCCCACCGGACACCCGCCCCACGCCGCGAGCATGATCGCGAGATCGACGCCGTCGACGATGCCGTCCGCGTCGAGATCGGCCGAGCACGCCCCCTCGCAATCCCACTCCGCCAGCAGCACCGTGAGATCGCTCGCCGAGACGGCGCCGTCACCGTTCAGGTCGCCGAGGCAACTCGGGACGGGCGGCAGGTCGGCTTCGTACTGCCCTGCCCACGGTTCCTTTGTCGTCGTGCTCTCCATCGACGCGGTGACGATGATCCGGTCGGCCCGAACGCTGTCCCGCTCGATGGCCACCGCGGTGATCACCGAACCCTCGGGCGCGTCCGGATCGATCGCCTCCGCCCCGCCGCCGACCGCGATCAGCACCGGCTCGCCGAGCGGCGCGGGGCCGACCCGGGTGAGGATCGCGTCCGTCCCGTCGATGGACGCCTTGAACGCGGCGCGGAACGCCCCCTCGGCGAACCCGTCGATCGCGAGGAACGCCGAGGATCGCCACCGCGGTCCCTCGCCCTTGTCCTCGAGGCCCTCGCCGCCGTGCCCCTCGCCACCCGTGCCCGGGCTGCCCGAGAACACCCAATACAGGAAATCCTGAACACCCTTCACGCCCGTCTTCGCGATCGGCAGGAACTCGCCGCTCTGCAGGTCGAGCGCAAAGATCCCTTGGTTCACCGGAATCTCGACGTCGAACCCGTCGGGATACTGCTTGTTGCAGATTGCGATGACTTCCTCCTGTCCATCGGTCGGGCAGGTGAGGGTCCGCACGAACGTCTCCTCGCCCCACGCGCCCCAGAACGCCAGCCAGCGGCCATCGAACGAGAGGGCCTCGCCGAGGCGATTGAAGGTCGCGGTGCCGGTCACCTCGCCGGGCACCGGATCGCCGATCCGCACCAGCGCGGTGAGTTCGGGCAGCGGCTCGAGCGGCGCGAGATAGATGCCGCCGGCGGTCGGGGCCTCCTCGTTGTCGAGGCCGAGGAAGACGACGAGACCATCGGCGGCACTCGGCGGCGAAGTCGATCCGAACGGAATCTTCGTGCCGGGAATCGGCATGCCCGAACGGGCGACGACCTCGACCGCGGCCGGGGCACCCGACGCGGAGAGACGCCGGAAGAAGATTCCCGTCTGCCCGAGTCCGGTGTCCGCATCGGTGAAGTTCCCCTTGAAGGCGACGAGATCACCGGTCGCGGTCGGCGAGCCGGGAAACTGGTCGAAACGGGTTCCCGGCCCGGCGCCCGGAACCTGCCACCACGGGAAGACGAGCGAGCCGTCCTCGGCGTCGGTGACCGCACCGAGCAGGTTGGCCGCCGTGACCAGGCCATCGGGAGTCCAGGCGTACACGCCCGCCACTCCCACCCTCGTCTCGCTGCCGTCCTCGAGCAGGTAGGTCCAGACCGGGCGCGACTGCCCACGGGTCACGATGAGGTCCGAATCGCGGTCGATCCGGGGAAAGGCGGGAAACTCGGTGAACGTCGCGAGACTTCCGCTGCCCGGCGGATACTCGGTGTTGTTCGGCGGCGGCACCTCACCGCCCACCTGGCCGACGACCCGCAACGACGGACTGGGGCCCGCCAGATCAAACGCATACAAGCCGCGGATCGGCTGGCCCGGCCCGCGACTGCGGGCCCGGAACACCACGAGGCCGCGTTCGTTCACCGAGCCCGGGCTGTAACTGCTGAACGGCCGGTCCGATCCGGGCATCAACTGCCCGTTGTTCACGATGGTGCGCCATGCGGCGCCTTGCCCCGATGCGGCATCAACCAACCCCGCAGCGCCGCACGCGACGGCGCAGGCAACTTTTCCCCAGGACATGAGTCAAACCTTTCGTTTCGGGTCCGCGGCCGGACGGCCGACCACGACGGCCCGGCGGCGAACGATGCGAGAGGTTGACAGTACGAGGCAGGGACGGTCGTTCGACAGGCGGACGATTCCGCGGATCAGGTCACCGCGCTTGCGAAGTCCCCGACACAGGTCCGCGGCGTTCGCCCCCAGCCCCTTGGGCCATCGCCGCCGCCGCCCGACGCCGCTCGAGGAAACCCGCGACGCCGGAACCCGACAGGAAGGCGAGCAGGGCCACGACGACGGCGGTGAAGACATCCATCGTGTAGTGGGCGCGCAGCGAGAAGAGCGCCGCGACGATGAAGAGCGTGCAGCCGAGGCCGAGCGCGGTCAGCCACCATCTTCGCAGGGTCGCGAGCTCGAGGGTTACGTACGCGATCAGCGCCGTATGGCCGGAGAAGAAGAAGTCGCCCAGCACGCCGTAGTCGACCAGGAGCGAGGGGAATCCGGGGTATCGCCAGATCATCCCGCTCGGCGCCGGCAACTCGCACAGCAGGTCGACGGACTGCCGCATGCCGTACAGCACCAGCAGTCCGACGAGCGGACGGACGCTTTTGCTGACGATCGCACCGATGGCGAGACCGACTCCGGCGATGTCGACGATCGCGGTGATCGCGATCAGCAGCGCGTCGGCCAGTCGCGGGTTCGCCTGGAGCAAACCGTTGACCGGCGTGAACAGGTCATGCATGAGGTCATCGATGCGGTCCGGAAGGCCGCGACCGCCAACCAGCCGCTCGGCCGCGTTGAAGATCGCGAAAGCGACGAGAAGTACCGCGATCCGGAGAAGCCGCCGCCTGGCCGTTTGCGACACCATGGAAGTGCTCGATGCGATGACCGTCCGGAAGAAGTCCGGCGCCGGCGAGCGGACAAGGTAGCCCAGGAGATTTCGGGGGCCAAGTCACCGCCGGGTTCCACGTGAACTCTCGCTGGTGCATGCGCAGTCGCCAAATCGAAAGGCTCATGTCGAACGCCGCCGAGGCCGTGCCGCGCGTGGTCACGGCTGCTTTTTGCGACCCGCGGTCCCTCGGCGACCCGATGCCAACCGCCGTCCCGTGCTCGGCGAGAACCGCGCGCCTCGGACCAAACGCTCGCAATTCTCGCCGCAATGACCCCCATCCCCTGCTCCCTCGGCAAGGGCCCGACCGTCGAGGGCGACCTGCGCTCCGGCGGCGCCAGCCTAGGTGCGTTCTTCATCGAGCGCGACGGTGACCGCCTCGGGGCCGGAGCGGACGCCGGTCGTGAAGGTCCACTGCCGTTCCTGCTCGACGCTGAACGACGAGGAATCCAAGTTCTGTCGGGAGTGCGGACACCCGACGTGAGCCGGCTCGCCGCACGCTCGGCGCTCGCGTAGCGCCCAAGTCGTCGTTCGCCCCGTTCGTACGGAACGCCAAGGCGTCGCACGCCGTCGTCGCGTAGGCTTTTCACCGTGCTTCACCCACGAACCCTGATCACCGGCCTGAACGGCACCGTCGCGCCGGCGCTCGCGGCCGAGCTTCGGGCCCGGGGCGGCGAGGTCCTGGCCTGGGACCGCTCGGCGGTATCGCCCGACGACGACCGGGCGGTGGAGAGGCACGTCCGCGCGTCGGCCGCCACGGCCCTCGTGCACTGCGGCATGGGCGATCCGCATTGGGCCGGGCACCTTGCCGCCTGCTGCCGCCGGATGGGCGTGGCGTTTCTCTACACGAGTTCGGTATCCGTGTTCGGATCCCACCAGGCCGGGCCGCACGGCGTGGAGGCGGTGCCCGAGCCCCGCGATGACTACGGTCGATACAAGCTCGAGTGCGAGCGTCGGGTGCTGGCCGCGAATGCGGACGCCCGGATCGTGCGGCTCGGCTGGCAGATCGCGCTCCGGCCCGGCGGCAACCAGATGGTCGAGCACTTCATGCGACGCCAGGCCGACCGCGGCCATGTCGAGGCGAGCGTCGACTGGTTCCAGGCCTGCTCGTTCCTCGAGGACACCGCTCGGGCGCTCGCCGATCTGCTGGAAAGGCCATCCGCGGGCATCCATCATCTCGACGGCAACCCCGGCTGGGACATGCACCGCATCGTGCGGGCGCTGAACCGGGCCTTGGGGGGCGCCTGGGACGTGCGACCGACCGGGGACCCGCGGCTGAACAACCTGATGCGGGATGGACGGCAGCCATCGATCTCGATCGAGGCCAGGTTGCCCGGGGGCTGAGGGGCATCCGCCCCAAACGAATTCCGCCCCCTTCGCGACGGGCTTTCCCTCCGGCAGACTATCCGGACCGGTCCGGGGACCATCCCATTCATGCACGGGGGCCCGTTGAAGATGAATGTTTCCATATGCACGCCGGGCACCGTTCTCGCGCTCGCGGCGTGCCTCGCCGCCGCCGCCCACGCCACGCCGCCCGCGTTTCCCGGCGCTGAAGGCTTCGGCGCCGCCGCCACCGGCGGACGCGGCGGCCAGGTGCTCTACGTCACCACCACCGCCTCCTCGGGCCCGGGTTCGCTCCAGTGGGCGATCGACCAGCCGGGGGCGAAGTACATCCTCTTCAAGGTCAGCGGCCTGATCGACGCCCGCATCCACCTGCGGCGCGGGAACGTGACCATCGCCGGCCAGACCTCGCCGGGCGGCATTACCGTACGAGGTTTCGTCACCGACGAGACGCCCTTCCAGGACCAGGCGGTTGCGGCCCCCGCTTCCTTCGCCGAGAACTGGATCCTGCAGCACATTCGCGTCCGCCCCGGCCTGAACGGCCCGAGCGACGACGGGCTGCGGCTGCGCTACACCCGGAACGCGATCGTCGACCACGTCTCGATCGGGAACGCCACGGACGAGGCGGTCGAGATTTCCTACTCGAACCGGATCACGCTGCAGAACTCGATCATCGCCGAGACGCTCGGCGGGCACTCGCTCTACGGCGGCATCCTCATGAACTACTCGAACCCCGCCCACGGGTTCGCGCTCGACGACGTCTCGATCCACCACAACCTGTTCAGCCGCATCGAGGGCCGGCTGCCGGAGTCGTCGCGCGAGTCGCTCGCCGCGGCGGGCAGCACGATGAATCTCGAGCTCTCGAGCAACCTGTATTGGGATCCGCGCTTCTTCATCGCCCTCGGAGCCAACACCGGCTGGCCGGTCACCGACCCGGCCGGGAATCCGTATCCGATCTACCACCGGCTGAACGCGGTCAACAACCACTTCCGAACCGGAAACTCGTTTCCGTACGGCATGTGGGACGACGCCATCCTCCGCGAGAGTTCGGCCCCCGGCAACCAGCTGCACGTGCAGGGCAACCGGATGAGCCGCTATCCAAGCCGATCGGACTACCAGCTCTTCTACTGCTGCAACGACTATCCGCAGGAGACGAATCCCGACCCGACGTCGCGGCTGGCCCAGGACATGCCGGCGCGGCATCCGTTCCCTCCGATCACCTACACCGCGGCGCTCGACCTTCCCGCGGTCTTGCCCGACCGCGTCGGGGCCTGGCCGCGGGATCCGATGGACACGCGACTCGTCCAGCGGGTGCGAAACGACACCATCGACCCGGCGAGCCCGAGCGTGAATCCCGCGGGCGACGCGCTGCTGCCGGCCTATTCGGGCTCACCGCCGGCGGCCCCCACCGACACCGATGGCGACGGCATGCCCGACTGGTGGGAGATCGACAAGGGGCTCGACCCGAAGGTCGCGAACCACAACGGCACCGAACTGTCGACCGCTGGATACGTGAATCTGGAGGTCTACCTGCATGAACTTGCCCGCCTCGTGCTGCCGGCCGGCCCCGGGAGCGAGTCATGATTCGTCCATTCCGCATCGCCTCGCTCGCCCGCCTCGCGCTGGTCTGCGTCCTCGGATCGTCGACCGCTTCCGCGTACGCTCCAAACGCCTGCCCCGAGGACGATCGTGACGGGGACTCGATCGTCGACGCGAGCGACAACTGCCCGGACGTCGCGAACGCCGAGCAAGGGGATTGCGACGGCGACGGCGTGGGTGACGCGTGCGAGTCGGTGACGATCGGGACAGGAAATCTCGGTGGATTCGCGGGCGGCGCCGCGCAGGGCGCGCTCCGCGACGTCGGCCCGACGCTCTGGCCGGTGACGGTCCGCGTGCGGGCGATCGCCGATCTCGGGCCTCGCGGCGCGACCGTTTCGCTCTCACTCGCGGGCGTCGAGGTCGCGACGGGACTCTTCGCGTCGGGCGGCTCGCCCTGTCCCGCGGCGCCGGACAAGGCGACGGTGACGGTTTCCGCCGAACGGTGGAACGGGCTGGTCGCCGGCGCGACGACCGGATCGATTCCGGTCCTCGTGACGGGCGATCCGACCGCCGGGGCGAACGAGTGCCCGAACGCCTTCACCGAAGTCACCGTCACCATCGCGATCGCGTCCGATTGCGACGGGAACGGCACGATCGACACCTGCGACCTCGCCGACGGCACGCTCCTCGACTGCGACGGCGATGGCGTACCCGACCCCTGTGCGATCGAGGACGGCACGGCGATCGATTCGGACGGCGACGGCGAGCCCGACTCATGCGAGCGGGCCCGGGGCGATCTCGATCTCGACGGTACGGTCGGCGGTTCGGACCTTTCGCTGCTGCTCTCGATGTGGGGCCAGGTGAACCCGCCGTTCGGCGACTTCGACGGCGACGGCCTGGTCGGTGCGGGCGACCTCGCGTTCCTGCTGTCGCGCTGGTCGGGCCCGCCGCCGCAGGTTTCCACGGTGACGCCCGCGTCGGGTCCGGCCGAAGGCGGCACCGAAATCACGATCGCCGGCATGAATCTCGACGGCGCCACCGCGGTCCGCGTGGGCGAGGCCCGCGCGAGTTCGGTGGTGCAACTCGGGCCGAACGCCCTCCGCGCGACCGTTCCCGCGGGCGAGCCGGGTCCGGCCGCGATCCGCGTCACCACGCCGTCCGGCACGGCGACGCTCGCGCACGGTTTCACGTACTTCGCGAACCTCGCCGCCCCGACCGTCACCGCGGTCACCCCGAACCAGGGTCCGACCGCCGGCGGCACGCTGATCACTATCACCGGCACGAACCTGTCGGGGGCGACGGCCGTGCGGCTCGGCACGAAACTCGCGACCGGCGTGACGGTGGTGAACGCGACGACGGTCACCGCGCTCACGCCCTCGCACACCGCGGGCGCGAAGGGCGTCTCGGTGACGACCCCGTCCGGCACCGCCTCGCTCGCCGCCGGCTTCACCTACTTCGCGCCGCCGAAGATCACCTCGATCGTACCGTCGGCGGGCCCGGTCGCCGGCGGAACGACGATCACCATCACGGGCTCGGGCCTCGGCGCGACGACCTCGGTCACGGTGGGCGGCATTCCGGCGACAGGCCTCGTGATCGTCAGCGCGACCAAGGTGCGAGCGGTGACACCGGCAGGTACGCTCGGGCCGAGGGATGTCACGCTGGCCACGCCGTGGGGCGCCACGACCCGCACCGGCGGCTTCGCCTACTTTCCGCCGCCAACCGTCAACGGGGTGACGCCGAGCGTCGGGCCGGCCGCGGGCGGCACCGTGATCACCATCACGGGCACGAACTTCACCGGCGCGACCTCGGTCAAGCTGGGCACGAAGGCCGCGACGGGCGTGACCGTGGTGAACGCGAACACGATCACCGCCGTGACGCCGGTCCACTCCGCCGGCGTGAAGAACCTCTCGGTGACGACCCCGGGCGGAACGGCGACGCTGTCCGGCGCGTTCACCTACTTCGCGGGGCCGTCGATCTCGGGCGTCGCCCCGTCCACGGGTCCGGTCGAGGGCGGCACCCTGATCACGATCAACGGCGCGAATCTCGCCAGCACCACCTCGGTCAGCATCGGC
>JBIKVN010000287.1:0-3747 GCA_044356865.1 Phycisphaerales bacterium | reverse complement strand
ACGAACCAATCGCTCCGAACCGTCGTCTCCCGCCCGCTCGTCGTCGCGCTCCTCGCGCTTCCCGTCGCGTGCGGAGAGCCGGGCCCGGCCCCCCAGCCGCCCGAACCGATCGTCGTGAAGCCCGCGACCCCGCCGGCACCGGCGACTCCGGCCGTTCCCGCCGCGCCGGCCGCCGCCGACGCGAACTGGAAGCTCTCCGGCGCGGACGACGACGCGAACCGCGTCGAGATCGCGGGCCTCGTGCTTCCGAAGCCCGCGACCTGGACCTGGCAGCAGCCCACCATGCAGTTCCGCACCCTGCAGTACGCGGTGCCCGGCGCCGCCGACTCGACCGGTTCGGCCGAACTCGTCTTCAGCCTCTTCAAGGCCGGCGACGGTGGACCGGTCGAGGGGAACATCACCCGCTGGTCGGGCCAGTTCCGCACCGCCGAGGGCGCGGCGTCGACGCCGGTCCGCAGCGAGCGGACGGTCGCGGGCCTGAAGGTCACGATCGTCGAGAATCGCGGCGGCTATGTGCCGATGGGAGCGCCCGCGCCGCGATCCGGCTACGCCCAGCTCGGGGCGATCGTCGAGGCGCCCGGCCGGAACGTCTTCATCCGGCTCGTCGGGCCCGAAGCGACCGTCGACGCGAACCGCGCCGCGTTCGAGGCGATGGTCGACGGGATGACGGTCGCGGAGGCGCCGGCGGCGGCTGGAGGTTGACGCGGGACTCGCGACGCGTTCATCGCGCACCACGCCCCGCCGCGAACGTACGACTCGGTCTCGTCTTCCGGCCGCGGCCGTGAGCGCGCACCACGCATCTTGCATCACGAAGGCCCGTTTGCATGCGCGGCGGGGCGTGGCCCCGCCTTCCGCGCCCAACCCACGAACGGCTCTCGCGTCCATCCGCGTCAGCCCGCGCCCGCCCCGAACCTCAAAACAACAACTGCAGTTGCGTGCGGATCACGATCTGAGCCGCGTCGTAGTCGCGGCCCGCGGCGGGCTCGAGGGCCGGTAGCCAGTTGGCCCCGGTCTGCGCGAAGTCGACGACCGGGGCCAGCGAGAACCCGATGTCGCCCGACAGCTTGATGTTGCGGTTCTTCGAGCCCTCGGGAAACCAATTCGCGCCGAGGGTGATCACGTTCGCCGTGTCGGCGTCAACGCCCAGGGCCGCCGCGTCGGTGCGGTACTGGTCGGTGTCGGTCGAGCCGACTTCCCACCGCGCGTACGGCTCGATGTGGTCGGTGAGGTAGAAGCCGCCCTGGATCGTGAAGCCCCACTGGAGCATGTCGTCGTTGGTCCCGCCCCCGCGGGTCGCGACCTCGCTCGCGAGCTCGACCTGCCGGAAGTAGCCCGCGGCCAGCATGGTGAATCCGCCCGCGGCCACCGTCACGTCGGCGGTCACGCCCCAAAGCGAGGCGGGGTTGAAGTACTCGTCGCCGCCGATCGTCTCGGAGGCCGGAAGGCCGCGGTAGGCCTCGGCCATGCCCGCGACTCCGAAAAGCAGCCCGAAATCGTCCGCGGCCGGCGAGGTCTGGTCATCGACCTGCTTCCACGCGCCGCTGGCGAGCCATTCGGCGCGGGCGATGAACGAGTAGTCGGTCTGCGGGACGGAGAACGCTCCGGTGTTGATCGAGTCGGGAAAGCCGAGGGCCGGGTCCGTCCCGTCGGTCGGGATCGTCGCGAGGCCCCGGGCCCGGTCGCCGTAGAAGCCGTAGATCTTCGCGCGATCCCACGCCTGGACGAACTCGATGCCCTGCACCCACTTGGTCGTGAAGGTCTCGCCCACGAGCGTGCGCTCGATCACGAGCTGGCGGGTGCTCGAGACGGTCTCTTCCTTGTTGTAGGGACCCTTGAACTGCCCGGCCCGCAGCGACGCCTTGCCACCGAACGCCTCGACCGACTTGCGGATCCAGGCGTTGTCGAGGCTGCCGCCGCCGGCCCCGCCGCCGTTGCGGCGGAGCGCGGGCTGAAGTTCGTACTCCCAGCTCGGGTCGATGAGGTAACCCGAGAACGAGAACCGGGCCCGGCGGATCTCGAAGCCCCAGGTTTCCTGCTGCTCGAGGTCGGTGGCCGCCACCGGGGCGCCCGCCGGCCGGTCGCGGTAGTCGAAGGCCCAGCGGAACTGGATCTGGCCCTTGATGTTCATGCGGAAGTTCCCGTCGGCGCTGGCGAGGAAGAAGCCCTTGTCCCAGCCGGCGGTCTGCCCGGACGACTGCAGGCTCGCCCGCGCGGCGCTGTCGGCGAGGGTGTCCTGCACGATGGCGCGGATCTCGGCGGCTCGGGTCTCGGTGAGCCACTCGTCGTCACCGACCATCTTCTCGAGGCGGTCGACCTTGCCGAGGAGCGCCTCGTTCATGCGGCGAAGCTCGTCGACCTCGCGGCGGAGGTCGTCGGAGCCGTCCTGGGCGAGGGCGGTCGAGGCGGCGGCGAGGCCGAGGAACGCGGCGAGGGTCGACCGCGGCCGGATGGGGAAACGGCGCATGGCAAATCTCCGGGACGGGAAGTCGCGGAGTTTCGCCCTCAAGAGCCGGAGCTGCCGGTGGGGCGGCTCCGGTGTTCACAAGCTGTCGGAAGCCCGCCTCACGACCCCGTGGGCTTCGGCTGGTTCGTCCGGCCGTCCCACGGCTTCACCGCGGGCTCGCCGTCGATGCGGAAGCGCAGGACGCTGAAGCCGTCGAGCTCGAAATGATCGAGCTCGATCGTGACCTCGCGGGCCTCGGCGACCTCGAGCGTGGCGACCGCGGTCCGCGGGGCGTGCCAGGTCCAGTCGTCGATGAGCGTCGCGCCGTCGGCCCGCAGCCGCACGCCGTCGTCGCTCTCGACGTGCAGGTTCCAGCGGCCGGCGGGGAACCGCATGGTGGCCTTGGCCGCCGTGCCGAAGCGGTCGCTCGGCAGCTTCGCCTCGGCGAGCGTCTCGGCCGCGAGTGGCGTCGGGGCGAGCGACGAGGGGCCGTCGTTCCCGAACGCGAAGTCGATCGCGGGAGCGACGATCTCGACGCTTGCGGGCCCGACCGACGCCGCCTTCCAGCCTTCGGGATCCTCGCGCGGGTCGGTCGCGAGCGGGAAGAACCGCACCGACCAGTCGGCCGAGGAGATCGTGCCGAAGGCGTCGAGCTTGCCGTCGTCGTGCCGGAAACGGACCCGGTACGGCATCACGAAGCCGGGCGACTCCGAGTAGACGGTCGCGAGGCCGCGGCCGGTGTCACCGACCACCCGCAGGGGCCCGCCGCCGAAGACGTCGACGCCCTTGATCGCCCCGATGCCGAGCGCCCGCCAGTGCTGCTGGTGAGGTTCGGTGCGGGTCGGAAACAGGGCCGGTGACGCCCAGTCGTAGGGGCCGTAGGGCGTCATCACGATCTTGTCGCGTCCGCGGAGATGGCGGCGGGCGCCGACCGGGGCCTTCACGCCGGGCAGCGTCTTCGCGAGCTCCTCGGGCGTCGGGATTGGCTTCGGGTCGAGCATCGGGATCGGCCCCGACTTCACCTCGGCCCCGCCGGTCTCGACCGCGGCGCCGCCGAACCCGTTGCGACCGACGATCGTGCCCTTCGCGTCGACCAGCCGCACCGCGACGGTGGCGCCCTCGACGGTGTTCCCGTCGACGAGGTCGCCCGTCGTGCCCCGCAGCTCGATCGCGGTCTCGCACCCGGCGAAGCGGTTGTCGCGGATCGAGCTGTCGCCCGGATCGATGCGGTTCGCCTGCGCCCACGGGAGTTTCGCGAGGTCCGGGTCGACATCGTCCCAGAGCTCGATCGCGACCGCGTCGCC
>JBIKVN010000286.1:0-3753 GCA_044356865.1 Phycisphaerales bacterium | reverse complement strand
TCGAGGCGACCGCGGCGACCGCGAGCGTGATCAGCTCCGCCCGTGCCCGCCGCTGGGAACTCCACATGGACGCCCGCCGCAACGCCGCCGAGGTGCTGGGCGAGGCGGCGGCGTGGTCGGTCGATCCCGAGCTCTACCGCCAGCGGGCCCTCATGCGGCTGCTCGCCGAGAACCTGCAGGGCGTGCGCGTGAAGTATGTCCTCGGCGGCGATCCCGCCCGGACCCGCATCGATGTCGAGATGAAGGAAGTCGAGTCGGGCCTCAACCTCGCCGACTACCTCGCCCCTTCCGAGAAGTGATCCCTCCCCCGAACCTTGCCATGACCCGAACCCTCACCATCGCGATCGGCGCCCTGCTGGTCCTCGTCCTGGTGCTGTTCAACACCACCTACACCGTGAACTTCCACGAGCTCGCGGTGAAGACCCGCTTCGGCCAGCCGGCCGGCGTGGTCCGCGAGCCGGGCCTCCAGCTCAAGGCGCCGTTCTTCATAGACCAGGTCGCCCGCCTCGATACCCGGCTCCAGTTCGTCGAGAGCCCGCTCGAGACCGTACTCACCCAGGACGGCCAGCAGGTCGTGCTGCAGGCGTACCTCCAATGGCGGATCTCCGCGGGCGACGAGGGGGCGATGCGGTTCTTCACCGCCTACGGGACGCTCGAGGATGCCGGGCGCCAGCTCGAGCAGCGGCTGCAGGGGGCCCTGCGGGTCGTCGGACGCTACCCGTTCGAGCGGCTCATCGGGGCCGAGAGCAAGCTCGCCGAGGCCGAACGGGCGATCCTCGAGGATCTCCGCTCGGGCGATCTCGCGGGCATCGATCCGGTCTTCGTGGGCATCAGCCAGGTGCTCCTGCCGCCGAAGACCACCAACGCCGTGCTCGGCCGCATGGCCGAGGTGCAGAACACCCTCGCGAAGCTCGAGGAGGCCCGCGGCAACAGCGAGGCCGAGGCCCTCAAGAGCCAGGCCGCGAGCCAGGCCGACACCATCCGCTCGTTCGCCGAGCAGTGGGCGGCCCAGATCGAGGCCCAGGGCAACGAGGAGGCGACCCGCTACTACGAGGAGATGAAGAAGCAGGCCGACCTCGCGATCTTCCTCGCGTGGCTCGACACCCTGAAGAGCGGCCTCTCCGGCAGCACCACCTTCATCACCGACACCTCGCGGGCGCCGTTCCACCTGCTCGACCTCGCGGCGCCCACCGCCGCGAACGGCATTCCCCAGCCGCCGGTGAAGGACGGCCCGGCGGGGGAGGGGCGCTGAACGATGGAATCGCAGGTTCCCCAGGAAGGCGGCCCCGAGACCGGCGGCGCGGCGGAAGGGATGGACTCGCCGCGGCGCGAGGCGAGCGCGCGGTTCACCGTCGCGGGCGTCGAGAGCGAGCGGGCGAAGCTGCGCGAGGCGCTCGACCCCGCGAACCAGAGCCTCGCGGAGGCGCTGCGGCTTTCCTATCGCGTGCTGCAGGTGGGCATCGTCGGGCTCGTGGCGGTCTTCCTCTTCTCGGGCTTCCAGACCGTGAAGGACGGCCACACCGGCGTGAAGACGATCTTCGGCCGCATCCAGGGCACCGATGGCGAGGAGGCCCTCTCGCCCGGGCTGCAGCCGTTCTGGCCCTATCCGATCGGCGAGATCGAGCAGTTCCAGGCGCGGCGGACGATCCGGCTCGACCGCGAGTTCCTGCCGTTCCGTCGCCCGAACCAGGTCACCCGCGAGGAGCAGATCGAGAACGCGGAGGCCGTGACCGAGCTCTTCGCCGGCCGCGACGGCTTCCTCGTCACCGCCGACGGTGACCTTGCCCATCTCGCGATCGACGCCGAGTACGCCATCGACGACGCCGTGCGGTTTCTCCGCTCGACCTCGCCGGATCGCATCGACGGGATCGTGCGGGCGGCGCTGCGGCGGGGGGCGGTCCAGATGGCGGCCGAGTTCACCCTCAAGGACCTGGTCGAGTCGCGCGACCTGCCCGCCCAGACCCTGCAGGAAAAGGCCCAGGAGGCCCTCGACGCCACCGGCCTCGGCGTGCGGCTGGTGTCGGTCTCGCTGCCCGAGCGCAGCCCCCCGCGGCGGGTGGAGAGCCGCTTCCGCGAGGTGCAGGCCAAGCGCGAGGAGGCGAAGACCACCGTCGAGCGGGCCCGCCAGGAAGTCGCGACGATCCTCACCGGCGTGGCCGGCGAGCGGGTCTTCGGCGAGTTGCGGAAACTGATCGCCGACTACGAGGCGGCCCTCCTGCGGGGCGATCGCGACGCGGCCGACGCGATCCTCGCCTCGATCGGCGCCCGGTTCGACCGCGACGACCTCGGCGGGGAGGCGGCCCGCATCGTGCAGCGGGCGAAGGCGAAGCAGGTCGCGGTCGAGGCGAACCTCGCGAAGGAGGTCCGCCGGCTCAACGGCCTGCTCGCGAGCTATCGCGAGAACCCGCGACAGCTGGTGCGGCAGCTCTGGCTGGAGGCGGTCGCGACGGTGCTGGCCGGCAACGAGGTCGAGGTCTTCTCGGCGCCGCTCGCCCTCGAGGGGTTCGACCTCCGGGTGGCCAGCTCGCCCGAGGTCATGCAGACCCGCCGCAACGCGGCCCTCGAGCGGAAGAAGCGCTCGGCCGAGGAACTGAACCTGCTCTATTCGAACTTCCAGCTGAGCGGGCAGCAGATGAACATCGACACGCCCGGACGCCGGCTCGAGCGCGACGCCTCGGGCGGGGCGGGCCGCTGAGGTACGCCGCCATGCCCCTTCCCGCCCAACGAGCCGGCCGTACCGCCGAGCGCATCGTGGAGGCCGTCGGCCTCACCAAGGTCTTCAGCGACTTCTGGCTGCGGGCCAAGGCCACCGCGGTCGACGCGATCGACTTCCACATCGAGCGCGGCGAGATCTTCGGGTTGCTCGGCCCGAACGGCAGCGGCAAGAGCACGACCATCAAGATGATCCTCGGGCTGCTGCACCGGACCCGCGGGCGGCTGTCCGTCCTCGGACACGAGCCCTCGGACGTGGCGGTCAAGCGGCGGATCGGCTACCTGCCCGAGGAAAGCTACATGTACCGCTTCCTCACGCCCGAGGAGACCCTCGACTTCTACGCGAAGCTCTTCGGGCTCGCGCGGCGCGAGCGGAAGCGGCGGGTCGACGAGCTCCTCGAGATGGTGGGGCTGTCCGGGGCGCGGCATCGCGCCGTCGGCGAGTTCTCGAAAGGCATGACGCGGCGGCTCGGCCTGGCCCAGGCGCTCATCAACGACCCCGAGTTCCTGATCCTCGACGAGCCCACCTCGGGGCTCGATCCGGTCGGCACGCGGCAGGTCAAGGACCTGCTGCTCGAGCTCGGCCGCGCGGGCAAGACCATCCTGCTCTCGTCGCACCTCCTCGACGAGGTCGAGGACGTGTGCGACCGGATGGTGATCCTGTACGGCGGCAAGGTCCGCGCCGCGGGTACCTCGGCCGAGCTCCTCGTCGACACGAGCCACACCCTGCTCCGCACCCCGCGGCTTTCGCCCGAGACGATCGCGCAGGTCGACGAGCTGCTCCATCGCCTGCAGCAGGTCGGGATCGACCGGGTCGAGAGCCCGCGGGAGCGGCTCGAGGACTTCTTCATGGAACTCGTCGAGCGGGCCCGTCGCGAGGCGGCCGCGACCAGCGGCGCGCAGTCGGGCGGGAAGACCGCCGCGTTCCTCGTGGCGAGCGAGGGCGGGGCCGGCGGCGAGCTCATCGAGACGCTCGTGGCCGGAGCGCCCGCCCCCGAGGTCCGCGCGGTCGAGACGGCGGCGCCGACGAGGGCCGTGGGC
>JBIKVN010000285.1:0-3763 GCA_044356865.1 Phycisphaerales bacterium | reverse complement strand
CGATGGTCGCGCCGACGCGCTCGCCGCGCACGATCGCCCCCGGCGCGACGCCCGCGGCGTTCCCGAGCAGCATGACGAGACTCCGGTCGCCGTCGAAGCCGATGATCTCGCCGCGGAGCGCCGGGCCGCCGCCGACCGCGTCGATCGCGACGAGGCTGCCGACCGGAAGCCGCAGGCGGCTCACGCTGAGGGTGAGGCCACGCACCGCGACGACCGTGCCCTCGACGCCCCGCGGGTCGAGGCTGGCGACGGTCGCGATCGCCGCGTCGAGGTAGGTCACGGGAGGGTTCCCTCGCCCGTCCGCACCTCGCCGGCGCTCGCGAGGATCGCCTCGGCGACCCGCTCGATGCGAGTCTCGAGCGAGGCGTCGACGCGACCGTCCGCGGTGCGGACGATCACCCCGCCCGCCGCGAGATCCTCCCGCTCGACGATCGTGAGCCCGCCCGCGGCGGCCAGCGCCGCGGCCAGCGGCGGCAGCGCCCGCTCGAGGCGGGCCTTCTCGCCGAGCGGCACCTCGACGGTGGCGAGGTCGCACGCCCCGAGGGTCTCGAGCGCCGCCTCGAGTTCGACGGCCACCGCCGCCGGATCGACCGCGAGGGTGCGCCGCGCGATCCGCCCGGCGATCGCCATCGCCAGCCGCAGCACGCCGTCGCGGCCGGCCGCCAGCAGCCCGCCGCGATCGCGCTCGAACGCCGCGAGGGCGTCCGTCCAGCGACCGGCAAGCGCCGCGTGCTCGGCCACCGCACGCTCGAGCCCGATCCGCTCGCCACGGGCGATGCCTTCCACCAGGCCTTCCTCGTGCCCCTCGGCGAAGCCTCGCGTGCGGGCCTCGGCCCGCAGCCGGTCCGCCTCGCGACGGGCCAGGGCGAGCAGGTCGCTCGCCCGCCGCTCGGCCTCGGCGAGATCGCGTTCGACGCTTCCGGCCGCCTCGGCGCGAAGATCCATCCCGGTCCAGGGGATCGCGGTGGCCGCGTCTCGCTTGAGAAGCCTCATGCGCATCCTTCCCATCCGGAACGGAGGGCCCGTTCGGCGTCCGGCACCGGCGTCACCATGCCGTGGGCGTCGATCGCGGCCAGCACCGCGGGGCCGCGTCGGGCGGCGATCGCGGCGCGAAGGCCGTCCCGCCCCGACGGGGGCGTGGCCGCGAGCAGCGCCGCCAGCAGGAACGGCGGCTCCGCATCAAGCCGCCCGTCGTCGACCGGCGGTTCCTCGGGGACCGTCGCCGGCTCGCCGAGCCGGCCGAGCGCGGCCCGGATCTCCTCGAGCGTCTCCCGGGAAAGCCGTTCGACCACCGCCGACGAATCCTCGGGCGACAGCGAAAGCAGCCAGCGGGCGGCCGCCTCGGCGCGATCGGTGGTGTGGCCGGTCGGCTCGCTCACGCCGCCCCGCCCCGCACCCAGCGGTCGATCGCGCGGGCCGCCTCTTCCGGATCGCGGGGGAAGGCATCCTCGACCGCGGGGCCGAGGGGTTTCGGCTCGAACCGCTCCGCCGTGACCCGATCCGCGACCGCCGCCCGGCGTCGCGCCCGCCACCGGGGCACCCCAAGCGTCCCGACCAGCGCCACGACGAGCGCCAGCCCGAGCCCCGCGAGGACGAATGGCCGGACCAACGACGATCCGTCGGCTGCGATGGGCTCGGCCGCCGCGTTGAAGGCCCAGTCGACCCGACACGAGGCGACTCGCCCCGTCGCGGGATCGATCGTCGCCTCGAGCGAGCGCCGCGTCGAAAGGGCCAGCCGCTCCGATTCGGCGGCGCGAAAATCGGAAAGCGACTCCGGCCCGTCCCCGGCGAGGGCCTGCGCGGCGACGAAGTAGGCGTTCGGGATCGCGATCGCGACATCGATCGCGGTCGCCGCGTCGCCGTCGGCGCGGGACGCCACCGACACCGCGGGCACCGTCCCGTCGGGCAGGAGAAGGGCCAGCCGCTCGCGCACGATCCGCTCGACCGCCGCGGCATCGAACGCCCTCGCGGCCGCGGCCCGCGGCCCCGAGCCGTCGACGATCGCGACCGCCTCCGGCCGCAATCCGGTCTCGGCCCCCGCCACGAGCTTCGCGATCGCCTCGACCTGCCCGTCGTCGAGCCGCCGCCCCGCTTCCATCGTGAGATGCACGCTCGCGGTGCGGGTCGCCGCCGAAGCCCCGAGCCCGAGCGTGGTCGGGCGCGGCGCGATGAACACCGTGGCCCGCTCGACGCCCTCGAAGCCGGCGATCGCCGCGGCCAGCGTGTTCTGGAGGGCCACGAGCCGCTTCTGCTCGCCCTGCCGCGAGGTCTCGAAGGGGCTTTCGGCGCCGACGAGGCTTTCGAAATCGGTCGCTTTCGTCGCGGGCGGCGGGGGCGGCGCGGCCACCGGAGGCGGCGCGGACGGCGCGGCCAGGCGCCCGGCGAGCGCCCCGAGCCCGAGCGCCGCCCCGATCGCCAGCAGCAGGAGCCCGGTCGACTCGCGCAGCCGGATCACGAGCGGATCCACGATCGCACGGATTCGTTCGAGAAGAGCGTTCATGGTGCCCGGTCAGCCCCGGTGCCTCACGGCACCGCGCGCTTGACCTCCTCAATCGCGACCAGCACCTGGTCGCGCACCGCCGAAAGCACGCGGAACGCCTCGTCGGCACGGGCCTTGGCCTCGAGCGCCGCGGTCGCGTCGGCGGAACGGCCGGCCCGCACCTCGCCGGTCGCCCGCTCGCTGGCCTTCTGCAGGCGTTCGACCTCGGCGATCCGGCGGAGCAGCTCGTCCTTGAACGAGACGCCCCCCGCGACCGGGGCCGGCGCGACGACCGCGGGCCGCAAGGGCACGCCGACTCCGCCGACCGAACCGATCCCGTTCACGCTGGCCATGGGGCGACCTCCGGCTGTCGGCTATCGGCCGGGCCGCCCGATCGGCTGCAGTTCCTGCCGCCCGGCCGCGACTCCCGCGCAGGACCTGCCGTCGCCGCTCACAGGTGGGCGGGGATGCTCGCCTCGTCCTTCCACTTCTTGAGCTTGAGGCCGAGGGTCCGGACCCCGATCCCGAGGGCGGCGGCGCTTCGCTGCCGGTGCCCGCGGTGGCGCTCGAGGGTGGCGAGGATGACATCCTTCTCGATCGACTCGAGGGTGACCTGCCCGTCGCAGGCGATGCCGGCGGCCGGGGTCGTCCCGAGCGAGATCGCCACGCTGCCCGGGGCCGCGGTCGCCCCGGGGGCGAGGAGCCAGGGCCGCAGCAGGTCGGCGGAAACGCTCTCGCCGGGAGCGAGCACCGCGGCCCGCTCGCAGATGTTCTCGAGCTCGCGGACATTGCCCGGCCAGGGATAGGTCACGAGCAGATCCTGGGCCTCGCGCGACAGCGTCGGCGGGGTGCGACCGTCACGGGCGGCGACCGCGGCGAGGCAGCGCTCGGCGATCTCGGCGACATCGGCGGCCCGCTCGCGGAGCGGCGGCACCCGCACCGGGAGCACCCCGAGGGCCATCGCGAGGTCGCGGCGGAACGAACCCGCGGCGACCGCATCGGCGAGATCGCGTGAGCTCGTCGCGATGATCCGCACGTCGGCGGGCCGGGCGATCGGGCTGCCGGATCGCTCGAAGACCCGATCCTGCACCAACCGCAGGATCTTGCCCTGCAGTTCGGCCGGCAGCTCGGCGACCTCGTCGAGGACCAGGGTCCCGCCCGAAGCGAGCTCGACGCGGCCCTTGGCCGGACCGTCGGGGCCCTTGTCGACGCCGAAGAGCTCGCGATCGAGCGACGCCGCATCCGCGGCGCCGCATCCGACCGTCAGGAACGGCCCGTCCTTCC